>JAFPYT010000332.1 GCA_017394445.1 Bacteroidales bacterium | reverse complement strand
TATTTGGCGGGTGCGCCTTTTTTTCTATTTTTGTGGCGACAATACACTATATTATTAATAAAAAACTGACAAATATCATGAAAAAACAACTGATAGCCATAGTTGCTGCTCTCCTAACTGTAGGATGCAGCACAAACAACAAGCAACAGGGAGACGAAATCGCTGCTTGCGTAGACTCGCTTTTCAAATACATTCCCGACCACGCGATGCCTCAAAACGCCGAAAAGTATTACACCAAAGAATATTACAACCTATTGAAAAAGGCTTGGAGCGTTCCACCTCCAGTAGAAGGCATAGGCGACGAAGAATTTCTCTATTATTTTATCGAAGGCAACGACGGATGTGAGGGCGAGCACAAGATAACCCACACTAACACCACCGTAAACGATACCATTGCCACCGACGTGTTTACCTACACACATCCGAGCGGAACAGTAAACACCCACAAGATGACGCTTGCAAAACAAAACGGACAATGGGTAATAGCTGATTTTGACAGCACAAAGGCATTGCTCAAAACCTTTATCGACAACAATTATCTCACTCCCGACCTCGCTTTTATGGAGGTAAAAGGAAGGGTTAAATCTGTGATTTACAAAAGCAAACGCAAAGCATATTTCGACGAGCAGGGCAACATCACAAAATATTGCACAGAATTTTCGTCAACACATAACTTCAACGACGGCATGTTCGACGAGGTAGATGACAACGGAGACGTGGAGGTACAATTAATACGCGACGGCAAAGGTTACATCACCAACACATACGACGGTCCTGGTGGAAGTGAATTTTTTGAATACGACACCACGTTTATGCGTCTAACACTGCGTGGCGGCGGCGATGGTGGATACTGGTCGGCAGCGAAATTCGGTTTCGACGCAGAAGGCTACCCTACGGTATCTATAGTGGAGAGCGATCTCGGTGAAGAAACTGAAACAGACCCTGTAAGAATCACCTACGACAAAACCGACAGCCACGGCAACTGGCTCAAACGTGGCAACGAAGAACGAACAATTGAATATTACGAATAAACCTTTAAATTATTAAAAACATGAAAGTAAAAATAATATTGATTGCTGCACTTACCGCCCTATCTTTTGGAGCAAAAGCACAAATAGAAGGCGTAGAAATGGGCGCAGAACTCGGTTTGGGATATATCGACGGTGCCGACAAACGTATCAACGGCAACATCGGCTGCAATTTTGGACTTACAATGGTGCAGGGAATGGCAGGCGGACTGTTTTTTACACACTTAAACACCAACTCAAAAGTTGACCACCGTTTTCGTTTCGATGATAACGAGTTTCTATTCCGTAGCAACTACACAGGATTATATTTCAAAAAGACATTCTTTCCCCGCAAACTCCTCCGTTTTTCGGCGTTGGTAAAAGGCGGAATCGGAGGCACAAACTATTCTAACCATATAGTAACCAACGGCGAAGACGACGAAAGCGTCATAGGCACACTTCACCAAAAAGCCGACAAATGCTTTGTAACCGTGGTAGAACCCGGTGCGCAACTCGAATACAAAATTCGTGGCGAAGGCATTATCTTTTCGCTCGGAGCCACCTACCGCAAATACGGAAACCTCAACCTCAAATGCGACCGTTACAAAATAGCAACAGGAACAGATTTAGACGGAGTAACAGTGCTTTTTGGATTAACATTTAGAACCAACTAAGCAATTAACTACCACAGATAATTACTCAAAAACCACCTTTACAGCGGCAAGAGTCATATCATCAGTTTGATCGCGACCGTTGCCCCAATCGGTTATAAAAGAATCTAACTTTTGTTTCTGTTCGGGCAACGGAAGCGGACTTACGCTGCAAAGGAAATCCACCAAATTTTTGCTATAAAGTTTACGACCAACAGGATGCGACAATTCGCCGCCAAGTTGGTCTTGAAAACCATCGGTATAGAGATACACCATATCGTCTGGCTCTAACGGCTGCTGAAGCGATGAAAAATTGCCCGCGTCTAAGTAATATTTACCCACAGGCATAGGGTTTCCTTTAAGTTTATAAGGTGTGCCACCACGAACAAGCAAGGCAGTTTGATTTGCTGCGGCATAATACATCATTCGGTTTTGCCAATCGAAACTGCAGATAGTCATATCCATACCATCTTCCATAGCCGACATTCCATCGTGAGGATTCAAAGTGCTTTTTACAAACGCTTTGAGCTGATCGAGCACCTGACCCGGATTTTTAGCAGCCTCTTCGGTGATGAGCAATTCTTTCATAGCCGAAATACCAAGCATGGACAAGAAACCACCCGGAATACCGTGTCCTGTGCAGTCCGCCACCACACACACTTTCAAACTTCCGCATTTAGTAGCAAAAAAGAAATCACCGCTAACTATATTTTTAGGACGGAAAAACACAAACGATTGGGCAAAAAGCGTATCAAAGTTACCCGCAGAAGTGATAGTAGCCTGCTGAATCCGTTGAGCGTAACGTATACTATTGATTATTTGGTCGTTGGCACTCACAAGTTCTTCCTTACTCTGAGCAATAAGGTCGCATTGGTGTTCAATTTCTTTTCGTTGTTGAGCCAATTCGATGTTAGCTTCAGAAAGCTGATTGTTGGCTCGGCGTTTGGTGCGTATCAGTTTAATAATAAAACCTGCTAAAAAAGCCATTAATACGATACCTATCACCACAGCCACAATTATTGTGCGCAAATGTTTTTGATTTGAGGCATGCACCATATTGATACGCTGCATCTCTTTTTCTTGCAGCTCGTTTTGCTCAGCATCGGCTTGAGCCTTTTTCATAGCGGTGAGGTTGTTCATAGCCTCTTCGTCAAAAAGGTTACGTTGTATATCAATATAGAGATTATACACAGAATCGGCATGGCGGTAATCACCCTGTTTTTCGTATTCTGCCGACAGCTGGCGATAATAATCAGCTTTTTTGATAGCAATATTTTGCTCTGCGCTCAACACACCGGTGGTATCCGAGGCAAAAACACTGATGCTTAAGCCAACCACAAATGCCATTACAGCTGATATGTATCTAATCACCGTCATATTCTGATACCTATAAGCGATTGGTCGTCGGTTTGGATACGTCCGCCTTGCCAGTTGTTGATAAATTTTTCAAACAATACGTACTGTTGGTCTATTGGGTGCGCCGAAAGTTCAAGCAAATAAGCCTCGAAATTAATTTTTAGCAAACGCCTGTTTTTACCCTCCTCATTACCGCCCAACTGATCGGGAATACCATCGGTAAACATATAAAGAGTGTCGCCCGCATTAATCGCAGTTTCGTATGTAGAAAACATTTCATTACTATCAAGATACTTAGCCACAGGCATTTTGTCGCCCAACATTCTAATTATAGCTCCGTTTTGAATTAAAACAACAGATTGATTGGCAGATGCATATTTCATTACCTTGTTGTCGGGCAAAATGGTGCATACTGTCATATCCATACCATCGTTCATGGCATAATGATTTTTTTCGGACGATAAAGAATTGATAACAAAAGCCTTCATCTTGTCGAGTATGGTAGCGGGATTCAAAGCATCTTCTTTGGTACGGACAAATTCTTTGAGTCCAAAAATGCCGAGCATCGAAAGAAAACCACCAGGAATGCCGTGTCCAGTACAATCGGCAAGTATTATTACCCTGCATCCATCGATAGAAGTGGCATAATAAAAGTCGCCGCTAACCACAGATTTAGGACAAAAATAGACAAACGAATCGGGAAAAATCTTTTTAAGATCTTCGTCAGACGGCATAGCGGCGTGCTGAATACGCTGAGCATAGTTTACGCTTGCCATAATCCGCCGATTGATTTTTTCGATGTTTTGAGTTTGAACGGTGAGCACATCGCGCTGAGCCTCAATTTCTTCGCGTTGTTGCGAAAGGAGCGAATTTTTAACAAACAATTCGTTGTTGGTTTTACGTTTTAGGGCAAACGACCTCCACAAAAACAACACTATTGTTAATAGCAAAGCAAGCCCCGATATGGTTATAAACAATATAATACGCGAATGACGAGTTTCGAGCTGATTTTTGAGTTCAATGTTGGCACGCTCTATTGCATCAAGTTTTTTGCGCCGTTTTGAATAGGTAAGCACTTTAAAATCAGAAATATCGTCAGAAGTCTGTTCGTTGTTTACCATCATCATATATTGTAACGCTAACTTTCGGTTAGCAAGAGCCTTGTTGTAGTTTTTAAGTGCATAATAACAATTTGCCAAAGCACTGTGATACATCTGTTTAAACAAAGTGTGCATAGAATCTTGCAACAACGGTTCGCACTCCTTAACTGCACGAAGGGCTTCTGCAGGGCGATTTTTTGCCATCAAATAATCGGCATAACTTATTTGCATTGTAATAAAGTCAGTAAGACCATTTTCGGTGTACCACTTGTCGCATTTTTTGTAATAAAGATAACTTGTGTCGGCATAAGCCATGTTTCCTGTTTGGGTAGCAAGCCTCATATAAAGCTCTTGCGCCGACAATAACACTCCGTAATACGCAGTGAGCATTCCCGACGGTATAGAGATGGTATCGTACACCGAAATAGCTTTTTTGATATAAGCCACAGCCGTTACAAGGTTATCGACAGAATCTACCCAACTGCTTGACTTTTGTCGCGAACGGAGACTGTATGCAAAAGCAAGATGCATGCTCATATTATGACGAAGGCTTATGGATTCGAGCGAATCGATATATTCTACACTTGCCTCGCCATACTTACGATCAAGACAAGTGATAGCAAGACGCTGATAACCAAAGCATAGCATAAACGGATCATCGAGTTCGTTGGCAATGTCAATAAATTCGGTTTGACATAAAAGGCTACTGTCGAGACGGTTCATATCGTCATAACAGTTTGCCATCATCGAAATAATCACCATTTTGGCATTACGCTGATTAGGATTATCGGCACAGAGAGCCATGGCTTTTTGAGCAGTTTTAATGCCATCCATTGGTTTGCCCATCATCACCGAAGCCCAAATAATACAACTATAACAACCTGCCCTTAATGTAGTATCTTCGGGATTGCAACATTGCAGCGCAAGATTAGCGTATTTTATCACAGTTTCCGACGAATACACCGTTTTGGCTATTTCGTGATAATAATGAGCCTTGGTGGTGTCGGGTGTGGCAGGTGTAATCAGCGAGAGAATACTGTCGACAAACTGCTTGTCGTTAAGCTGAGCCAAAGCAGGATTGGCGCAGAAGCATAGGCATAATGCCATAGCCGCTGCGTAAAACAGTCGGGTAATATGTCGGCGCAGTTTGGACATACTCTTTTCTCTGCCCGATTATACGTAAAATCATTCAGACTGTTTCTTTTTTATAATGGGATTTTGTTCGGGATGACTATATCCAAGTATGTGAAACATTTCGTCCACAGTTTGTTCGTTGCGATAGCAATAATCCACAAAATTTCCAGTAACGTCGCGATAAATCACTATATGCTTAGGCGATGGAATCAAGCAGTGTTTTATGCCGCCATAACCTGCAATCGCATCCTGATATGCGCCCGAATGAAAAAATCCAAGATAGAGAGGCTCTTTTTCGTCGGGACTAAATTTTGGCAAAATTACATGCTGATTCATATCTTCGGAGTTGTAATAATCGCTGTGGTCGCAACTTATGCCTCCGATGTTGGCACGTGTACATTCGTGATCCCACTTGTTGATTGGCAGCAAAATAAACCTTTCGTTGATACTCCATGCATCAGGGATTGTATTCATAAGGCTATTGTCTACAATATACCAAAGCTCCGAATCGTTTTGCTGTTTTTGGTCGAGCACCTTTAATATAATAGCACCACTTTCGCCCACTGTGTATTTGCCAAACTCGGTAACGATGTCGGGGTCTTCAACATTTTCGTTGATGCATATCTCTTTGATATTCTTAACAATTTCGCGGATAATGTATTCGTAATCGTAATCGAATCCAAGTTGATTGCGAATTGGGAAACCGCCTCCAAGATCGAGCATACTTAATCCGGGACAAAGTTTTTTGAGTTCGGTGTAAAGTTTCACCGCTTTTTGAAACTCACCCC
>JAFPYT010000028.1 GCA_017394445.1 Bacteroidales bacterium | reverse complement strand
CTGAAGTGTTGCTGAGAGCAATATTAGAAAGTATGCTATACTTGTTGGGACCAAAGTAGAATACCATCGAATCGGTTTCGCAAGTGTTGGGCACTGCAATTTTTGAACTCATCAACATTAAGTTGCCGTTGAGCGAAGTGCGTTGAGCCGAAACCACTGCATTTGGTATCGAGGTTTTTGAAATCAGCACCGATGAGAAAAATTGACCTTTGTATGCAATCCATTTGGTACTTGTGTTAAGTTGCTCAGAGAGCGATCCTTCGCCTGGGTTGATACTTTCGATATCGTCTTCGTCGTTGCCGTTAAACTTGTAAAACAATCCCGAGTTTTGCGCTTCCCAATCGTTACCGCGTTCGAGAACGGGCAAAAATTGACTCCACGTAAGGTCTAAGTAACTCATATTCTGTTTTATAAGACCTTTGAGATTGTGGAACGAAATTGTAAAGTCTACCAAATAACTGTTTTCTTTCAAATTGTAAGAAAACTCTAACCACTTGTCGTCGCCTGCCGGAGCGCGCAACACCACAGAGTTGTTGGTTTGCGAAGCAACGGTAAAGTAGAGATCTTTGGTAGAGATTGCCTTGTTTCCGTTAAAGAAATCGAGGTTCATTTCATTGCCCGGGTCGTTTTTGATAAGCATAAGCGAGTCGCCGTTGTAGGTTTTGTAACCCTTAACCCTAACCGACGAAACCATTGCACCTTTGGTGTTGATGGCAACAGCCAAGAGGTTGTTGCTCAGGTTTATTTCGGTTTCAGCACCCGAAGATGCTTGGGCAAAATCGCCAAACGAATTAGCCAAGATAGCTGCACGAGCCGAGTCGCTTATTTCTGCAATGGTGTCGAGGCTCTGTGCCTGAGCCATGCGTGCGCTGTCTTCAGCACGTTTCAAAAGTTCCTGCTGAAATAGTTCTTGCTGCACTTGGGCTATCGAGTCGCGGTATTTGCGCTGACGCTCAACCTCCTCTTTGCTTGGGCGGTTGAATATCGAGAAGCCCACAAATATGGCTAATAAAAGTAAAATTCCTATTAAGGTATTCTTGTCGAATGTATTGTTCATGTCTAACTATGCTTTGCCTCCTTTTTTGGCAGACTGTTGGTTTACTATGTCGTTGATAGCCTTGTTGAGCAGCGAAATGAGTTTGTTGAGCGCGGCGGCTTCTTCTTTGTTTTTTTCCATTTTGCGCTTGAAATCCTCAATCATGCTATCGGCTTTTTTGCTCTTGGCAAAGAATCCGAGGTTGTTTTCTGCAAGCGTAATCTTCTGAGTGATAGCATCTACACGATTTTTGAGACGTTCTTTCTCGGCACGGAGTTTCTCGTAAGCCTGAGGATTGTTTTTGAGCGACTCAATAAGACCTTTGATTTTTGCTTCGCTACGCTTGGTTTCGTCGATGTTGAGTTTTGCAAACTGCTTGTCGATGGCCTTGCGGTAATGATCTTGAAGGTCTTCTTTTTGTTTGAACGGTACGAAACCCACTGCCGACCAGCGTTTTTGCAACTCTTTGAGGGCTGCAAGGTTCTTTTCGTCGCTATCTTCAAACTTAAAGTTCTCAATTTCGTCGATAATCTGCTTTTTGAGTTTGAGGTTTTCTTCCTGCTCTTGGTCTACCGATGAGAAATGCTGTGATTTTTTCTCAAAGAAATAGTTGCAAGCTGCGCGGAAACGTTGCCAAATTTCTTCGGAATATTTGCGTGGAACAGGTCCTATGGTTTTCCACTTTTTCTGCAAGTTGATGTAGATATCGGTGGTCTTTTTCCAATCGGTGCTGTCTTTAAGTCCCTCAGCCTGAACGCAAAGGTCTTCTTTCAACTGATAGTTGTTGTCTTCTTCTTCTTTGTTTTGAGAGTAGAACTCGCGTTTTTTCTCAAAAAACTTGTCGCACGCTGCGCGGAAACGTTCGTAAATCTTGTTGTTGTGCTTTTTGGGAGCAAAACCAATGAGTTTCCAAATTTTTTGGAGTTCAAGAATCTCTTTTGATTTGTTTTCCCACTCCTTGCGCGATTTGTAGTCGGGAGCGATAAGGTCTTCGGCTTTTTCGCAAATCAACTCTTTGGCTTTCAAGTTGTTCTCTTGTTCTTTTTTGATGTTTTCAAAATAGTCTTGATAGTTTTTGTTGATTTTTGCGGTGGCTTGTTTAAAGCGTTCCCAAAGTTCCTCTTTGTGAGCGTTGAGAGCGGGACCTATCTCGCGCCACTGTTCGTGGAGTTTTTGCAACTCTTTGAATGCCTTTACTGCTTTGGGTTCGAGAAGGAGTTCCTCAGCTTTTTCGCAGAGGGCTATTTTTGCATCGGTGTTACGTTTGAGGTCGAGGTCGCGGAGTTCTTTGTTGATTTTTACAAAGTCGTAGAATTTTTCTACTTGGTAGTTGTAACTATCCCAAAGTTTCTGCGTTTCGGCTTGCGGCACGTGTCCAATTTCGCTCCATTGTTTTTGAAGCGATTTGAATTCTTCAAAAGTTTGATTCATAGTTTCTTGGCTATTAATCAAGCTTTCGATTTTTGCAATTATTTCGTATTTCTTTTTGAGGTTTTCTTCTTTTTGACGCTCTTGCTGTTCGTACACTTGGTTCTTTTTAGCGCGGAATTGATCGTAAAGTTGTTTAAAGATTACTTCCGAAGGGTCTACCATCGGCTTGTAGTCTTTTTCCTGACCGCCTTCGTCCAAGAATTTCTGCTTACGCTCGGCAAGTTCGGCGCGGTATATTTTGTAGAAAGCGGAACGAATGCTTTCAATGTCGTCTTTCGTTTGTTGGATGTCGTCAATTTGCACGAGTTTTTTCAATTCGTCGAGCAATTGATCCTTAGAGAGTTCCGAATAATTTACTTTCGGGGTCTGTGGCAGTTCTTCTGCTTCGGGCTCTTCGTCCAAAGGCTCCTCGCCAACGGGTTCGGTGCTTTCGGTTTCCACCTCAGTGATGATGTTTTCGAGCGATTCGGCTTTTTTGTCTGCCAGTTTCTGTAAAATAATCTGTGCGGCGGTGAGTTTCTTGGGCTCTTCGCCGTCAGTTTTTTCGATAGAGATAGGGTCTTGTGCTTCCATTTTTAACGGAATTTATTGTGTTACAGTAATATAATTTATTGTCGGTTTTATTTTTCCACCATATCGAACGGCACGTTTACCACGCTTTTTAGTTCGAGCCCACGGTTTTTCATCACTTCGTCGTTGGCGCGGTAGCACCAAAGCACGTGCACTTTGGAGGTGTGGTTGTGGATTTTTTCTGTTTCAATTAATAGTTTAACTATTATGCGCGATGTCGATGAGTTGAAATAGTCGAGGTTGAATTCAATTTCGGTTTCTGGATTTGGGTCTTGACAATACTCCTTAAACCAATTTTGCACCGGCTGATATATTTTCAACACGTCTTCGGGCAACGAACGACCCGAAAATGACATCTCACCGGTACTTTTGTCAAGTATAATTGCCGGTGTGTCGATTGTGGCTGCTATATTTATAGGTTCCAACATAGTTTCTATTTTTCGCCAAAATTACTAATTATTTTGTAATACAAAGGTTTTTGCGCCTTTTTTTTAATTAGTTTTGATATAAAAAACAATCTCTACTTCTGTTTGGCGTCAATTTTTAGCCGTTCCCAAACAAAATCAGGAATCATTTGCCACAAGAAAACGAGTATGGCGTATTTCCAATCAATAATTTTTACACGTTTTTTCTTGATAATGGCTTTGTAGATAATCTTGGCGGCGTATGGCGGGGTCAACAACAACGGATAATCCAAACTCTTATCCAAAAGGTCGGTTTTTACAAATCCGGGACGTATATCGGTGATTTTGATGCCCGCTCCCGAACTGTGCGAAAGTTGTGCAAGACACTGTAAATAAGTCCATTGCATACGCTTTGTGGCACTGTACGATGGTGCTGCCGAAAGTCCTTTTGTGCCTGCCACCGAGGTGATAGCGGCTATGTGTCCTCCGCCTACGGTCTTAAAATAGTTATATGCAGTATCAATACACTTAACAAAGCCTAACGCATTGGTGTTTAATGTGTTAATCTCTTTGTTAATATCCAAATCGCGATTGTGGCTGCCTATGCCTGCCACGTGGAAATATATGTCGGTGCGATCTCCATCCGACAATATTTTTTGCAGAAGAGTAGGAGAGGAGTCTTCGCAAATATCTAACTGATAAGCGGTTACATTGTCGGGATTAAGATCCACCAACTCTTTCAACCTGTCGATGCGGCGTGCACATACCGAAACTTTCCAACCAGCTGATATAAAGAGTTTTGCGGTTTCAAAACCCAATCCCGACGATGCTCCTGCTATTACTATTTTCATTTATCCGCGGATATACTTTTCGGCGTATTCGCGTCCAAGATTGAGTGCCTGCTTGTTTACGTCAACCACTGCTGCGCCTTTTGATTTGAATATCTCTTCGAGTGCGTTTTCGAGCGACTTAAACGAAACTTGCAGATATTTCGACGCTGCGCCGAGCATTACGATGTTGGCGCTTTTGGGCGACTTGATTTCTGTGGCAAGGCTGTTGGCGTCGATGAGCACGTGCTTTTTCAATTTCTTTATCTCGGCTGTGATGGTTTCAGGCTCGGGATAATTGGGTATATTAATAAAAGGTGTGCTGTCGGTAACAACCATACCCTCTGCGCTAAGCCACGGCAGGTATCTGAGTGCCTCCATCGGCTCTACCGAAAGGATTATATCTGCCTCGCCAAGAGGTATTTGGTCGGAATATACGGGTTCGTCGCTCAAACGGAAATGCGATTGTACCGCACCGCCGCGCTGACTCATTCCGTGGAGTTCTGATTGTTTTACGTAAAGATTTTCGTTCATAGCGGCCACGCCTATGCACGAGGCTATCGAAAGGATTCCCTGACCGCCAACTCCTGCTAATATGATGTCTGTTTTCATTGTTCTGTTTTATTTGAGGTTTGCTCTTTTCTTGGCGGCTTTGCGGGCTGCCGTGCGTATACATTCGCGTTGCGAAATTATTACAGAAACGCCTTGATACTCAACTTCTTGCTTAATTACCTTAAACATCTCTTCGTGTTTGTTTTTCATCGGGGTAATGATATGCAAGTGTTCGCGTTCTACGCCGAGACCAAGACAGATTTTTTCAATACGGTTTTCGCCGTGCGATTTCTGTCCGCCGGTCATTGCTGTGGTTGAGTTGTCGCTGATTATCACTGTGATAGGAGTGTTTTCGATAACTGCATCCAAAAGTCCTGTCATTCCTGAATGTACAAATGTGGAGTCGCCAATAACTGCTACGGCGTGTTTTACGCCCGAATCGGCTGCGCCTTTTGCCATTGTAATCGACGCGCCCATATCCACTGTTGAATTGATAGCCACGTAAGGTGGCAACGCTCCGAGGGTGTAGCATCCAATATCGCCAAACACACGGTTGCTGCCCATCTCTTGCATCACTTGGTTGAGAACCTCGTACATATCGGCGTGACTGCAACCTTGGCAGAGTGCCGGCGGACGGGGCGATACAAGTTCGGGTGTAACATATTGGTTTTTAGACTTTATGCCAAATGCCGCATTGGTAATGTCGGGATTCAACTCGCCCTGACGGGGAAGGGTTCCGTCTAATTTGCCTTTGATTTTTATTTTTTGCGAAATACCTTTAATCTTCTGTTCTACAAACGGATAGCCTTCTTCCACAACGATAATTTCGTCGCATTTTTCGGCAAGTTTCTCTATCTGCTTGATTGGCAACGGATATTGACCAATATGAAGGGTAGGATAGGGGATTGCACCGTTGAATGTCTCTTTAAGATAGTTGTAGGCTATGCCGCAAGCCACAATTCCTGTTTTTGAATTAGCATCTTCAAATGTATTGAATGTCGATTTTTCAGAATTGTCGCCCAAAACCTCTTGCATTTTGAGCAAGTTGGCGTAACGGCGTTTTGCAATTGCGGGCAGAAGCACAAACTGACGCGGATCAGCGGGGAAATGTACTTCGTTTTCGCTCTTTAACTCTTTGGTTTCCACTGTGCTGCGCGAATGTGCAAGACGCGTGGTAATGCGAATCAAAACAGGAAGACCAGTTTTTTCTGAAATCTCAAACGCGCTGTAAGCCATATCGTAAGCCTGCTGCTGTGTGGAAGGTTCAAGAATTGTGATCATAGCAAAGTCGCCATAAAAGCGGCTGTCTTGCTCGTTTTGCGACGAGTGCATTGACGGGTCGTCGGCTGCTACCACCACAATACCGCCGTTAATGCCTGTTACTGCGGAGTTTACAAAAGCGTCAGCACAAACGTTCATACCCACGTGTTTCATACACACCATAGCGCGTTTGCCGGCGTAACTCATACCCAGAGCGGCTTCCATTGCGGTTTTTTCGTTTGCCGACCATTGACGGTGAAGATTGCGCTCAATGGCTACGGGATTTGATTCTATATATTCAGTAATTTCGGTGGACGGTGTCCCCGGATAGGCGTATACACCCGAAAGACCGCCGTCGATGGCTCCTTGGGCTATGGCTTCAACGCCTAACAATAGTTTTTTTTGCATTTGTTTTATATTTTCAATTTCTTTTGGGGCAAAATTACAAATAATTTCTACTCCGACAATTTTTTCTTCAACGAAATCCTGCCGAAGAATCCAAGCAACGATTTTAGCCAGGTGAATCTCAACGCCACGTAGAAGAATATGGTTATCAACCATATAACCACAGTGTTGAACCAAAATGTGTCGATAGTCAAACTGCCCAAACGCTTAACAGGTGCGTAGAATGGCGCACGTCCGTTGGTAAATCTCGGTATCTGATAGGCGGGGTCTTTCTGCTGGATAAGTCGTCCGTTTGATTCAAGAACCTTCTCTAACTCATTCTTATTCAGCATATATTCTTCCAACTTTTTGTTGTGGTATTTTTCTTGAAGTTCAAAAATGGCTTCACGACTTCCGTATTGCTCTATCATATCGTTGAATATGTAGTCGCGTTTTTCGGTGGCAGAATACTGAAAATCTTCACATTCCGACTTAACTTTATCCAAGAATATATTTAGATAATAAGCCACATTGTCGGAGAATTTTTCGGGAGTAATCTCGTCCACACGGTCGAAACGCTCGCCTTCGGAGGTAGACAATTCTGATACCATAGTCTTGATAATGCCGAGGTTACGGGCAATCTCGTTGTGGTTGCCGCCAGTTTTGATGGCTTTTTTGGTGTCGTTGATGCGTTCCTCCAAATTAGGAATCAAAAATACTGATATGTAGTTGTTTTTGGAGATTTCTTGTTCGATAGCAAAGAAATGCTTAAAGTATTCATTATCTTTGAATTGTGCCAATGCCAACGCCTCAAATGCCCATCGAGTAGGCATTGCGTCGCCCACAAGCGGAACGTACTCTACCGAAGCCACGCTCTTGTGCATCTTGCCAAAGTTTACCAAAACACCGCTAAAAAGCAACTGTGGCACTATTATAAAAGGTATAAGAATGTAGATGTTTACCACGCTTTTCAGTGCCGAGGATATATTTAAACCCACCAAATTGGCAAGTGCCGACACCGAAAACAGTATCAGCCAATACTCTAAGTTTAAGCCTTTTATCTCTAAAATAAAGTTGCCTACAAGTGCGAAAGAGAGGGTTTGAATGGCAGAAATACCAAACAAAACTGCTATTTTAGAGTTGATGTAACTTGTCCAACTTAGGTTAAGGAATCGTTCTCGATTGAGTATCTTCAAATCGCGAATAATCTCTTCTGCGCTCACAGTCAAGCCGATAAACATTGCGCAAATCACACATATAAAAATGTATGCAGGAATGTTTTCGTTGTTGGCAAAGATATATTCACCGGGATTTTCGTGCGTTCCGCTAAAATACTTAACAAAGAAAGCAAGCACAAATGCCAATACTGGCGACTCTAACAGATTGATTAACAAATACTGACGGTCGGCAAGTTTCGACAATATGTTGCGTTTGGCAAATATCTTAAACTGTCCGAACAATCCCGGTACAGAGAATTTGTTTTCGGGCAGTTCGGTTTTTTCTTTGGTTTGTAATTCGCCGCGCTCCTCCACTTTTGGCGCAATGTTCTCATTATAAAGGTCGTACCACTCTTTGGGCGACACTTTGCGGTTGCGGGTGAGTTTGCCGTATTCGTTTACGCACTTGGCTTCGAGTTGCTCCAAAACCTGCTCTGGATTAACATTACCACAAACGGGACATTCGCTTTCGTTGGCTGATACACTGTTATTTATCTTTTTGAAGTAAACAATAGCATCAAGTGGGTTGCCGTAGTAAGCGGGATAGCCGCCCTTGTCCATCACAAGTATTTTGTCGAACATTTTGAATATATCGCTCGACGGCTGATGGATATTTACAATTACGAGTTTTCCCTTGATAGTCTGCTCTTTAAATAGCGACATCACCATTTCGGAGTCGGCTGATGAAAGTCCCGACGTAGGTTCGTCAACAATCATCACGGAGGGCTCGCGGATAAGTTCCAATGCGATATTGAGTCGTTTGCGCTGACCGCCAGAGATAAACTTATTAAGCGGGTCGCCTACTTTAAGATCCTTAATTTCATACAGATCCATTTCGAGCAGAATCTTGTTTACTGCCGTAACTATCTGTTCTTCGTTAAAATTGCTAAAACAAAGTTTGGCGTTGAAATATAGGTTTTGAAAAACGGTGAGTTCTTCCATAAGAAGGTCATCCTGAGGTACATAGCCTATCACGCCTTTGAGACTTTCGGGTTCTTTGGTGTAATCGTAGCCATTGATGAGAATACGTCCGCCTGCCAACGGGTAACTGCCTATGAGCAAGTTTAATAGCGTACTTTTGCCTACGCCGCTACCGCCCATAATGCCAATAAGGTTTCCCGATTCTTCGTAAAACGAAAAACGGTGTATGCCGTTGTCGCTGTTGGGATAGTAAAACTCGATATTTTCGGCGCGGAACTCAATTTTCGATTTCTGTTCTGCCTGAATAAACCGTCCCGCCACATCACTATAATATATAGGTGTGATTTTTGAGTTTTTGAGCACAGCGCCGTTGCCAAACACGTAGGTGCGCTTAGGCACAAGCGGCGAACTATTGAGCAAAACGTCTTCTTCGCCTATGTATTTCACAAACAATAGGTTGCTGCTCTTCATACGGAAGATGAGCAGGTCGCCTTTGAGATTTTTTTCAAAATTGTGCTTAACGTTTTGCAAACTGCTGTCCAACTGCTGTTTAGAATTTACAATCATCAGTTGCGACTGGTCTACAATTTGGTCAACGTCGTATATTACAAAACTTTTGAGGTCGTTGTATTCTTCGAATGTAATATTAAAGGTATCGGCCACGGTGTTGATAAAGTCGAGTTCCTTATCGGTAACGTTGCTGCCCGCAAACTCCAAAAGACGTATTACAACAATAATCTTGTCGTATTGTTCGAGGGTTTCATTAATTTCGTTACATATTTTCAACACTTTTACCGAGTTTCGCGAATTTCGCTTGCTCTGTGTGCCATCGGTGTGTTTGCGCACGCTACCGCTCTGCTCTTCGAGATATTTGTCGAAAAGGTTTAGGTATTCGGCGGCAACCGACTGGCTCAGTTGAAGTTTCAGATAAGACTCCACGATTTTACGAGCGTCGGCGGAGACTCCTTCACTATCTACCGTCGCCACTATCGCAAACATCTGCATCAGTGCCTTCAATATCGATTCGTTCATTTTGTAATGTTCTGAGTTCTACTTTGTTTTATTCAAACTTTCTTTGCAAAAAAATATTGCCAAAACTAACAATTATTTATGTTAAAAACAACTCTCGAAAACATTTTTTAAAAAAAAACAAATATTTTTTGTTCTTATAAAAAATTTGCCATAAATTTGGGGCGCAAAATAAAACTACATTTACAACAATGAGTATACTTGTAAACAAAGATTCAAAAGTTATAGTTCAGGGCTTTACCGGCAGCGAAGGCACTTTTCACGCCGGACAGATGATTGAATACGGCACCAACGTCGTTGGCGGAGTAACCCCCGGAAAAGGCGGACAGACTCACTTAGACCGTCCCGTGTTCAACACCGTTAAAGAGGCTGTCGACAAGACAGGCGCTAACGTAAGTTGCATTTTCGTACCACCCGCTTTTGCAGCCGACTCTATTATGGAGGCAGCCGATTCGGGTATTAAAGTTATAGTCTGCATCACCGAAGGCATTCCTACACAGGATATGGTTAAGGTGAAAGAGTTTCTCAAAGACAAAGACTGCCGCTTAATCGGTCCCAACTGCCCCGGTATTCTCACCGTAGGCGAGGCTAAGGTTGGCATTATGCCCGGATTTATTTTCCAAAAGGGTCACATCGGCATCGTATCGCGCTCTGGCACATTAACATACGAGGCTGTTGACCAAGTTACAAAAGCAGGACTCGGACAGACAACAGCAATAGGAATCGGAGGTGACCCCATCATCGGCACCACCACTCTCGACGCTGTAAAACTCTTTATGGCCGACCCTGAAACCGAAGGCATTATTATGATTGGCGAAATCGGTGGTTCTATGGAAACCGATGCAGCATACTGGATCAAAGAGCACGGTACAAAACCCGTTGTTGGTTTCATCGCTGGACAAACCGCTCCAAAAGGTCGCCGTATGGGTCACGCAGGTGCTATCATCGGTGGCAAAGCCGACACAGCCGCTGCAAAAATGCAAATTATGCGCGAATGTGGCATCACCGTGGCAGAGTCGCCCGCCGACCTTGGCAAAAAAATGCTCGAAGCCTTAAAGAAGTAAATTTGACACATATTTTTATTTCGTTATAATAAAAATGCCGTGGAATATAATCTGCGGCATTTTTTATAAAACTTATTAAATTATGAAGACAATTGACATAAATATAAAGATGACCGAGTGCAGCAAATCAGAACTCGCACCCGAAGACCTCGCCCTCGTGGAGAGTGCCGAAAAATTTGTAAACCACTCTTACTCGCCGTATTCAAAGTTCAGCGTTTCGGCAGCAATTCGCCTCAGCGACGGAACAATAGTTAACGGCACCAACCAAGAAAACGCAGCCTATCCGTCGGGACTTTGCGCCGAGCGAACCGCTATGTTTTTTGCCAATTCGCAATACCCCGACAAAGCCATAAAAACATTGGCAATCACCGCTTTTACCAACGGCGATTTTCTTGATACACCCATCACTCCGTGCGGCGCTTGCCGGCAAGCACTTTTAGAATCCGAACAGCGATTCTCTACGCCCATAAAAATTATTCTCGCAGCCAAAGACCGTTGCTTTATAGTCAACAGTATCAGCGACTTACTGCCGCTAAGTTTCGGAAGCGAATTTTTAAAATAATTACATAACTAATTGATAATCAATTAGTTGTAAAACTAACTAAGAACCCAAAAATCCCGGTAGGGGAGTGGGGGAGGGGGGTGATATTAATTTATCACAGTATTAAATAGTAACATATAATCAGTTAAAGTATTACTTTAAGATGGTGAATATTTCTAACTACAACGACATAAAAAAATCTATCCCTGAAAACGTACTTTTGCTCGCGGTTTCCAAGACAAAACCCGAAGACGACATTATGGGATTTTACAACATCGGACAGCGCGACTTTGGCGAAAACCACGCATTGGAGATGGCATCAAAATTCGACCATTTGCCCAAAGATATCAATTGGCATTTTATAGGTCATTTGCAAACCAACAAGGTGAAATACATCGCGCCGTTTGTATATATGATTCACAGTGTTGACAGTCAGAAACTTCTTGCCGAAATAAATAAACACGCAGCAAAACACAGCCGCACAATTAAATGTTTGCTTCAATTGAAAGTGGCGGAAGAGGAGACCAAAACTGGATTTACTTACGATGAAATAATTCAACTGTTTGAAACCAAAGCATTTGACCAATATCCAAATATTTCAATCATTGGTTTAATGACCGTGGCCACCAACACCGACAACGAGGAGCAGATAGATAAAGAATTTGGTAAAGTAGCCGACTTATTCTCTTGTATCAAAGAGCGTTACAATCCGAAAGATTTTACCGAAATATCAATGGGAATGACCGACGATTATCCCATAGCCATCAAAAACCACAGCACCATAATCCGCATTGGGTCAGCCATTTTCGGCGAAAGAGATTATTCGCAAAAAGGGTAGGGGAGCACAAAAAAAAGAGACTCCGAAAAATCGAAGTCTCTTTTTTATATCAATGAGAACTAAACGGTTAAATGTAAGATTACATCATAAACGAAAGTCTCATCAAAGCACGTCCTACAAAACTTTTAGGCTCAGGCATTGCAACGAAATCCTTAGGAGCGGCAACGTTTTTAGCAAAAGGAGCCTTATAAGTATCACCGATGCGCGACTGGATAGGCAAAGGGTAACCAAGGTTACGGAACTCAGCCTTAATACCGTCAACTACCTCACCAAGAGTAAGATAATCCTTACCGTTGTTGATACCACCGCGAACTCGCTTAACAAGAGCGTCGGTAAAGTAGGTAGGCATATCAGGGTTACGCTTGTTAAAAAGAGCGCACTCGTCTTCCGAAGTAGACGAAACGATATGCACACCGGCAAACTCAGCCATAGAAGGAACGTTAAAACCAGTCAACTTGTGGATCTGACCACTGTGACAAGCGTCAAGCACTACAACCTTAGCACCAGCGTAAGAGCGTTTTACAGCCTCGCGCAAACCGGCAAGGGCAATACCCGTTTCGGTAAGGTACTTCTGACAAGTGTCGCGACCAGTAAGGTAAACGTTGAGGTTGTCAGGGTTGATGATACCGTGACCAGCATAGTAGATAAAAAGCGAGTAATCAGCGTTTTTAGCCTTGTTACAAGCATCTACGATACGCTTTTTAATAGCGAGGGCGGTATCGTTGTACGAGATTATAAGATTTTTAGGATCGATACCGATAAAACGGGGGTCGGTAAAAATCTTTTTCATCTCTTTAATGTTGCATCCCACGTTATGGATATTGGGGAGCGAAGCGTCAATATATCGGCTTACTCCGATCAAAAGTACTACGTACTTTTTGTTAAACAAATAATTTTTAGTTCTCATTTTCTTAAAAATTTAGTTATTATAAAATGTTGTTGTTTAAATTATTATTGCAAATATAATAAATATTTACAAAATATCCAAATTATTTGCCTACTTTTTTAGTATTATGGTACAAAAATATGGTAAAATAGGTTATTTTATTACCATTTTTAACACTTTTAAACAACTAAGTATCTGTTAATCAGTTACAAAAATCATATCCACAATACGCTGTAACCCCTATTTTTGGCACGGAGTATTTTTTTGAGAAAAATTACCGCTGTAAATGTTAAATAATGTTAAAATTTTAACAGAAAACAAAAAATCGTACAAAAAACAAAAAAATGCTTAAAAGATTTTTCCTTTAAATAAAAATTGCTACTTTTGCGCAATAAGACAACAAACCAAATTTATTTGGTATAAATAATACACATATTAATTATGTCAGATACAGTAAACGAAAACGAAACTAACCAAAATGCCGAAAACACTCCGGCAGAAGAAACAAGCGGTAGAATCGTTAAAGTGAACATCGACAAGGAGATGCGCTCCGCATATATCGACTATTCAATGTCGGTTATCGTGTCGCGAGCGCTGCCTGATGTCCGCGACGGTCTCAAACCCGTGCACCGTAGGGTGCTTTTCGGAATGAACGAGATGGGCGTGTTCTCTAACCGACCCACTAAAAAATCGGCGAGAATCGTCGGTGAGGTTATGGGTAAGTTTCACCCCCACGGCGACTCCTCCGTTTATTTAACTATGGTGCGCTTGGCGCAAGATTGGATTATGCGCTACCCTCTCGTAGACGGTCAAGGAAACTTTGGTTCTGTGGACGGTGACCCGCCTGCTGCTATGCGTTACACAGAGGCACGACTCAAAAAAATTGCAGAAGACACACTTATCGACCTCGACAAAGACGCGGTAGACCTTATCCCCAACTTCGACGAATCGCTCAAAGAGCCCACCGTGCTGCCCACACGTATCCCTATGCTGTTGGTAAACGGTGCTTCGGGTATCGCCGTTGGTATGGCCACCAATATGGCTCCTCACAACCTTTCGGACTCGATCGACGCTATCTGCGCCTATATCGACAACAACGACATTGAAATTGAGGAACTTATCAAGATTATAAAAGCCCCCGACTTCCCCACAGGCGGTCAGATTTACGGCTATTCAGGCGTTAAAGACGCTTATATGACTGGTCGCGGACGCATTGTGGTACGTTCTAAATACCATTTTGAGACCTCACACTCGGGTAAGCCGCAGATTATTTTTGAGGAGATTCCCTACTTGGTTAACAAGGCAGAACAGATTCACCACATAGCCGAACTTGTCAACGACAAAAAAATCGAAGACATCGTTCACGCCAACGACGAATCCGACCGCAAAGGTATGCGCATTGTTATCACTCTTAAAAACGGCGCAATACCTAACGTTGTGGTTAACAAGTTGTTTAAACTCACTCAATTGCAGACAACCTTCAACGTTAACAACATTGCGCTTGTAAAAGGTCGTCCGCAGTTGCTCAATCTCAAACAGATTATCGAATGCTTTGTAGAGCACCGTCACGATGTGATTATCCGCCGTTCGCGCTTTGAATTAAAGAAGGCTCAGGAACGCGCTCACATTTTGGAAGGCTTGCTCATCGCTCTCGACCACTTAGACGAGGTTATCTCATTGATACGCAACTCTGCCAACCGTGACGTAGCACGTCAGGGATTGATGGAAAAATTCGGACTTTCGGAGGCTCAGGCAAAAGCCATCTTGGAAATGCGCTTGCAGCAACTCACCGGCTTGGAACGCGACAAAGTACGCGCCGAGTACGACGAAATTATGAAGTACATCAACTACTTGAACGAAGTGCTCTCCAACCGCGACAAACAGATGGAAGTTATTAAAAACGAGTTGCTCGAAATCAAAGAGAAATATCACGACGAACGCCGCACCACTATCGAATACACCGCATCGGAAAACTTCAACCCCGAAGATTTCTATGCCGACGAAGATGTTGTGGTAACGATTTCGAACCTCGGATACATCAAACGTACCCCACTTGCCGAATTCCGCACACAAAACCGTGGAGGACGAGGCTCAAAAGGCAGCACCACACGCGACGAAGATTTTATCCGCCACATGTTCTCTGCCACCAACCACAACACTATGCTGTTCTTCACCGAAAAAGGCAAGTGCTTCTGGCTCAAAGTGTACGAGATACCCGAAGGCAACAAAAACTCAAAGGGACGCGCTATTCAAAACGTGCTTAACATCGAAGCCGACGACAGCGTTAAGGCATACATCAACGTCAAGACCCTCACCGACGAGGAGTACATCACCAACAACTACATTGTGCTCTGCACCAAGAAGGGTGTTATCAAGAAGACTCAGTTGAGCGAATACTCTCGTCCGCGCGCCAACGGTATCAACGCCATCAACGTTCGCGAAGGCGACACCCTGTTGGAGGCAAAACTTACCAACGGCACCAACGACATTATTATAGGTGTTAAAGGCGGCAAGGCTGTAAGGTTTAAAGAAACCGATGTAAGACCTATGGGACGTACAGCATCGGGCGTTCGCGGTGTAACAATACCCGAAGGCGACGAGGCAGTTGGTATGGTAATTGCCGACGAAAATAATACAAGCGAGAATATCCTTGTTGTTTCTGAAAACGGCTACGGCAAACGTTCCGACCTTGAAGAATATCGTCAGACAAGTCGCGGCGGCAAGGGTGTAAAAACCATAAACGTAACCGACAAGACCGGCAAACTTATTGCCATCGAGAAAGTTACCGACGACGACGATCTTATGATTATCAACAAATCGGGCATTGCCATCCGCTTGAAAGTGAACACGATACCCACATCATCGCGTGCTACTCAGGGCGTAAGGCTCATCAACATAGGCAAGAAAGATTCCATCGCTTCGATAGCCGTAGTTCCCGGCGAAGACGAGGAAGATTTGGAAAATGCCGAAGGGGTAGAGGGTGAAACTATCGACAACCCCGAAAATATTGAAAATCAAACAGAACAATCTTCTGAACAGGAAGAAGAAAACAACGAACAATAAGTTTTATTTTAATAATTACAAAAAATGAAAAGACTAATTTTAACTTTGAGCGCATTTGCATTGGCGGCGAGCACAACATTTGCGCAAAACATCTCAGGAGCGTCGGCTGCTGATTTGCAGAAAAACATCAACGACGCAAAAGCAAAAATTGCGAAGAGTGATGCCGACATTCAGAATCCCAAAAGCGCAGCCAAAATAGCCACTTGGGAAAACCGTGCAAAAGTATTCACCGATGCTGCAAGCGTCAACATCAAAGGCGTTTATGCCGGAATGGAAGCCGCCAAATCGCAGAAGAATATGTTCAACAATTTGGAAATCCTCGTTGGTAGTCCTACATCGAAAAAAGCCGCTCAGGACGGCACCGAGATTTGGGTTTACCCAACCATCAACTTCTACGTACAGAACAACCAAGTTCAGTATTGGGAAGAGACAGTAACTCCTGATCCCGCTCCGCTCGACAAGGCAGTTGAGGCTTACCGCAAAGCCTGTCAACTTGATGCAAAGGGTGCTGTAAAATCTAAAAAATCCACAATGGACGGCATCAAAACTATCAAGCAGATCTACACCAACAACGGTATCAACAAATATCAGTTGCAGAAGTACAACGAAGCCGCAGCCGACTTTGAAAAAGCTCTTGCTCTTTCTGATTTTCCAAAAGATCCCAAAGATACCGCTTCGATTGACGGTATGATTGCATACTACGGTGGTCTTTCGGCTTTCCAAGCTAAAAACTACGCAAAGGCACGCTCTTTGTTTAATTCGAGCATTCAACTAAACTACGAAGTAGGACGTTGCTACCACCATCTTTACCTTATGAAGATGGAAGAAGGCAAAAAAGATGAAGCACTCAAAATAATTCAAGACGCTTACGAGAAATATCCTGCCGAAGAGAGCCTTCTCTACGACGTAATCAACTACTACACATCTGAAAAAGAATTCGACAAAGCTGAAACCTACTTGAATAAGGCTATCGAAAAATATCCCAACAACCTTAGCGTACTTGGTGTAAAAGGTAGTATCTATGTTGAAGATTACA
This sequence comes from Bacteroidales bacterium, assembly GCA_017394445.1. Taxonomy (GTDB): domain Bacteria; phylum Bacteroidota; class Bacteroidia; order Bacteroidales; family UBA3824; genus UBA3824. The sequence goes on along the minus strand of JAFPYT010000028.1, from coordinate 5,622 downwards.
ACAAGATTAAGGAAAACTACGTTAAGAAACGCAGTGAAGCCGACTCACTCAAAAAACTCGCGTTCAAAAACCGTATGAATCAGAAAGAAAACGATCGTCTCACAGCTGCATCACAAGCCAAATTAGATGAAGCTAACGCACTCCGCAAACAGTATGATACTCAGATGAAGAAAGCTGAGAACACATACAATCAGATTCTTCAAAAAGATCCTAAATATTTCGACGCATATTTCTCGCTTGGTATCATCAATTATGACAAATCTGATATGGCTAAAATTGAAGCCGACCTTATTCCTTTCTCAGAAGATAAAGACGGTTCGAAAGTAGCAGCTAAACAGAACGAGCGCAAAGAGGCTTGCAAAGCATCAATTGCACAGTTTGAAAAAGCTCTTGCAATTCAGCCCACCAACAAAGACGTACTCACCAACCTACGTATGCTTCACACACAGATTGGCGAATACGACAAAGCAAAAGAATTAAAAGAAAAAATCGAAGCTTTGAGCAACTAAGCAGATTTGGATACACTATAAAAAAAAGCCGCAGATTTTACTGCGGCTTTTTTAGTAAATAATTTTGCCGATAATTGATATTATGTTAAATAAAGTGTCGGATGAAACGTTTATATGACTATAAGTTAGCGTATTATGAGTTTAAATATACTGTGAGGCTTAATTGAAATTTTTAGAAAAAAAACGTTAAAAAGCATTTTTTCTACATTTTGACCTATAATTATAACTGATGTACTATTTGGTAAAAACGATAAAAAATGAGGTTTTATCTAATGTTATGTTAAATAGAACCTCTTCCCTATTTATTTTATCAATTTTAGCATAGTTTTTGTTAAACGTGTGAAAAACATATTAAATACACAAAACTATAAAACCTCGGAGCGACATATACGGTAAGAGAACATTCTTGGGTGATATCAACAAGTTTCTGATTATCAAACTGCTGATACCGTTTATCGTAGGTATTCTGTTTCAATATTTTTGCAATCCTAATGTAATAATTGTTTGGTCGGTTGTGGTATTATCGGCAGGTTTTATGTTTTTGGCAAATCGCAAAATACGAGGAATGTCGTATTACAGAATGATGTTTGGCGTGTCTACGTTTGTGTGTTTTATGTTTTTGGGAGCGGGAACGGCAGATGTGCGTCATGCAAAGATAGTTGACACAGAAAAAGTGGTTGGCGATATATTCTGCGCTGTGGTGGCCCAACAGCCTGAGGAAAAGCCAAAATCGTGGAAATCACAACTTCAAGTTTTGGACAGCACAGGAAACAAAGCATTTGAAATGTTGGCTTATTTTCAAAAAGACAGCCTTAAACCACCACCACAGATGGGTGATCTTATAGTGTTGAAAAACAGCATTCAACGGATAAAGAACAACACCTCCTCCCCTACTGCTTTTGATTACGCTGGTTATATGGAAAAACAAGGTGTATATTATCAAAGTTACATAAAATCAGATAGTTATGTAGTGTTAGATTCCGCTTTTGAAACGGGCATACGCTTCTATGGCTGCAAGATACGCTCACACCTTATAAATATATATCGAAGTTTTGATTTTGATGATAAGCAACTTGCTGTATTAGAAGCTCTTACGCTTGGGTATAAAAGTGATTTGGACGAAGATACCAAATCGGCATTTCAATCGAGTGGTGCAATGCACGTATTGGCAGTTTCGGGACTTCATACGGGTATAATTATGCTAATTACCGATATGCTATTGAAGTTTTTGAACCGTACCCGTCGCCAAAAAATTATCAAATGTGCTATTGTTCTGAGTGTGATATGGATGTTTGCCGCCGTTACAGGTTTTAGTTCAAGCGTAAACCGAGCGGCGCTGATGTTCTCAATTATGTCGATTGGCAATGCAACAGGAAGAAATTCAACCACTTATAATTCAATTGCACTATCATGCTTTATATTGCTATTTATCAATCCTTATTTGATATTCAATGTTGGATTTGGATTGTCGTATTTAGCAGTGCTTTCGATAGTATCGTTTAATCCACTGTTTCAGAGCATAGAATATTCGGTAGACAATCCTATTTTGAAATACTTTTTGGGCATAGTTTTAGTGTCGATAGCGGCACAGATTGGTACTTCGGTGCTGAGTATCTGTACATTCGGGCAGTTTCCGGTGTATTTTTTATTGACCAACATTATTGTAATTCCTGTGGCGTATGTAATTATGATGTTGGCAATTGCGTTGTTGATTTCAAGTTCGGTTCCTTGGCTGGGGTATGGAATATTTTGGTTGTTGAAGCATACACTTAGTTTTATGGTGGGCAGTGTAACATGGATTGAATCATTGCCAGGATCATGCATTAGAAACATATCTATGGACATCAGTACGGCGTTTTTACTATATGCAATCATAATCTCTTTTATTGTGTTTATCTATTACAAGAGGTTTGTATGGGTAAAAATTTCGGTAATGTGTTTGTTTACAATCAGTGTATTAGGTGTTATTAAAACAATGATTGCTTCAATATTTAATTGAGCGGAAAAAAAATAAATTAAAAAGATAGCAAAAACAAAAACATTATTATAATTTTGCCGTTATAAAGTTTGGTTAAACCAAATTTTTATAAATATAATTTAAACACTAACAATTAATTTAACGAAAAATGAAAAAATTAACTTTAGGATTTATGCTGTTTGCATTGGCAGCAGCTACAATGTTCTCATCTTGTAAGAAAGATGACGATGATGATGATGATAGCAAATTGTCTAATTTGTCAGCAACAATTAAGGGAAGTAAATTTTCGACTGCTACAGCGGCTTTTTATTCTTCAAAGAATGCTGAAAATTCAGGAACAAGCAAATTAGGTCAGATTTTTTCATCAGAAGAAGGATCCACTACCATTGCAGGCACTGAAAATGGCAAACAATTGTGTATTACAATTAAAGGTACTACAAAAGGCACATATAACCTTAATGTTAGTGCTGATAATGCTGTTAACAATACTTTGATTGCTATTCTCAGTGGTGAAACTGTTCAAGATGCTATCAAAGATGCTGTTAACATTGAAACTGACGCTATGATTATTTATAGAGCCGTAGGTCAAACAGAGGGCGGTACAGACTATTGGTTCTCTACTAAAGCGAGTGTAAATTTTGATAACTCTCTTGTTGCTTATGCAACAGGTTCGTTTACCGCTACATTAACTAACAAAGCAAAAGATACATTTGAGATTACCGATGGTTCTTTCAAAGTATTTGGTAAACCTGCTAAATAGTTGTAGTTGAATTTTTATAAGGACATTAAGGGACGAAATATTAATTTCGCCCCTTTTTTATTGTTTGAATAATGCATATCTTTGCACCATAATTTGTACGTAAAAATGAAAAAATGAGCGAGGGAAGTTTGGAAGACCGGCTTCGCGACCATTAAAAACTGCAGGACCTACTGAATAGCTCTACCAAGTGTAAATATGCTGACTTTGATTCCTGGGATGGTTTTCAATTCGTTGATACAAGATTCTAACGTAGAACCAGTAGTAAGTACATCATCTACAATTAGATAATGCTTCCCCTCGTATTTGGGAGAAGGGTTGGCTGTAAATAGATTTTGCGAATTGAGAAATCGTTCGTATCGGTGTTTTTTAGTTTGAGTTTCGTTGTAGGTAGTTTTAATTAAAACATTGGTATCAATTGGAATATTAAGTACTTGCGATAATCCTTCAGCTATTTTTTCGCTTTGGTTGTATCCACGTTTTTTTAGTTTTCGCGGATGTAGAGGTATTGGGATTATGTAGTCGATTTTTTTGAAAGTTTCGCTATTTTTGATGGCTTGGGCAGCAATAGTGCCGAGAATAGTTCCTATTTCGGGATGTCCTCGGTATTTTAGATCGTGAATAAGGCGTTGCAACAGACCTCCTTTGATGTATTTAAAGAAAGCGCAACCATAAATTATAGGTGTTTTGTTATAAAAAAGTTCGGTAATTTCGTTGGTTTCGTGTTTGTGCATACCTGTTTCGGCAAGTTGAAATAGGCACGTAAGGCAAATAGATTGTTCGTGGTCGGTGAGAGATTTACCGCAACCAAGACAAAAATCGGGATATGCTACATCTGTTAAGTCTTTAAAAGACTGTTTAATAACGCTAAAAATATTCATAGAACACTATTTGTAATACTCGCTGCCTATGGCTTTACCGTTTTCGTCGCGTTTGTGTTTCCAACGTTTGTGAGTCCACAGCCAATAAGCGGGTTCGCGTTTAAGTGATTCTTCAAGTTTGTGCATATAAAGAGCTGATATTTCGCCAGGTGCGCATTTTTCAGGATCCTCAACAAGCATTGAAATGTATTGTTGATAGTGTCCTCGTTTTACTTTACGCGATTCCAAATATATTACAGGAAGATTGAACATTTTTGAGTACATTTCGATGCCGTGAAGCACGCAAGTATCTATGCCCATGAAATTTACCCAAAAACCACGTTTGGTGTTAGATGGATTTTGGTCGCCGAGCATAACGAATCCCATCGGCTGTTTTTCGCGCATGGCAAACATATATTTGGTTTTGTCGATAGGGCAAAGATGGGTTCCACGATGTTCGCGGCAAGTTTTGATATAGTTGTCGATGTATTTGTTTTTCATTGGTTTGTAGAGAACAGCCATGTGATGACTATGCTCGTACACTACAGTTTGAGTAGCCCATTCCCAATTGCCGTAATGCGAAAAAGCCACGAGCATACTTTTACCTTCTTTGTATAATTTTTCGGTAAGTTCCTTGTTTTCGTACGGATATCGTGCGGCAAGTTTTTCTACCGGGAGGGCGTAACCTTTGAAACTTTCTAAGAGAAGGTCGGTAAAATGGCGGTAAAATTTTTTACGAATTTCTTTCTTTTCTTCTTCTGTTTTTTCGGGAAAACACATAGAGAGGTTTGTGTTGATAACCTTTCGGCGGTAACGTATCAATCTGAAAATTATGAAACTAATTACGTCAGACCAAAAATAAAGGATTGGGAAAGGTGTAATTCTTACTGAGAAGATGAGCAATCGGAATGCCAGATATCCTATGTAGTCAAAAAATTTTTTCATTTTTGAAGTTTTAAATATTCTTTATATAGTTGTGTTATAATGATATACAAATCGTAATCGTTTTTTTGGAGAATATATTCGCGGCTAAGTCGGCAATGGCGGATAAACTGTTCGGCCTCTTCTTCTGAAATACCGGTAATTTGAGAAACAACTTGAGGATTGTAGCGTTCGTTGGCAATTCGGCTCATTTCTTCTTGGTATTCAAATTGACGAATTTGTTTATCGGCTTTAATTCGCTTGCGATTAGGATTAGTGAATGTGATGCCAGTGCTTGCAGCTTGTGAAATTTGCCTAACTACCTCAGGATTAATGATTTTGTTGAACCATTTTTCAACAGAGCGATTGTCGGCGTTGGATATTTCCTCTCGGTGCGCATAGTCGTAAAGAAACGAGTTCCACCGTTCTTGAAAAACGTTGACCGTACCGAGTTCGTAAATTTTTGGTGTTAGAGCTATATCGCTGATTGTTACTACATTAGATTCGGGTAAGATATTATTTCCTGTAAGAGCGAATCCTGCGTCTTCAAATCCGAGACAAGTGATTTTAATTGTATCAGATTCTATCATTAGAATT
>JAFPYT010000331.1 GCA_017394445.1 Bacteroidales bacterium | reverse complement strand
TAACTCCAAATTGAAAGAGAAGAACTTGGGTCTGAATAAGGTGTCCATATTCCATCCACTTCTTTTTCGTATTGCATAACAACTTTTAACTTAACGTCATCGCCTGGAATAATATCGTTTTTGTTGTATGTATATAAGTCAAAACTCGAGTGTACAAACTCGTCTCCGTCCCAATCTTTAGAGGATACTGGGCCATGGATGATGCTGTCGCTGTATTTAATTTTAAGAATTATGGGTTCTTGCGCCTGAGCAAAACTATAACAGAGCAAGGAAAAAATTAACGTGATTATCGCTTTGTATTTCATAGTTTTATGATAGTTTTATTCTATTAATTATCTCGTTAAAATAATGTTTTTCGTTTGTCAAATCAAGTCCCTCAATTTCGTTTTCGAGCTGTATGGCTCGGTTAAGTTGGTTTTCGGCAAAGCTTTTTGTTTCTGCCGAATCTGGTGCGATGATTTTGTGGTTAACGCTCTTCATAAAGTTAGACACTTTTTTTATATAATCTGTTACAGCCGATGTGCAAAATGTTGAGATTATTTTATCAAAAATGATTTCTCGTGCCGTTGACGATGGGTGAGTGAGGTTCGTTTCGTAAAAGCGATAGTCGCGCAACTCATCTATCATTATTTCGTACGATGGAAAATACTCGACATAATTGAGCGTCTTTACCACGTTGTTGACGCTAAGTAGTAATGTGCTTTTGCTCAGCGAGTTTTCGATAGCTCCATCGGCGATATGTCGTATGGGACTTACTGTGAGCACGATTTTTATTTTAGGATTGATTTTGGAAATGGAGTTACAAATATCTTGTAATGCTTCTGTGGATTGATTCACTGCCAACAATTTACGTGTAAATAAGTTTGACGGCTGTTTGTGACAATTGGCTACTGGCATGCCGTTTTGGTTGAGATAGTATACAAACGCGGTTCCGAGTGTAATAAATACTATATCGGTGTTTTTTAAAAAGTTACGTGCTGTGTCGATAGATTTGTTGGCCCGCGATATTGCTGTGTTTAAATCTGCGTCTGAATAATCGCCGTGCATCAAATACGAACTATAAATATTGCGATTATAGAAAAAATCTTTCTCTGTGATAATTCTATCAGATGTTAAAATATCAAATAACATTTTGATAGATAATGGATTATAAAGAGTGCCAAGAGGATTTATTAAGCAGCGGAATTTGTTATCGCTAAACATCGAGCCAATGTTGTCGGCAAAGCACGAACCCACAAACATCAGACGGCTATTGTAATTGATAACTGTCTGAAATTTAGGAATTTTAACTTCGGTGAAAAGATTTGCCATATCTATTTGTTTATTCCAAAAATATCGTCAAAGGCTTTTTCGAGGTCGTGATACGATAGAATTGCTCCCGAAAGCGTTTGGATATTAGCATTTAACGGCACAAACACAAACGCAGGCAGTTTTTGAATATTAAAGGCTTGAGCAATTTTGATATTATCTTCGTAGTTGACACTGTAAAAATGTATTACATCAGAATAAATACCTGCTGCAAGTTCGATATCGGGAGTTTGTTTTTCGCAGTTTTTTACCCTTGGAGAGTAAAAGTAGATAACTGTTGGCTCTTTTTTGGTGTAATCAAAAACAGTGTCGAAGTTGAAAACCTCTTTTTTGAAACTAAGAGTGTCGAGGGGAGTCATGTTGAGTGGAATATTGCTGCTACCACAGCTCCAAATCATGGTAATTACGATCGCGATAGTTAGAAACTTTTTCATATTAGTAATTTTGGCTACAAAAATAATCAATGTATCGAAAAAAAGTTGTCAATTTCAGCCGTTTTTTTAGTTTTTAATCAAAAAAAATGTTTATATTTGTAATCGGCATATTAAATCTAACTTTGACATTATGAGAATTTCAAATTCGCTTAAACATTTGGTTTTTAGGCGTTACCGCAACACCGAGATTAAAAATCACACGCTCAATTACCTTTTTTGGGAGTGTACGCTTAGGTGCAATCTTTCGTGCTTGCATTGTGGTAGCGATTGCCTCAAACAATCAGACCAACCCGATATGCCAGTTGAAGATTTTGTTAAAGTTTTAGACGATATAAAGAGCTCATCTACAGCTACTAAGCTTGATATTTGTATTACAGGTGGAGAACCGCTTTTGCGCAACGATTTGGAAGATGCCGGACGTGCCATACGTTTGAGAGGATTCCATTGGGGAATTGTTACTAATGGTATATTGTTGACCGAGAGTCGTTTCCGTTCGTTGATTAATGCCGGAATGGGCAGCATGAGTTTTAGTCTTGATGGATTTGAACCCGAACACAACCGCCTTAAACAAAATCCTCTCGCTTTTGTGCGCACTATGTCGGCTATAAAAATAGCAGTGGAGTATTCTAAGATGCGCCCCTTTATGTTCGACGTAATCACCTGTGTAAATTCGTTTAATTATGATACCCTTCGAGATTTTCGCAAGTTTTTGATTGATAATGGAATAAAACATTGGCGGATATTCTCAATTTTTCCTGAAGGTAGGGCGAGTGATAATTTTAATCAATTATCTATCAATCGTTTACAATATCGAGGCTTAATGGATTTTATTGCAGAAACCCGTAAAAATTTTGGAGATAAGATTCACCTTAATTATTCGTGCGAAGGTTGGCTTGGCGATTATGAACTCAAGGTGCGCGATTATTTCTTCTTTTGTCGTGCTGGCGTTAATATTGCTTCTGTTATGTGCGATGGCAATGTAACAGGCTGCTTGAGTGTTCGCGCCAAAGACTTTATACAGGGAAACATTTATGAGCACAGTTTTTC
>JAFPYT010000330.1 GCA_017394445.1 Bacteroidales bacterium | reverse complement strand
TTGTTGGGAAAACAGAGATACATTACGTCGATTTTTTCGGTGGGAATATCACCTGTGAAGCCGTTTTCTGCCGTGCAGGGGATATAGCGAATTTGGCGACCTGCCATGGTGTTGGTGTCTACATAAACGGGGTAAACAGGGTCGGTAACGCCGATAATATTGTTTGCAGATAGAATGTCGCCGATGTTTCCAAGGTCGCTTTTTGCGCCATCGGAAATGAAAATCTCGTCAATCGTCAGAGAAATTCCACGTTTGGCATAGTCATTTTCTATGATTTTTGAGCGGAGAAAATCATAACCTTGTTCTGGTCCGTAGCCGTGAAAATTTTGGGTTGTGGTGCAGTCGTCTACTGCCTTTTTCATTGCTTGGGTAACGGCTGAGGCAAGGGGTTGGGTAACGTCGCCTATGCCGAGACTTATTATTTTTGCGGCGGGATTCGCCTCTTTATATGCCGCTACACGTTTTGCTATTTCAGCAAATAAGTAACGGTGCTGAATCTTAGTGAAATTTTCGTTTATAAATGCCATTTCTATATATGTTTTTTTTAACAACGAATTAAACTAATTAAACTAATAGTTTTTTCAAAAAGAAATTAAATTACAACAAGTTGTATTTTAATTTACGAATTAAACAAATACATATTGATTATCATTAATTTGTATTCGTATACCGCTTGCGGTTTTTGTTTTTATTTTGTTTTTTTTACTGTTTCGTTTATTTCGTTTTATTCGTTGTTAATAATTAATTATGCATTATGAATTATGCATTGATTGTAACCTCTCCTTCAAAAACAGTATTAGCCGTGCCGGACATTTTTACTTGTTTTGTGTAGGTGCTGTACGTTATTGTGAGATTTCCGCCGTCCATTTGCACAAGGCATTTTTCGGGTTCGGTTAAACCAGCCATTGCGCAGGCTACTGCCGATGCGCAAGCACCTGTGCCACAGGCTTGTGTAATGCCGCTACCACGTTCCCATACTCGCATACGAATATGGTTGCGGTTGATAACTTGCACAAACTCAACGTTGATGCCGCCGGGAAACTTTGGATTGGTTTCTAACGATGCGCCTATGTTGGCAATGTCGATGGTTTCGGCATTGTTGACAAACAGCACAAGATGAGGATTGCCCATATCAATGGCTGTGGCTGTAAATCGTTGACCAAAAGCCTCTACCGAGCCGCGATCGATGGTGCCGTCGGGAAGTTGTAATAGTTTGCCTTCGCCCATATCCATGTCAACAGTGTCTACCTTGTTGGAGTCGTCAACGTGAAGGTTGAGGGTTTTGATGCCCGAAAGAGTTTCAAGTTTGATAACCTTTTTGTCGGTTAAGCCTTTGTCGTAGAGATATTTGCCAATGCAGCGCGAAGCATTTCCGCACATTTTGGCTTCTGAACCGTCGGCGTTGAAAATGCGCATACTGAAATCGCCGACCGAAGAATTGCCGATTAACACAATGCCATCGCCGCCGATACCTTTGTGGCGGTCGCTGAGCGTTACCGACAACCCGTTCGGATTGGGCAAATGCCTTTCCCTTACATCTATGTAGATGTAATCGTTGCCCAATCCGTGCATCTTGGTAAAGTGTATTGTGTCTGACATTTCTATCTGGTTTTTAAGTATTTATCTACCTGTTCGGCGGTTTTGCGACCGGAGGCAATGGCGCGAACCACAAGACTTGCTCCCGATTGAGCGTCGCCAGCAAGGAAAACGTTGTCGGCAAACTGCGGATGTTCGGGTTTGAGAAATCCCATTGCAAGAAGCACCATCTCACATTCAATAAGTTCCTTTTTGCCGGTGGGTTGCATTGTGGGGCGTCCGCCGTCGGCTGCGGGAATCCATTCAACTTCCTCTACTTCAACGCCTTTGAGGTTGCCATCGTTGTCGCCGATAAACTTATTTGACGTTAAGCACCAACGGCGTGTGCAGCCTTCTTCGTGACTTGTGGTGGTTTTGAGGATAACGGGCCAATTGGGCCAAGGTGTTGCTGGATTGTGTCCCTCAGGCGGTTTGGGCATAATTTCAA
>JAFPYT010000329.1 GCA_017394445.1 Bacteroidales bacterium | reverse complement strand
TAATAATACCATTTACTTTAATAATGATGACGAGTGCTTGCTCATCGTTGGGACTTAGAAACACCCCCGAAGCCGCAAAGATTCCTACTGAGTTTGAAGAGTTCGGCAACCACCGTACCGACAACTACTATTGGATGAACAACCGCAAAGACCCCAACGTAATGGCCTATATCAAAGCCGAAAACGATTATTTTGAAACAAAATTTAAAAAGCCTAACAAAAAATTTATCGACAAAATTTACGACGAACTTAAAAGTCGCGTGGTGGACGACGAAAACACCGTACCGTATTTTGAAAACGGATATTACTACAATCTCCGTTATGAAAAAGATAAGGAATACGAAATATATTGCCGCCGTCAGTATCCCGACTCAGCAGAGCAAATTCTCTTGGATGTTAACGAAATTGCAGAGAAATATTCGTATGTAGACGTTGACAATCTGATAGTTAGTCCCGACAACGAGGTAATGGCTTACGCTCTCGATACAATTTCGCGCCGCAAATACGAAATCTACGTCAAGAGCATCAACGGCAAACAATCGCTCACCGACCGCATACCCGACACCGATGGTCAGATGGTTTTTTCAAGCGATTCTAAAACGCTGTTTTACATTGCGATAGACCCGGTTACACTGCGCAGTTTCAAACTTTTCAAACACTCTGTGGGTCAGCACACACGCAACGATACGGAACTTTTTTACGAAGACGACGAAACTTTTGAACTTATGCTCGAAAAGAGCAAAAGCGACAAATATATTTTCTTAACTCACTACAACACACTATCTACCGAGGTTCGTTACCTTGCTACCGACAATCCCGATGGCGAATTTAAGGTATTTCGCAAACGCCGTCCCGACACCGAATACTATTTAGACCACGGCGCAGGACGTTTTTGGATGCGAACCAACGAATACGGCAAAAATTTCTGCATAATGTCGTCGGAAAGTGCCGACCCCGAATCGTTCACTATTTTCAAACAGCACGACAACAATGTCTATATCACTGATTTTGAGGTGTTCGACAACTATTTGGTACTTGAAGAACGCCGAAATGGTCTTGCTTGCTTTGAAATTATCGACATCAAAACCCGCGAAAGCCACATTGTAAACTTTGGCGAAGAATCGTACGAAGTTTGGCTCGACGATAATCCCGAACCTTCTACCGAAAATTTGAGATATTTCTATTCGTCGCTCACAACTCCTTATTCTGTAATTGATTACAATATGCGCACCAAAGAAAAAGAGGTGAAAAAAGAACATGAGGTTCCGGGCTACGACAAATCAAAATACGAACTAAAACGCATAATGGTAAAAACCCGCGATAATGTGGAAGTGCCTGTAACTCTGCTACATCAAAAATCACAAGATTGGCAAAACTCTGGCAACTTGCTACTCTATGCCTACGGTTCGTATGGCGTTACCGAAGAAGACAGTTACTACCGCTCTATTTTCAGCCTTATCGACCGTGGCTTCACCTACGCCATTGCCCACATTCGTGGCGGTGGCGAACTCGGCTATAATTGGTACGAACAGGGCAAACTTCTCAACAAGAAAAACACATTCAACGACTTTATCGACGTTAGCCAATACCTTATAGATGAGCATTATACCACACCCGACAACCTTTATGCCAACGGTGGAAGCGCAGGCGGATTGCTTATGGGCGTTATTGCCAACGAAGCCCCGCAACTCTACAAGGCTATCATTGCCGACGTGCCTTTTGTTGACGTTATCAACACTATGCTCGACCCCTCAATACCCCTAACCACAGGCGAATACGACGAATGGGGCAACCCCAACGAAAAGGAATATTACGATTATATGCTCTCTTACTCGCCCTACGACAATGTTAAAGAGCAAGATTATCCCGCAATGCTTGTTACCACGGGTCTTCACGATTCGCAGGTGCAGTTTTGGGAACCCGTAAAATGGACAGCCAAACTCCGCGAATACAAAACCGACGGCAACCCGCTCTATCTCAGCACAAATATGAAAGCGGGTCACCAAGGCGATTCGGGTCGTTATGGCAGGCTCAAAGAAACCGCTGTAACATTCGCATTTATACTAACTCAGGCAGGAATTAAAGAATCAAAATGAAAAGATTTTGCAGCACATTAACCAACGACCAACTCAACCGTCTGCCCATCAAGGCTTTCGATGGAGAAATTGTGGTTGTTGACAGTCTATACAAAGTTAACGCGGCCGTCAACTACCTGTCGCAGTTCAAAGAGATTGGCTTCGACACCGAAACCCGTCCGTCGTTCCGCAAGGGACGGCTCAACAACGTGGCTCTCTTGCAGTTATCCACCAAAGAAAAGGCCTTTTTGTTTCGTACTTGTATGATCGGGCTTCCGCCGCAGGTAACGGATTTTCTTTCAAACAAAAAAATCAAAAAAATCGGCGTGGCTATACGCGACGACGTTAAGGGTCTGCAAAAAATCAACCCGTTTGTGCCAGGAGGTTTCGTAGAGTTGCAAGATTTTGTAAAAGAGTTTGGCATAGAGGCGGCTGGTCTCAAAAAACTCAATGGCATTGTGCTCGGCTACCGAATTTCTAAGGCACAGCAACTCTCTAATTGGGAGGCTGACATCCTCAATCCAAAACAAAAAACTTACGGAGCCACCGATGCTTGGTCGGGGCTGCTGATATACAACGAACTTCTCAAACACCGCAACAAGATGAACTACACTCTTTTAAACTACATTGCAAAACAATACGACGAAACCTTCGGTGGCGACAAAATAACCGTTCGCGCTCCGGGTCGTATCAACATCATTGGCGAACACACCGACTACAACGAAGGTTTCGTGTTGCCTGCCGCTGTGCCCTCGGCTATTTATTTTGCCATCGGTAAACGAAACGACAATAATGTAAAACTCTATTCAACCGATTTTAACCAAGAGTGCGAATTTTCGTTAGACGATACCCAAAAACCTGAAAATCAATGGGCTTGGTATATTTTTGGCGTTACCAAAATTATCAAGAATCTGGGCTACAAAATAGGCGGATATAACTGCGTGTTTGGCGGAGATATTCCCGTAGGCTCAGGAATGTCATCGTCGGCAGCGTTGGAGTGCGGCACAGGTTTGGGTATTTCAACACTTTTTAATCTGAATATCAGTCAATTAGATATAGCAAAAATTGGTCAACGCTCTGAGCACGAATATGTTGGCGTTAAGTGCGGCATAATGGACCAATATGCAAGCGTATTTGGCAAAACGGGCAAGTGCATCAAACTCGACTGTCGTTCGCTCGTTCACGAATATGTCAATGCCGACATTAAAGACTGCGTATTCATCCTCACCAACACTATGGTTAAACACTCGCTTGCTTCGAGCGAATACAACAAACGCCGCAGCGAGGTAGAGGAGGGTGTTGAAGCCATAAAAAGAAATCACCCCGAAGTTAATTCGTTGCGCGACTGTAATTTAGAAATGCTTGACGAGGTAAAATCTCAGATTTCTGAAACTATCTACCGCCGTTGCCGTTTTGTAATAGAGGAAAACGGACGAGTAACACGCGCCTGCGAACTTCTCAACGAAGGCAACATAGAAGAATTTGGCAAACTTATCTACCTAAGTCATAATGGATTAAGCCAAATGTACGAAGTAAGTTGCAAAGAACTTGATTTTCTTGTAACACAAACAGAGTCAATGGATTACGTACTTGGTTCGCGAATGATGGGCGGAGGATTTGGCGGATGCACCATAAGTCTCGTAAAAGCCGACCACATCGACGAATTTAAAAAGACAATCTCAAAGGCTTACAAAAATGAGTTTAACATCAACCCGCAGTTTTATCAGGCAGTTGCCGAAAACGGAGTGGAAATAGTATAAACAATTTTAAATCTGATAGTTATGAAAAACGCATTTCACGCTTACGACATCCGTGGCATTTGGAACAAGGATTTCAATGCCGACGATGTATACAAAATTGGATTCTTTATCCCCGAACTTTTAAAAACTGATAAAATAATAGTAGGTCGTGACGGTCGCAACTCGTCGCCAGAAATTCACGAGGCTTTGCTCCGTGGTATCACCGATGCGGGTGCAGATGTTTACGATATTGGTCTCGCCACCACACCGATGGTATATTTTGGAACTGCCAACTACGGTTTTAAAGCAGGCGTGCAAATTACTGCAAGTCATAACCCTAAGGAATACAATGGGTTAAAGATTTCGCGCGAAAATGCGTTGCCGGTGGGACTTGGCACAGGTTTGGAGATTCTTCTCGAACTTGCTACAACCAAAGCAGTTACACCCGTTGCCAAAAAAGGAAATGTAATACCCAAAGACATCCGTCAAGATTATATCACTTTCCAAAAGAAATATTTTGCAGGATTAGACGGCTTGAAGATTGGCGTTGACTGCTCAAACGGTGCTGGCTCTATCATTGCCAAAGATATTTGGGGCGACGCACCTTTATATATTAACGAAACCCTCGACGGCAATTTCCCCTG
>JAFPYT010000328.1 GCA_017394445.1 Bacteroidales bacterium | reverse complement strand
GGCACTGGTCAGCTGCCCGACAAAGAGGGGCAGATGTATCACTGCGAGCAGGACGACCTCTATCTTGTTCCTACTGCCGAAGTGCCCGTTACCAATATCTACCGCGATATGATTCTCAACGCCAACCAGTTGCCTATCCGCCACTGCGCCTACACTCCGTGTTTCCGTCGCGAGGCTGGTAGCTATGGTTCTGACGTTAAGGGTCTTAATCGTTTGCATGAGTTCGACAAAGTAGAACTTGTACAAATCGTTCACCCCGACAAATCGTACAAAGCATTGGAAATCATGGTTCTTCACGTAGAAGGCTTAGTTAAAAAACTTGGTCTGCCTTACCGTATTATCCGTCTTTGCGGTGGCGATATGAGTTTTACATCTGCCATGACCTACGATTTTGAGGTTTGGTGCGCTGCTCAGCAAAAATGGCTTGAGGTAAGTTCGGTTTCTAACTTTGAATCTTATCAGGCCAACCGCTTGAAACTCCGCTTCAAAGAAGATGGCGACAAGCGCACAAAACTTTGTCACACCCTCAACGGTAGCGGTCTCGCATTGCCTCGTATCGTGGCTTCTATTCTCGAAAACTATCAGAAAGGCGACCGTATCGAAATTCCCGAAGTATTGCGCAAATACACAGGTTTCGACTTTATCGGTGGCGAAGAGGATGTTAAGGCTGAATAAAGTATCTTGATAATTATAATAAAAATCCGACATCAAATGGTGTCGGATTTTTTTTGTTGCAACATATACACAGTCTTTGTTTTTTCCTAAAACTTTGTTATATTTGCAAGAAAAGATATTGTTTAATTCTTAACACATTATATGAAAAAATTAGCAGTAGCAGGAAGTCTCGCGTTTGACGCAATTGAGACCCCTATGGGCAAAACCGACAAGATTATAGGCGGAGCATCTCCTTATATCGCATTGGCAGCAAGCTATTTTAAGGTAGATGCCGGAATCATTTCTGTTGTGGGTGGTGATTTCCCCGACGAATATTTTGAAATCCTTCACTCCAAAAATGTCAACACTGATGGCGTGATTGTAGAGAAGAAAGGCAAAACAATGTTCTGGGCTGGCAAATACAACAAGGATATGAACCAACGCACTACCCTTACTACCGAACTCAACGTGTTTGCCGATTTTCAGCCCGAAGTGCCACAGCGTTATCAAGATGCCGACGTGCTTATGCTCGGTAATATCACTCCTTCGATACAGAAGGCTATTATTGAAAAAATGAGCCGCCGTCCTAAATTGATAATTATGGATACTATGAACTATTGGATGAACAACACTCCCGACGAACTTGACGAAACTATTTCAATGGTGGATGTCTTGACAATCAACGACGAGGAGGCTCGTCAGCTTTCGGGCGAATTTGTGCTTCCTACAGCCGCTAAGAAAATCCTCAGCCGTGGTCTC
The DNA here is from genome assembly GCA_017394445.1 of Bacteroidales bacterium. Lineage (GTDB taxonomy): Bacteria > Bacteroidota > Bacteroidia > Bacteroidales > UBA3824 > UBA3824. The sequence goes on along the minus strand of JAFPYT010000328.1, from coordinate 3,200 downwards.
CGCTATCTGATTATCAAAAAAGGCGACAATGGTGCGTTGCTGTTCTCAAAAGACGGCAAAATGTTTTTTGCTCCCGCATTGCCTTTGGAAAACGTTTGCGACCCCACAGGTGCAGGCGATAGTTTTGCAGGTGGATTCTCAGGCTACATTGCCGCCAAGGGTAAGACCGATTTTGAAACTGTGAAATCAGCAGTGGTGGCAGGATGCATCATGGGCAGTTTCTGTTGCGAACGTTTCGGTACAGAAAACCTCCAGCTCCTTACCGACGAGATGGTTAAAAAACGTGCAAAGGAGTTTGAAGAACTTACCAAATTTAGATTTTAACCATTAGTGTTTTGATAGTGAATATCGGGCGGGTGCTAAAAACTATAGTTAGCACCCGCTCTTATTAATGGGTTTTCTCCGTATGAATTATCGTTGAAGAGTAGGTCGTAAGTAACTTCGGCATAAACACATAGATGACCCATACATTTGCGGTAGCCTGCGCCAACGGGTAATGATACCTGCCATTTGCGACCTTCGCCTTCGTAGCGTTTGTAGCTTTCTATTTGAAATCCTCCCACAGCGTAAAATCCATCGTAAATGTCGAATGTAGCGTATGCACGTCCTCCGAATGTAGATTGTGGGTCGTTACCTCTTGTTTTGTAGTACGAAGCAAAGGGCGAAAGTGCTACAGAAAGTTTTCCATTAACAAAACGTCGTCCAAATTCGGGAGCTATGTTAGCGTAAATGTTGGCATTTTGAATGTTTACAGATGCGTTGCCGCCTACAAACCACTGAGCTTTGGCTGTGATAGCAAATGAAATAATGGCGGTGAGTAATAGTATTTTTTTTATCATATTATTAAAGGATTTAAAGGGTTATTCTTCTTCGTCATCGTCGTCGTAAAGTTTTTCGGCAGTGTTGAACTCTATGCGGATACCTGCAATTAAGATGTCGTCTACCTGCTCTAAGTTGCCTTTCCATTCTTTGTGATACGTGTAGAAAAAGTTTGCCATTTCGCTTGTATCGAGTTTGTCGGCCTTGATGAGTAGATCTGCAAAGTTTCCACGACCAAGTTTTTTCCCGTTAGCGTGACCAAACTGATCAGCGTATCCGTCGGATGTTAACACTATTAAGTCGTTGTCTTTAAGTGGTATATCGTGGTTGGTGAATTTAAAGTCGTCGTTGGCGTCAATATTGCCAAGCGAGCAACGGTCGGGAAGCACTTTTATAAGTTCGCCATTACGCACTAAAAACAGCGGACGGTAAGCTCCTGCGTATTGCAGCATTGTATTGCGCGAATTAATAATGCAGAAACTGAGGTCCATTCCGTCAATTCCGCCCACCTTGTTGCTAAGGCTCGATACCGATTCGTGCATCTTGTCGTTGAGTTTGCGAATGATAACTGCAGGAGAATCTTCAAGTTTTACGTTGTGAAGTATTTCGTCTAAAAACATCTTACCCATAAGACTTACAAACGCACCCGGAACGCCGTGACCCGCGCAGTCGCACAATGCAAAATATTTGCGTCCAAATTTCTGCGCAATCCAAAAGAAATCGCCGCTAACAATGTCTTTGGGCATATTTAGGATAAATACTTTGCTGAAATAATGCCTAAAATAATTCTCGTCGGGCATGAGGGCCTTTTGTATAATCGAAGCGTATTCGATACTCTTGGTGAGGTCTTTGTTTTTGATGTCGATTTCGTTGCGCTGTTTAAGAATTTCTTGTTCGGCCTTTTTCTGCTCGGTAATATCCGATTCTACTACAACTATTTGATTTACAGTTTTGCCGTCGTCGTTGAGAATCGGAGTGAGTGTTGTTTGCAACCAAATAGTGCGACCGTCGGCAGTGGTGTTGGAGTGTGGAAATGTTAACGATTTACCATCTGCGTAAACCTTTCGGTAATAATCTATTACAACCGAGTCGTTAAAAGCGTTTTCGATATTGAGGTTTTTGCTCATCACCTCGTCGAATGTGTATCCGTATGCTTTTTCGTATCCAACGTTAACGTATTCGAGGTTGCCGTCAGCGTCAAAAATAGATACTGCGGTGTCGGTATTTTTTACGGCGAGCGAAAGTTTTGACAGTTCGCTGTTGACTTTGGCAACGGTTTCTTGCGAAAGTTTTAGATTGTTGTAGGTCTCTTCTAACTGTGTGCCACGGTCTTCTAACAAGCGTTTTTGAGTGTTTAGTTTGCGGAAAATGTAGAAATTTGCGATTGCGGTTTCTACGTATGTGGCAAAGTTGTGGATAATGCTGATTATGTAGTTAGAAAAATAGTTTTTTTCGGTATTGGTGAGCGACATTACGCCCATAGTCATCTCATTGTCGAACAGAGGAATAAATACAGCCGAACCGCATAAATCAGTATCTGGTTTGTATTCGGGGGCTATGTATTCGCAAATTTGGTTTTTATAATCGTCGAGCACTACCGATTTTTGATTAAGAAAACTCCAAACGTGCATATTGTCGATGTTGTCTAAATTGTATCGGGCAAATGGCAGGATTTCGCCATCCATAATAAATGCCGAAAAGTCGAGACTATTATGCACAGCGTTGAAAATGCCTATGCTTAGGTTGTCGGTTTTGAAAAAATTGTTTAGCTCTTTAAAACATACAATTGATATCTCTTTGATAGTTAGGTTTTTGATAATATTCTGACCTGACGATGAAAGCATGGAGAGGTCTTTGATGGTTTTGTCGAGCGAATCTTTTTGCTTTTTTAGTTGGTAATTGGTTTCGATAAGACCTTGTGTGCGCTCTTCGAGCTGGGCAAGTAGCGAATTACGCTCTTTGTTAAACAACCGTTTGTAGATATATACAATGATGGTGGCTGAAGATGCAAGTATCAGAAAATACATGATATACGCCCATTTTGAACGAAAAAATGGAGGTCTTACCGAAAAATTGTATTCGGCTATGTCGCTAATAATCTCGTCGGAATATTTGGCGCGGACTTTAAAAGTATAGTTGCCATCGCGCAGGTTTGCAAAATCGGCTTCGCGCAGGTTCGACCATGGTGTCCAAGTTTCGTTGTAGTTTTCGAGAAATGTGCAGTATTCTATTTTGCCTTGACAGTTTGGATCGTCGCTTTCGCCCAAAAACACAAATTTAATGCTATTGTGGTCGTATGGCATTTCGATAATTGGGTTTGAAGCTAATGCTTTAGCATTGTATTCTATCAGAGTGTCGGTATTGATGATAATCTGTGTAAT
>JAFPYT010000327.1 GCA_017394445.1 Bacteroidales bacterium | reverse complement strand
GTTGATTCCAAAACGTTGTTGATACTCATCTCTACCATGTGTTGTTATTGTTATAACATCACCATTTTGAGTAGGAAAAAAGTAATCGAGAAGGTTCAAATCATTCTTTGGGAAGATGAAGAATTGGTCTAAGAATATGCTCTGCATAATGTTGAAATCCACATCCACTGGCAAAAACTTACGCAAGTAAGAGTAATCACCAGCGAAATATTTGTTTTTAAGTTTAAAAATAAACTTAACAGAATCGGGTGTCATCAAAGCCCTGCCCGCCTCAATGCCGAGAGCTGAGATGGAAATCCAAATCAAACTATCTTTAATCATTCTAATAGTGCCGCTGCCTGAGTGCGACTGTGTTTCGCTGCGGAAATCTATGTTGAATTTTATTTCTACTTTGTTGAATGTATCTTGCTGTGCAACTGATTTTTTTAAATCGTTTAACAAAACTTGGTCGGCTGCGGAAACATTTACAGGAGCAACCACAGTGGTGTCGGTTTTAACAGGTGTAACTGGTTTGTGCCTATTTTTGCAGGATGCCAAGGTTAAGGCTGCGGTTAATAAAAGTAAAATCTTTAACTTATACATATCAATTCAGTTTTTTAATTTTATTGTTGATAATATTTGAGTTGCCACCATTGTCTAATGCCAAACGGTAAAATTGAATGGCCTCTCCTACCCTGCTGGTTTTGGCATAGATGTCGGCGGCAAGTTCGTATATAAATGGATGTTTTGATTCGTTGAATGCAATTGCTTTTTCGATAAAATATTCAGCACCTTTGGTGTCGTTAGTTTTAAGAAGGTAGTAAGAATAAACAAAATTGAAAAAAGGCGAATCTTTGTCGGCGGCGAGGCACATTTTAATAATCATTGCTGCCACTTCGCGATCACGACCTACCTGCACAAGATAATAGCAATATTTTGCAAGATAATAAAAATCAGTATGATTAGCAGTAAAATATTTGCGAAAATAGTCTAACGCTGCATCCACATTGCCACTCTTGATTTGATAAACAGCGTTAAAAAAGTAATAAAGATAAGCGGACGAAGTGGTTAAAATGCCAAAATCTGAGGATTGTTGCAGATAATCTTCTGCCACCACAAGGTCGTTGTCGATTAATGCACCTGCGGCAGAATAAACAAAAACGTCTAACTGCTCAGGGTAATACGACATTGCGCGTTCAACAACAGTACTAAGTGCATTATTATCAAAAATAGCATAATTACGAAAGAGCATTCGCCAAACATCAAAATTTGACTTGTCGATTTCGAGAGATTTTAAAAGTGCTAATGCTGAACGATTGTAGCGATAAGTGTTAAAAAGAAATTCGGAATAAACATTATAAACAATCGCACTGTCAGGATAAGCGGCAGAAAGAATTTCAAAAACCGAATCTACTTTGCTAACTGCAAAACCATCGAACGATTTTGAAAACTGCGAAACAAGAAAAAGTTTTTGTTCGAGCGTAACGTCAGAGCATTTTAAAGACTTGACGAGATTTTGATAAAAGCAATCATCGTTGCCCTGTGCATTACACAAAAAAGTCTTGACGAGATATACAAAACCACTTTCGTTATTTACAGCCTCCATTTTATCGATAACAGGCTGAACCTTAGCGAGTTGATTAGTTTGAAAATAAAGGTCGCAAAGCAAAAAGAGATTGTATAAATTAGACGGATCGGCATTAATAAGTCTGAGAATTTCGTTTTCGGAATCTTGATAACGATTCAACAAACGATAAAGGTCACTTTTGCGAGTGCAGATGTCAACATCGAAACCATAGGCGTTTTCAAACTGCGAAAGAATATCAATTGCATCTTGATAGCGATGAAGCGAAACATAAAGGTCAGTAAGTTGATGATAATTTTCGTAAGATGGATACTTATCTAACACCATCTTAGAATACTTAACAGCCTTTTCAATGTCGCCATTTTTGATGTAAATATCTGATAAAAGTCTGAGATAGAACACGTTATCAGAATTAATATCAACAGCATTTTTGGCAAACATCTCTGCCGCAGCGTAATCGCCTGAATCATAATGAATTTTGGCAATTTGATAATAACTTGCCGATGATTTGGGATTTAGTTTAATGCACTTTTGGTAACATTGCAATGCATTGTCGGTCTGCGATTTAAGCAAAAAAATACCTGCCTGCGAAAAGTTGTCGAGAAACTCAACATTACTAGGCACAGGCTGCGCTAAGGCTTTGCCAAAGGGTGAAGCCAAAAAGATGAATATCAATATGTTACCCAAAAAACGCATTAAATTCCCGAATGTCCAAAACCGCCATCACTGCGGACAGTTTCTGAAAGTGAGTCAACTATCTTTAAATCAGCCTTTTCGAATTTGGCTATTACCATTTGGGCTATTTTGTCGCCGTGATGAATGGTAAAATCCTCGTTTGAGAGGTTTATGAGTATGATTTTGATTTCGCCACGATAATCAGTGTCGATAGTGCCAGGAGTGTTAAGCACTGTTATTCCGTACTTTATCGCCAAACCACTGCGGGGACGTATCTGCGCCTCGTAGCCTTCGGTGAGTTCGATAAACAATCCAGTGGGAACCAAAACTCTCTGCAATGGCTTAATAACCAAATCATTATCCAAATTTGCACGAAGGTCTAACCCAGAGGAATATTCAGTGGAATATGTCGGCAAAGGGTTGTTGCTCTTGTTTATAACTTTAATTTCCATATTATCAAATTATTGAACTGACAAAAATATAAAATAATCGGATTTATTTATCGTCTTTTTAAAAATCTCGATATTAATTTTTTTAACTGCGGTTGAAGGTTCTCTCTACGATAAACAACTAATACAAAGAGCATTAGCATAACAGTATGCAGCGAAATCCTTAAAGCCAAAGGCAATTGATTGGTAAAAAATGTTGGTACAAACAGCGCAACTGCCAATCCAAAATACAAAATCATTGATTTATAATCGTATACGCAAGGAAGGTGTCTCCTACCCCATACAAAAGTTATAATCAGCATAGCCAAATAGCAAATATTATTAGCAAAGGCACAAGCCATATATCCCCAAACAGGTACGAGAAGTATGTTTAATACGATTGTGATTACCGAACCAATAACGAAAATGATTATGCCATAATGAGTTAAGAACTTTAATTTGTACCAAAACGATTGTACATAAATCAATCCTACCAAAAGATGACCAAACAAAAGCATTGGCACAACTTGCAATCCGTCCCAAAACTCTTTACCAATAAAATATTTAAAGAAATCGAGGTAATACACTATAAATAAGAATATAAAGAGTCCAAAAGCGAGTAAATATTTATTTACATCAGCAAAAAGTTGATTAAAATTAGGTTGTCCTTGGCTCGAAAAGAAAAATGGGTCGGCAGCATAGCGGAAACATTGTATAAATAAGGTCATAAAGACTGCTATCTTGGCATTTGCGCCGTAGATGCCTAACATACTGAGTTTGTATTGGATAGGGTCGGTAACTCCTTCGGGTATGGTGTAAAACATATTGATGGAGATTCGGTCGAAAAACTCGTTGATTTGTCCCGCCAAACCTGATACCAACAAGGGCAAGGAATAAAGGAGCATCATCTTTAATAATGCGAACGAGAATTTGAATTTAACTTTCAGTAAATCAGGTATAAACATTATCAAAGTTAGGCTACTTGCAATCAAGTTGGAAAGGAAAATATAACCAACTCCCATTTCGGGGTCATATATTGAATTTAAAGCAGAATAATTTTCTGCCAATTTGGGTAACCAAAGAATAAAAAACAAGTTGCAAAATATGTTTACAGAGATGTTTATCAACTTAAAAACAGCAAACTTAATTGCCTTGTTTTGTTGTCTTAAACGTGCAAATGGAATAGCTGTAAGGGCATCTACACCTAAAATTAATATAAAGAACGAAATATAATAAACGTGATTGCTATAATGCAGAAGTTCAGCAATTTGCGGTGCGAACAAAAGTCCTAATGCTATAAAAATAGAACTTGTAGTTAATAGCGAAAGAAAGGTGGTAGAATAGAGTTTATCTTTGTCGTCTTCGGTTTTTGAGAATTTAAAAAAGCCTGTCTCCATTCCGTAGGTAAGGAAAATCATCAAAAATGTAACGTAAGTGTACATTTCGGTAACTGTGCCGTACTCGTCGGTAGTGAATACACGCGTGTAAAACGGCACAAGAAGATAGTTGAGCAATCTACCCACTATCGAACTCAGACCATAGATAAAGGTCTGACTTGCAAGTTGTTTGATACTACCCATTTAAAAACTAAATTTTTTTACAAAGGTATAAAATAGAAATTAGTAAATTGCGAAAATTTTTTAATAACCATAACAAGAAAAAAAAATGAAAAAACTATTAGTAGTTATTGCACTGATTACAAGCGCATTATGTGTTAATGCTCAGGGCAAGTGGAATGGCGAGATTGGTCTCGGTTTTACCTACAACGAAGGTAACGTTACCAATATGAATCTAAAAAACACAGGCAAAATTGAGCGAAACGACTCTCTCATCAGTTTCGATGCCAACTACAAATTCCTTTATAGTAAGGAAGATAGCGTGGAAACCAACCGTGGATTAACAGGCGGAATCAAATTCGATTTTCTGCAATATGGCAAATGGTCGCCGTTTTTTGCTGCCGAGGTGGTTTGCAACAAGTATAAGGGTTACGACTTTAAGACCTCTATCCTACTCGGAGGTAAATACAGAATATACACAAATCCTGGCAAATGCGACTATTCGATAAGCGCAGCAGGCGTTTGCGATTATGTAGATTACACCATCGAAGAAGATAACCCGCTGCCTACCAACGTTTGGCGTATGAGCATCCGCCCAAAAATCAAACAAAAATTTGGTCCAGCGGTAACATTTACACATTACACATTCTATCAGCCTAATTTAGAGGATTTTGACGACTATATTGTAAATTCGCACACAGCATTAGAAACAAAATTGAGCGAACATTTCTTTTTTGAAACAAGTTTCGACTACGAATACCGCTCATACCTCCCCACCGAAGATTACAAAAAACGAGATGTTACCACCGAGGTAACGTTGAAAATTAAATGGTAATCAAACAAACAATTCGGAAATAATTGAATCAGAAATCATCACCCCATCCAAATTCAATCGTATAAAGCCGTTATCTTCAACAAAATAGCGGCTTATTTTTTTATCTTTTATATTGTGATAAAAATCGTTTTCAAACTCCGAAAACTGATTATGAAGGTGATTTAAATCAATTCCTCTGTGCATTCTTAAACTCAGCATAATAAACTCGTTAAATTGGTCAGTTTTAGAAAGTTGCTCTTGCTCAAAACTCATTTCTCCACGTGAAACCATATCACAGTATTTGAGCACATCGCGAATGTTCCAACTGCGAATATTATTATAATAAGAATGTGCCGAAGCACCAAATCCAAGGTACGGAACAAAATTCCAATAATTAGTGTTATGCTTAGAATATTTTTCGGGTAAAGAATAGTTAGAAATTTCGTAATGCTCATAGCCCGCAGAGGTGAGCAACTGATGCACAAGGCGGAATTGTTGAACATAATCATCGTCGTCGATAACATTTATCTCGCCTTTGCGGAGTTTAAGATAAAACGGTGTACCTTGCTCAATACCAAGACTATACGCTGAAATGTGGGGAATCTTTAAATCGCTAAAAATCTTAAAACTGCGTTCTATCTCTTTTAGTGTAAGCATCTCATAACCAAAGATATAGTCAACCGAAAAGTTATCGAATCCATATTTTTGGCAAAGGTCGAGATAGCGGTAATTATCGTCAACAGTATGGCAGCGGCCGAGGAATTTAAGGCAGTCGTTGTCCATCGACTGAAAACCTGTACTAAGGCGGTTTACAAATCCCAAAGATTTTAACTCACTGAAATATTGATTGGTAGCCTGCTCAGGATTAATCTCTAAGGTACACTCTATATTATTAGCAAGGTGATAATTGTCTGAAATAGATTGATATACCTTTTCTAAATAACGGAAAGGAACGAGTGAGGGTGTTCCTCCGCCAAAATATATTGTTTCAACAGTCTGATTTTTAAACAAATAAGATTTATTAACAATTTCCGTCGTCAAAGCATCGAAATATTTACTCAATAAATCACTATCTTTGCAGAGCCTTATAGAGTAAAAATCGCAATAGCCGCATTTTTTCTTGCAAAAAGGTATATGAACATAAATTCCTGACATAATGAAGACTTTTATTTTATTATTCAAATTCAGTTTGATATGGGCATTGTTGATACTAATTGCCTGCACTTGCCGCGTACAAACCGACAGTGATATCGATTTAGATATTCCTTTTTTAGATAAGATAGTTCACTTTGGTATGTACCTGATTTTAGGTGCGTTAGTTACATACGAATTCCGATATATTACAAAATATTACTTCAAATACTTAGTTAAAATATTGATAATATGCGTATTATACGGAATTTTTATAGAGGTGGTTCAATATTTTCTGCCTTGGCGCGGATTCGAGTTTGCTGATATGATAGCCGACGGTCTTGGAGCGGCCGCCGGCATATATGGTATCAAGTGGCTGATATTCGACAAGATACAAGATAAAAGGGATTAACCCCTCTCCTATTATTAAGCCACAGGAATTTTTTCAATTCTACGCTGATGACGTCCGCCGTCGAACTCAGTGCTCAAAAATGTGTCGAGAATCTGCACAGCCTCTTCTTGCGAAACAAAGCGTGCGGGAATAGAAAGAACGTTGGCATTGTTGTGAGCGCGTGCAAGACGGGCAATTTCGGCATTCCAGCAAAGTCCTGCACGAATTTTCTGATGTTTGTTGGCAGTCATACAAATTCCGTTGCCGCTGCCGCAGATAGTAATGCCGTAAGAATCGGGAGTGTTCTCCACATTCACAGCCAAGGGATGAGCGTAGTCGGCATAGTCGCACGAATCGGCGCTGTCGGTGCCACAATCAGTAATTTGGAAACCTTTTTTCTGCAAATAATCCTTTAAAAAGAGTTTCAACTCGTAGCCTGCGTGGTCAGAAGCCATAAAAAGTTTTGAAATTTTCATAATTGAATATATGTTATTAAATAATCTATTATAAATTAATATTGTTGATAACGTTCAACGCTGCAAAAATAACAAATATTTGAGAATAAGGCGATTGAAATCTAAAAAATAGTTTAAAGAACGATAGACAAAATGCTGATGTAAAGCATAATACAAAAGTTATCAACAATGCTGTTTATTTTAGTGTTAATTGTGGAGTGTAAAAATGTGGATAACTAAAAATTTTTCTTGTTTTTTTCGGAAATCTCAAAAATAATCCACAATTTTGAAAAAAATAAAACAAGTTTTCCACACCACGAAATTTGGTATGTGGAAAAAACGTTTTCAACAAAAAAGTAGAATTAAAGTTTATCAACAATTGTGGATAAAGTTTGTAAAATGCTAAAAGTTAAAGTATTGAAAAAAGAACAAAATGTGAATTAAGGTTAACCTATTCGAGAAATTGTTAATTGCAAAAAAAATCGAAAAAAAGTTTCCACACTATTCACAGCCATAAATTATCAAAATAAAAATATATTTAAATTTAAAATATAATATTTATAATGAATAACGAACAAAGACCGGTCTTGAAAAATGGGCATATCGATATGCCAATAGATGAATCTATCAATTTGTGTGCCGAAATTGACAATTTGCGCAAAAAAAAGAACGCCGTGATACTTGCGCATTACTACACTACCGACGAAGTGCAAAAAATAGCCGACTACACAGGCGACAGTCTTGGTCTCGCTCAACAGGCCGCCAAAACCGATGCCGATATAATTCTGTTTGCCGGCGTACATTTTATGGCCGAAACCGCCAAAGTGCTGTGCCCTAATAAAAAGGTGTTGATTCCCGACCTTGCCACTTCGTGCTCGCTTGCCGATTCGGTTAACGAAAAGGCTCTTGCTGAGTGCATTCGCCAGCACCCCGGACACACCGTGATTTCTTACGTAAATACCACCGCCGAGGTAAAGGCGCTCACAGATATTGTTGTAACGTCGTCGAATGCTGTTAAGATTGTTAGCCAACTGCCTAAGGATGAGAAAATTATCTTTGGTCCCGACCGCAATCTCGGCGCTTATGTTAAGAATGTAACAGGTCGCGAAAATATGGTAATTTGGGACGGCGGCTGCCACGTTCACGATGGTTTTTCGGTAGATAAACTCCGCGAACTCAAAGAGCAGCACCCGAATGCAAAGGTTCTCGCCCACCCCGAATGTCCGCAAGAAATTCTCGACCTTGCCGACCATATCGGAGCCACTTCTTATCTATTGAAAATGAGTGAAGAACAGCCCGACAATGAGTTTATCGTTGCCACCGAGCCGGGAATTTTCTACGAAATGAAAAAACGTTCGCCGCAGAAAACCTTTATTCCTGTGCCCTCTAAGAGCGGCCATCCATTAAATATGTGCGTTAATATGAAACGCAACTCACTGAAAAAGATTTATTTAACCCTTAAATACGAATTTCCTGAGGTTGACCTGCCCAAGCACATTGCCGAAAAAGCGGTGGTTTGTATAAACAGGATGATGGAGATGAGTAAATAATAATTGTAATATTATGAAAAGAGTTTTTGTTATTGTATCGATAATTGCTTGTAGTTGTGTGGGTTACGCACAGCAATCGGAAGTAAATCCTAACGGCTACAACCGTTTTTATTATCCCGAAGGAGGAATTTCGAGCGAAGGAATCCTCCGCGACGGTCAGCCCGACGGATATTGGAAAACCTATTTCCCCAACGGAAAACTCAAATCCGAGGGTCTGCGCACCGAGTTTAAACTTGACTCCACGTGGGTTTTCTACACCGAAAAAGGCGACACCCTCAACATCATCAACTACCGCTACGGCAAGAAAAACGGCTACCATTACACCTACACCTCGTTCGACGATTCTATTCATCATAATGTGGTGGAATCCAAAGAGTTGTATCTCGACGACAAAAAACAGGGCATCTCTTACTACTATTTTAAAAACGGAATGGTTGAAAAAGAAATCCCGTTTAAAAACGATTGGAAAAACGGCACCGGCTATCAATACAACAACAAAGGCGAGATTGTGGCTATTCTTCAATACAAAAACAACTCGTTGATAGACAAACAGATAATCAACCGCATCGATGGCGATGGTAAAAAGCAAGGCGTTTGGCGGACTTTTTATCCTGGTCACAAGGTAAAGACCGAATGTTACTACAAAGATGACCTTCTGAATGGTTACAGCCGCGAGTTTGACGAAAAAGGCAAGGAGATAAAGATTGAGCGTTATATCAACGGCGTGCTTCAAGAGGAGAACAAAAACGCCCTTGCCACCACCAAAGAGAGCGTTGAGGTAAAAAACACCTATTACGCTGGCGGAGGGCTCAAATCAAGCGGAGGCTATAAAAACAACCGTCCCGTAGGCGTTCATCGCACCTACAACGAAAAAGGTAAGATTAACGGCTCGTCTACCTACAACGACGAAGGCAAGAAGATTGCTGACGGCATTGTTGACGGACGCGGCCGAGAACAGGGAAATTGGACTCTCTACGACAGTCTCGGACACGTGTCGGGCAAAGGTGTCTACAAGGCGGGAAACCGCGAGGGAGAATGGCTTTTTTACCATCCCAACGGTCAGATTGAGCAAAAAGGCGTCTACAAAAACGGCAAGCCCGAAGGCGATTGGGTTTGGTATTACGACAATGGCAAAGTTCGCCGCACCGAATCGTTTTACCAAGGTGCCGAAGATGGCGATTATGTAGAGTTCGACATCGGTGGCGACACTCTTGCCCGCGGCACATATTCCGAAGGCTTTAAAACCGGAGTGTGGAAAATTGCCTCAGGCGACGTTGTTATCTACGAGAAATACTCCGACGATGTGCTCCACGGCGAATACCGCATTCTCTACCGCGACACCAACAAAAAAAAACTCGAATGTGCCTATCTTCAAGGCAACCTCCACGGCAAATACACCGACTACTACCCCGACGGTAAGATACTTAGCCAGGGCACATATATGTCGGGCAATAAAGACGGACTTTGGCGCTATTACACCGAAGACGGCCTCTTAGAATCCGAAATAGAGTATTCGCAAGGTGAAATCGTCAAAGCCGATGGCGCTAGTATGCCGAAGAAATGATTACGCAATTTCTGCATTTAACGCATTCTGTACAGCGGCGCGTATAGTGCTTTCGATAACGCCTTTAAACGGCATTGCAAACAGGGGCAGTTTGCCGTTGAGGGTGATGTCGTGCTCGTTGACATCGATATGGCCGTTGAGCGACATTCCGTTGAACTTGCAGGCATAGTCGCCCGAATTGCCGTTCCATTCCTCTTTGAGGTCAGAAACCTTGTCGCCGTGCTCGCGCTTCATCTGTTCAAAAAAATGCTTCATCTTCTCCAAGGCAACATCTTGGCTGTATTGATGGTCTACTTTAACTTCCATTTTATTAGGTTTTAATTGTTTGTGCAAATGTACAAAATATATTCTACAATAACTAATTTATTTTATATTTAGTATGTATTCGTACGCCACTTGTGGCTTTGTTTTTTTTAGGCAAAGAATTATAAATATATTCGTTTATTTAGTTTAATTCGTTGATAATAAACTATTTAATCAGCCTGATTCCGTCAATTTTGGATATGTATTTTTCTAAATCGCTCTTTTTAAACGGTTTGCCGTGAGCGGGATAGATGGTTTCACAATCGGTATTGATGATTTTTTGCCACGACTGGCGGTATGCCTCCACATCCTCGATCCAAATGATAAACCTATTGATACTAGGAAAATTGTTCATAGCAGCATCGCCGCAAAACATTATCTTTCCATATTTTAGCGAAATATGGTCGGCGGTATGTCCCGGAGTGTTGATAATTGAGAACGGCAGTTGGTTCTTTATCTCTTCAAACCTATCGCTGTTGGTGGTAATCAGACGGTTGTAAAACTCTTTTTTCAACGGTTTGAAATTGCTCGCCCCGCCAAACAGCGACAAAATTTTACAAAACCTGTACGCCCGTTTGTTTGGGTATCCGCCCTCCTCGCTGTTGCTACCCGCTTTGAGAAACTCCACCGCCAACGGATGCAGCACCACCTCGGCGGGCGTTATCGATAGCACCTCGTTGATAAAACCTGCGTGGTCGTCGTGAGCGTGGGTGAGCATTATATATTTGATTTTCTGAGGGTTGATATTGAATTTTTTTATTTTTTTCAAAAACCGCTTAAATCCCGTATCATACCCCGTATCAATAAGCGCGTACCCATCGTCAATTTTCACTAAGTAGTTGTTTACCACCCTGTTTCCAAGGTTAATAATATCAGATTCCATAATGATGAATGGTTTATTTTTTTGGGAAACAAAGATAGGGAAAAAGAATTTGAAACAAACCACATTTTTTTTGCTGTTTTAATTTGAAATTATATCTTTGCCGTGAACTTTTAACGGAATCATTATGCTATTAAGACTAATTGCTGAAAATCTCTTTTCCTTTAAGGATGCAACGGAGTTCAATACATTTCCGTCGAGCAAGAGTAAGTGTCACGACAATCATAAGATTAAGTGTGGTCACGCTACTGTATTGCGTATGAGTGCAATTTATGGTGCTAACGGTGCAGGGAAAAGCAATCTTATTAAGGTTGTGAATCTTTTGCAGGCAATGGTACAGACTGAATCATTACAAGATGTTAGGTTTTATAATGGCTTGGAATTCAAATTAGATACTAATAATCAGAAAATACCTTCGGGAATTGCAATAGAATTTTTTTACAATAAAAAAGTATTCTATTATCATATTGAGTTTGTAGGGCAAGAAATCGTAAATGAAGAGTTGTATTTATGTAAAAAGAACAAGGATGAGCAACTATTCTCTCGCAACGGTTCGGAACTTATCATAAATACACCTTTCGGAGGTAAGAAAACAAACGAGCAATTTAATGACGCCATAAAACGGCTTTTGCGTAGAGATATGTTACTCCTTTCGTTTTTAGGTAGTCATTATTCAAATGAAAGTCCCGTGATTGCGGATGCTTACAAGTGGTTGACAATCAAACTGCATTGCGTAATACCTGACTCTAATTATGGTGCTATTCCTCACTTGTTAGACACGAATCCCGATTTTAAGAAACTTATTGATACATTGTTGCCTGATTTAAAAACAGGGGTAGACAAGATAGATGTCAAAAAGAAGGAACTCAGAGAAGATGATATCAAGGATCCAGAATTAATGGAAGTATTTAGACGTGCCAAGGCAAATCCTCACACCCTACAAAGTTTTTATATAGACGATAATATATTCAATGTGACAATCGAAAACGGAAAAGTTATTGTAAAACAATTAGTTGCCATACATAAAACTATTGATGGAAATATTGTGGAATTTTCGTTGGTTGATGAGTCTGATGGCACACGACGTTTAATAGATTACATACCTCTATTATTCGACATTATCAACAGTGATTCGGTTTACGTAGTTGACGAGATTGAGCGCAGCCTTCATCCTATTATGATAAAGGACATTATCCGCAAAATCTCTGAAAGCCAATCAGCCAAAGGC
>JAFPYT010000326.1 GCA_017394445.1 Bacteroidales bacterium | reverse complement strand
CTTTCTTAGGCAAATACGAAGACCTCAAAAAGGCTGGCGTAATCGACCCGACCAAAGTTGCCCGTGTAGCCATCGAAAACGCTGCATCGGTAGCCGGCACACTCCTCACCACCGAGTGCGTAATTGCCGAAAAGAAAGAAGACAAACCCGCCGCTCCCGCAATGCCCAACCCGGGAATGGGTGGAATGTACTAGGATTTAGTTCCCACATATAAATAAAAAAGAGCCGCCAGATGATGGTGGCTCTTTTTTTTTATGTGTTTTTTATGCTGCATCTAATTCGTTAATCAAATAATCAAAAACATATACCCCGCTCTGGTAATATAAACCAGTTTTAGGATTTTCTAATTTCTTATATGTCTGTGAGTTGTATATCAAATCCATAGCCATTTCCATAGATAACCCTTTACTCTCAATAAGCATCTCTATCAAATCTTTTGTAACACATTCAATTTGAAACTGAACATCGTTCTTGTCTAATTCTTCACTCATTATCAATTGGTTTTAAATATGTTAATGATTTCTCTGTGCCAAAATAATACTGAAATGTTGGTCGAAGAAACTTTAACTGTCTAATCAACTCTTCGATAGTAATATATCGCAATTTATAGCGGTTAATTTGTACACCTACCTTGTCGTCGGCAATGGGTCCGTAAACAATATCGTAATTATGGGCAGGAGTTGCGGAACGGTTGTTGCGGTTGAGAATTATAAACTCAGCCCACTCAATTGAGTAATTATCAAACAATTTCACTCTTAAATCAGAATTAGAGGCAATATTAGCCTCGTCAAACAAATAGGCATTCAAAATAGGTTTTCCACTACCCTCTCGTTCCACTGTGCGCTCAGCCATCAGCATAGCCTGTTGTTTATCAACACTAAGATAAAACCCTTGTCCAAAATCCTTACCCTTGTGTCCGAAGCTAAGGTCTATTTTATCAATTTTTAAATTAGTACCGTGATAAAGAATCATAGGCTCAATCCTCCACCATTGCGGTTACACACTACGGTCAGGTCATCAATTGCATCATCTATCGATAGCGTATGCTCTGCCGCATAGTTTCTCCGCAAAAAATCCAAACCCTTAAAATCTGATAAATATTTATAAGCCTTGGCATTTGTTATAGAAAAACGCATAGCAAATGCACCTATAACGCATACTAAATACTCGATAATATTAGATTGCTCTTTTGCTGACATAACCAATTTTTTTTTGTAAAGGTACAAATATTTCACAAAAAAAAGTATTTAACACGTTTTTTTTAATATTTCTATTTTAAAATCCACACCATATTAAATTTCTTTTTTATATTTGCCGTGTAAATAATTTACATCTTTAACATTTAATTTTATTTGTATGAAAAAACAATTATTAACACTACTTGCCTTAGGTCTTGCAGGCTTGGCAAGTGCTCAAACTCCTGATTGGAGCATTCCAATGTCAGGAAAAGTTAAATCAATCTTTTTTAACGATTTCACCCAAACCCCAATTGTTGAATGTGAAGACCAATACTTAGGTATAGATCAATCAACCAAATCAGTGGCTTGGACTATCAACAAATCATCTCTTGGTGCAAAGGCATTATCTGTTTTATCTTCAAACAATAATTCTGTTGCTAAGGATTATAATGAAATTTATAATACCCATATTGCAGCATGTTCTGCAGTGGTTTTTGACGTTGCAACAGGCGAAGTTATTCTTGGCAACAACGAAAATTCATTTGATCAATTTGTTTCGGGCGACGCTATCCCCGAACTCAATATTGCTTTAGTAAAAGTAAGGACCGACGGATTCCACTATCTCTACGCTATTGACATTGCCACCAACAAAGTGCTGTGGAAAACCCAATTGGAAAAATCAACAATAGCATCGGGCATAATTAAAGCCTCTGTAGGAAGAATGTATGGATTAAATTTTACACGTCAATTATTAGACCCAATTGTTAACAATAGTAATATTATCTATGCATCTGGAAAAATATTGTATGCAATTGACAGCAAAAATGGCAAAATTACTTGGCAAAAAGAAGCCAATCCAGCTTTCTTTTCAATCACACCCAACGGTAAATATATAATTACAGCCGAACCCAAAGGTGGTGTGACATCAGGACAGGAAGGTTACTCGAAAAAAATAAGCTGTTTTGATGCAGCAACTGGCGACAATGTTTGGGCATCAGTAAAACTTGATGGATTCTTCAAAGGATTAAGTTTTGTAAACGATAATGAAGTAGTAATTGCAGATGATCAACAAGTACAAAAATATGAAATTGCAACTGCTAAAGGACTTTGGAAGAAACCTCACAAAGGTACAAATACAAGTGCCGCAGTTGTTACCAACGAAGGTATAAAACACTATTATGGCAACAAAATTCAATTGCTTGATGTTGCAACTGGTGCAGAACTTTGGAAAAAAGAAATCAAACTTGTTGGCTTAGACGACGAATCTTTGAATGCTTTCCAAAAAGATTACGAAAATAATTTTGTAATTGTAACAAACAACAAAGTAGGCGTTTTTAAAAAAGCAGATGCTTCAAAAATATTTGTGGTAAGTCTTGATCCAGAAAAAGACCAAGTTGCTTTTGATGATATTAGAAACAAGGTTGTTGTTACGACTGGCAAAAAACTTATCATCATAGACCCTGAAAAAGACACCAAAGCCCCTGAAGCATTGAAAGTTAAATTAAACGAACCTAAAGAATTAACTGGTGTTTATTGCAGCCAAAATGGAGAATTTATTTACGGTCAAGGTGAATATATCTTTGTAGGCACCGACCCCAATAATGCAGTTTCAAAAGTATATCCTAGACTAAAGACTGCATTTGAAAAATATGCGAAATTTAAAGGTATTGAAAATGTTTCAGGCTTTGTCCCGTTGAACGTTGGATTGCCTATGACAAACGTAAGAGTTCCTGTTAATATTCCGTTTCAAATAAATACTAAGAAAAGAACAGCACCAAGAGGAAACGATAACATTCAAGTTTTCATCACAGGCGAAACATCTGATGCCGGCGATATCATTAAACTTGCCCTTGTTAACAAAACCACAGGTGAAGAAATCAAACAAATTGAATTCTCTAAAAACCGCGGCGTTATTTACGAAATCGACTTCAACGCCAATGTTGTTTATTACTACGACAACGGCAATTTCAATGTAATGACTTTGAAATAAGAATAATTCATTTAACAATAAAAAAGGCGGTGAATATCACCGCCTTTTTTGTATTCAGGCAAAAACTGCAAAAAAAATACGTTTTTCGCCCGATAATAAATCGTATACTTAACAATAATTACATTCTATCCTTGCCAAATCCAAAAATTTTATACATTTGCCAAATAATCTCACACATTTATTAATAACAAGATGAAAAGACAAATTCTATCACTTACTGCAATTTTGGCTTTGGGTATTGGTGTGGCAACAGCGCAACAATTCCCCTACCAAAATCCAAACCTGAGCGCAAAAGAACGCGCTGAGGACCTTTGCAGCCGCCTTACTCTCGAAGAAAAGGCTATGCTTATGCTCGACGAAAGTCCCGCTATTCCGCGCCTCGGAATCAAAAAATTCTTCTGGTGGAGCGAGGCTCTGCACGGCGCTGCCAATATGACAGGCGTTACGGTTTTTCCCGAACCTGTGGCTATGGCGTCGAGTTTCAACCCCGAACTTTTGTACAATGTTTTTGACGCGGCAAGCACCGAAATGCGTGCGCAATACAACAAGCGTATGCTCAACGGCGGCGAAGACCAAAAATTCCACAGCCTTTCGGTTTGGACTCCCAATGTTAACATTTTCCGCGACCCTCGCTGGGGACGTGGTCAGGAGACTTACGGCGAAGATCCTTACCTTACTTCGGTAATGGGCAAACAAGTGGTGCGCGGTCTGCAAGGTCCTGAGTCATCGAAATATAGAAAACTTTGGGCGTGCGCCAAGCACTATGCAGTGCACTCTGGTCCCGAATGGAGCCGACACACTGCCAACCTTACCGACGTTTCGGCAAGAGATTTTTGGGAAACCTATATGCCCGCATTCAAAACCCTTGTTACTGAGGCAAATGTGCGCGAGGTGATGTGCGCCTACCAACGTTCAGACGATGAACCCTGCTGCGCCAACACCCGCCTTCTGCAACAGATTCTACGCGAAGACTGGGGATTCAAATACTTGGTAGTGAGCGACTGCGGTGCTGTTTCAGATTTTTGGGAAAATCACAAGACATCGTCTGACGTGGTTCACGCCGCACAAAAAGGCGTTGTGTCGGGTACAGATGTGGAATGTGGTTTCAACTATGTGTACAAATCTGTTCCTGAGGCAGTTAAGCAAGGTTTATTAACCGAAGCAGAAGTTAACAAACACGTACTCAGGCTGTTGGAAGGCCGTTTTGACCTTGGCGAAATGGACAATCCCGACATTGTTGAATGGAGCAAGATTCCGGCATCGAAACTTTCGTGTCAGGAACACCGCAAAATTTCATTGGAAATGGCACGCCAATCAATTGTGTTACTGCAAAATAACAACAACGTCCTGCCATTGAAAAAGAACGCTGAAAAAATAGCGGTAATTGGTCCCAACGCCGCCAACACTCCTATGATGTGGGGCAACTACAATGGTATGCCAAACAGCACTGTCAACATTCTCGACGGCATCAAAGCCAAACAGAAAAACATCGTATATTTTCAAGGTTGCGACCTCACTTACGAAAAAGTGCTCGACAACCGCATTGCCACCGAATGTACCGCCGACGGCAAAAAAGGTATGAAAGGCACATTCTGGAACAACCTTAAACGTGAGGGAAAACCCGTTACCACAGAGTATTACATCAATCCTGTAAACGTTACCACAGCGGGAATGCACGTGTTTGCGCCCAATGTAAAGATCGAAGATTTTTCGGCAAAATACACCACAGTTTTTGCACCCAAAAACGCAGGAGAATATGTTCTCAATGTTGAAGGATGCGGTGATTTTCAGGTGTTTGTAAACGGCGAACAAAAACAGAACGTTCACTCTTGGCGCACCACTCCTACCACCACTGTTTTGAATGCAAAATCGGGCGAAAAATTCGACATCGAAATCCGTTTTGCCCACGTTAAAACTTGGAACGCAAACATCAAAATAGAAATAGCCAAAGAATCGCCAATCGACTATCAATCAATAATTGCCAACCTCAAAGGCATCAACAAGGTGATATTTGTTGGTGGAATTTCACCACAACTCGAAGGCGAGGAAATGCCCGTTAACATCGACGGATTCAAAGGCGGCGACCGCACTCACATCGAACTTCCCAAAGTGCAGCGCGATTTTCTCAAAGCACTCAAAGACGCAGGCAAAACAGTTATTTTTGTAAACTGCTCAGGCTCAGCCATTGCGCTCGAACCCGAAACCAAAAACTGCGAAGCCATCGTTCAGGCTTGGTACGCAGGTCAGGAAGGCGGCACAGCCATTGCAGATGTACTTTTTGGCGACTACAATCCCGGCGGAAAACTCCCCATAACTTTCTACAAAAACTCATCGCAACTGCCTGATTTTGAGGATTACAGTATGAAAGGACGCACTTACCGCTATTTCAACGATCCTCTATTTGCATTCGGCTACGGATTGAGTTACACCAAGTTTGAAATCGGCAACGGCAAGGTATCAAAAAGCGGTAAAAACTTCATCGTAAGCGTTCCCGTAAAAAATGCTGGCAATGTTGCTGGTACTGAGATAGTTCAGGTTTACATCAAAGACCTTCAAGACAGCGATGGTCCCCGCATTTCGCTCCGTGGATTTGCCCGTGTAGATCTCAAACCTGGCGAACAGAAAACCGCTGAAATCACCCTCACACCCAAAGAGTTTGAGTTTTTTGATCCGCATATCTACAATCTGCGCACCAAACCCGGCGATTACGAAATCTACTACGGCAATTCGTCAAGAGATAAAGATTTGAAAAAGACCGTGGTAACAATTGACAATTAACAATTCATAATTAATAAAAAAGCCGCTTGGAAATAAAATTCAAGCGGCTTTTTTGTTATCTGAATAATAAATAGATCTAAAATATATTAATCTCTTTGATATACCTTTGGTGGCATTCCGGTTTGTTTTTTAAAAAAACGTACAAAGGCTGTTAATTCTTGGAAATTGAGACGGTTGGCAATTTCGCAAACCATAAGGTCTGAATGTTTAAGTAATATTTTGGCTTGCAAAATAGTCTGATGGTCTTTGCACTGCGGCAAAAGTGAAAAAACTTTTTTTTGCATTATTTGTGAATTATAATTATCTTTGTCCGAACCATTAATAGCGAAAAATTATGTGGAATCCTCAGGCACGACGCATACCATACGGCATCCAGGGCTTTGAAATGCTCCGCCGCGACAATTGTTATTACGTTGACAAAACCCGCTTTATCCAAGAGATAGAGTACGCCAACAAGTATTTCTTCTTGGTGCGTCCACGTCGTTTTGGTAAAACGTTGACAATGACGATGTTGGAGGCGTATTACGACATCAATAAGAAAGATATTTTTGAAGATATTTTTTCAGGACTTTGGATTGGCGACCATCCGACGCCAAGCAGAAATACATATTTGGTTTTGCATCTTAATTTTGCAATGGTAAACGGCAATATTGACGATTACCGTTCAAGTTTTGACGGGATGTGCCGAATTTGGTTTGATTCTTTTTGTGACACTTACAAAGATTTGTTGATTCCTGGCACACGAGCCGAGGTAGAGAAATGTACCAATGCTGTTGAAAAAATCAATAAACTCTGCGAAATGGTAGAAAAGTCACATCAAAAGATTTATCTTTTTATCGACGAATACGACAATTTTACCAACAACATTCTTTCCGACTACACGCTGCTTGGCCGTTATATGGACGAAACACACCGCACGGGATACTTGCGCACATTTTTCAATGCTATTAAGGATGGATGTCAGACCTCGATAGAACGTCTTTTCATCACAGGAGTTTCGCCTGTAACGCTCGACGACCTTACGAGCGGTTTCAACATCGGCTCCAACTACACCACCGATGCACGGTTCAACGAAATCACAGGCTTCACCGAACAGGAAGCCCGCGAAATGCTCGATTATTACAGCGAATATTTTAAATTTCCGTGTTCCGTTGACGAAATCATTGAAACCATCCGTCCGTGGTACGACAATTATTGCTTTGCAGAAGATTGTTTCGGCGAGACAACGATGTACAATTCGGATATGTTGCTCTATTTTACCGACAAACTTTGCAATAGTGGCAAGTTGCCAAAAAACATCATCGACAGCAACATCCGCACCGACTACGGAAAACTCAAAATGCTTATCCGCAAGGACAAGGAGATGGATTTTGAAGGTTCGATTATTCAAAACCTTGTTACAGATGGATTTGTCAAGGGTAAATTGGTAGATCATTTCCCTGCCGAACAGATTGTTTTGAAAGACAATTTCATAAGTCTAATGTACTATTTCGGAATGGTTACAATTGGTGGATTCGCAAGGCAGGAAGTTATTTTCAAGATTCCTAATGTTGTTGTTAAAGAGCAACTTATCAATTATCTTATGGATAATTACAACGACAACGATTTGGTGTATGACTCTTGGAATGGCGACAGGTTGCTCTCTGATATGGCTTTTGAGGGCAAATGGAAGGAGTTTTTCGAGTTTGTGGCTACAACCATCAAGACCTTTGCCACCACTCGCGACAAGGCTAAGGGCGAGAAGTTTATACACGGATTCACGTTGGCGTCCACGTGTCAATGCACTGCCTATTTCCCACATTCGGAGGCTGATACGTCGGCAGGATTCCCTGACCTCTATCTTGAACCTCGAACCGACCAATATCCGGATTTGACTCATAGTTATCTAATTGAGTTTAAGTACGTTAAAGAAGATGCCACTGCCGCCGAAATTCAAAACAAGGCTTCCGAGGCAATCTTGCAGTTGCAGAAATATTCCAAATACGGTTTGGTTGTTGAAAAATCCAAAAAAACTACTCTCCACTGTCTTTTGGTGATGTACAAGGGCTTCGATTTGGAAAAATGCGAGGAAGTGTTAACAGTGGAAGGATAATGGTTTTGAGCTGTTTGTGAAAAATTTGCAATAATATTCGTGTTTTTTCTCTCTAACCTTGTAATATTTTCCCACTTCCGTTGTCTAATAGTTGACAAATTATTTGCAAACTTATTACAAAATGTTTAAAATGAGATACTTACTACTAATTTTAACCATATTGGCCTTTGTCTTCTCTGCGCGAGGTCAAGTAAAATGCCACATCGAGGGCGAAATTATCGACACTACACAGGGCAAAACTGTTATTTTATGTCCTTACAATCTCGATATTCGTACATCCGCCGATTTTGTCAAAATAAAGGCCGACGCTCAGGGACGTTTTTCTTGCGATGTTTCTAACAGTGAAATAACACTTTATAAGGTGTTTTTGGAGGAACAGTATCTGCAAGGAGGATGGATGGAAGGCAAATTTTTAATTGAGAACAATGCCACGGTAAGGCTTAGTTTCAATAATGAAAGCTGGATAGTTGTCAGTGCTGGAAAGGAGCAGACAATGATAATCAAAATGAAAGAGGAGATAAAACGACTTTTACTCCCTACGTATGATTCTCTGTCTAAATTGGAAGATCCTATGGAACGAAAAGCCCAACTTTTGGATTTTAACCGTAAGTGTAACGAATGGGAAATTACCTATTACAAAGAGCATCCTATGATTTACTTCCTTTTTGAAATAGCCGATCAGATGAAATATCTCAACAGCCGTCATCAAGAGAGTTTGCAGATGAAGATGGAATTGTATCATTCCGCATACGAAACCCTCCATCCCGATCTTTCTGTCCACAACTACATTGCTACACAAGAGGCAGGTTGGCTTTTGCAGCCCGGCAAGCCTTATATCGACTATGAGGCGCGCACCATCGACGGCAAGATTGTGAAAGTGTCGTCGCTCTACAATGGCAAAGTGGCTCTCATCGACCTTTGGGCATCGTGGTGCGGTCCTTGCCGCCGTCACAGCATCAGTATGATTCCTATTTATGAAAAATACAAGGACAAAGGTTTTACTGTGGTGGCTATCGCTCACGAAAACGAACTGTCGGCAATGACCAAGGCGGCGCAAAAAGACGGCTATCCGTGGCAGAGTCTCATCGACTTGAACGACGAACTCCACATTTGGCAGAAAAACGGTCTCGGTTTTTCAGGCGGCGGTATGTTTCTTATCGACCGCGACGGCACTATCATCTCCACATCCACCGATGTTGCTGAGTTGGAACCGCTGATTAAGAAGGCTTTGAACATTGAATAGAAATAGTATTACTTAATCGGGCTAAAATTGAAGGTAGTTTTTAATCTTTATTAACATTTCCCCCTGTAACATTTTAGCCCTTTTTATGTCATATAGCGTGAAAAATTGAGTGTAAAGATTTTTTACACTCGTTGTAAAAAATCTTTACACTTTTACATAAGAAATAAATTGTAATTATTTAATATAAAATAAGTTAACACTTTTTGCACAAATTATGCATTATGCATTGTGAATTATGCATTAAAAAAATGATACATTTAGAAAACATCAACAAAACCTACTACGGAGCACAGCCGCTGCACGTGTTGAAGGGTATCAGCCTCGATGTTAATGAGGGTGAGTTTGTGTCGATTATGGGTGCGTCGGGTTCGGGCAAATCTACTTTGCTTAATATCTTGGGCATTCTTGATAATTACGACTCAGGACTTTACACCCTCGCAGGCGTTCCCATCAAAGACCTCAGCGAAACCAAGGCGGCTGAATACCGCAACAAGATGATTGGATTTATTTTTCAGTCGTTTAACCTGATTGGCTTTAAAACCGCCGTTGAAAATGTGGAACTTCCGCTTTATTATCAAGGTGTTAGCCGAAAAAAACGCCACAACCTCGCGATGGAATATCTCGACCGTTTGGGCATTAAAGATTGGTGGCATCATTATCCCAACGAACTTTCGGGCGGACAGCGTCAGCGTGTGGCTATTGCCCGCGCACTTATCACTAAGCCGCAGATTATCCTTGCCGACGAGCCCACAGGAGCACTCGACTCAAAAACTTCGGTAGAGGTAATGCAGTTGCTCAAAAGTCTCAACCAAGATCAAGGTATGACCATTGTGGTGGTAACGCACGAAAGCGGCGTGGCAAACGAAACCAACAAAATTATCCACATCAAAGACGGCATCATAGGCAAAATTGAGGAAAACCTCGACCACAACGCCTCGCCGTTTGGCATAAATGGTATGATGAAATGAGAGAGATTTTTAGTGAGGTTTGGGCATCGGCGCAGCGCAACAAACTACGCACAATTCTTACAGGTTTTGCTGTGGCGTGGGGTATCTTTATGATTATCACACTTTTGGGTGCAGGCAACGGATTGATTAACGCTGAGTTGCAGCAAATGAACCGTCGTTTAACCAATTCGATGATTGTGTATGGTGGCACCACTTCTAAACCTTTCAACGGTCTTAAAGAGGGACGCCGTATCCGCCTTAAAAACAGCGATATAAATATCACTGCCACCAGTTTTACCGATAATGTCGACGAGGTGGGCGCAATGCTCTACACCAACAACATTACCGTGGCTTACGGCAAAAACTACATTACCACTTGGGTTGCAGGTGTAGGTGCCAACCATTTTAAAATCAATAAAATGGAACTTCTTTGCGGACGCTTTATCAATAATATTGACGTGTCGGAACAGCGCAAGGTTTTGGTTATCAGCAACAAACAGGCTGAGGATCTATGCCTCGGCAATTACCAAAGGTTGTTGGGCAAATGGGTTAAGGTTAATTCGTTTGCGTTTCGTGTGGTAGGCATTTTTAAAGACGATGAAAGTGGACGTGCCGATGCATTCTCCTCTTATTCAACCATTCAGACAATTTTTAATTATGGCGATGATGCGGGACGTATCGAGTTTACTTTTCACGGATTGCCCACCGAAGATGCCAACGAGGAGTTTGAAGGTCGTTACCGCCAGCGTATCAATGCCAACCATCAGGCTGCTCCCGATGACCAGAGTTCTATTTGGATTAGCAACCGTTTTATGCAGAGCCTTCAAATGGAAGAAGGCGTGGGATATATTCGCACGTTTCTTTGGGTTGTGGGGTTGTTTACCCTTCTCAGCGGCATTGTAGGCGTGGGTAATATTATGCTCATCACCGTTAAGGAGCGCACTCGCGAGTTTGGAATCCGAAAGGCAATCGGTGCTCGTCCGTGGTCTATTCTTAAACTCATTATCGTTGAGAGTGTGTCTATTACGGCTGTTTTTGGATATATGGGAATGTTTTTTGGCGTGCTTGCCAACGAATATATGGATCGTACCTTGGGACGTTCGGGCTTTGACCTCGGATGGGGCGAGGAGTCTATTTTTGTAAACCCGACAGTAGGTATCGACGTTTGCATCGAGGCCACTGTGGTAATCATCATTGCTGGCACAATTGCAGGATTAATTCCCGCTTTTAAGGCTGCGCGTATCCGACCTATTGTAGCATTAAATAGTTAAAACAATAAAAAAATGATTGAGTTAGATTCATTAACACGAAATAAGAGCCGCACATTTCTCACTGGCTTTGGAATATATTGGGGTGTGTTTATGCTCGTAGTGCTTTTGGGCGGCGGCGAGGGTTTAAAACACCTCCTTAGTAACACTTTCGACGGCTTTGCTACCAATTCGGCTATGGTGGAATCCGACATCACCACCAAACCCTACAAAGGTTTCCGCAAAGGGCGTTGGTGGAGTATGGAACTTAAAGATATTCAGCGTATTAAAAAGGCTGTTCCTGAACTTGACGTGGTTTCTCCGATTATTTTTTCGCGAGGTGGCAATGCAGTTTACGACGACCGCACATCTGAGGTCAGTCTTATGGGTAACGATGCCGATTATCAATATGTTAACCAACCAAAATTGCGCTACGGACGGTATCTCAACCAAATGGACCTTATTCAAAAACGCAAAGTTTGTGTAATTGGCAAAAAAATCTACAACGATCTTTTCCCTATGGGCGGTAATCCCTGTGGAAATAGAATCGAGGTCAACGGCGTTTATTATCAGATAGTTGGAGTTGATTATAATGAAACATCTTTTCTTACTAACCCGGGAACTACAATGATTGTGCCCATCACCGTGATGCAGCAAATCAACAATCGCGGCAATAGAATCGACCTAATGGCTCTCACAGGCAAACAGGGCGTGGTAATGAGCACAGTTTTGCCAAAAGTTCGCGAAACTCTTGCCCGTTCTCACAGTATCGATCCTGATGATACTCAGGCGGTTTGGACTTTTAACACTGAGGTGATGTTTCAAATGATTGAGGGACTTTTCAAAGGTGTTAACATTTTGATAATTATGGTGGGAGTGGGCACTCTGCTTGCCGGAGCCATCGGCGTAAGCAACATTATGATGGTAACCGTTAAAGAGCGCACCACCGAAATAGGCATACGCCGCGCAATAGGTGCAACGCCCAGAAACATTATCACTCAGATACTTGGCGAAAGCGTTGTGCTCACCCTTGTGTCAGGATTAACGGGCATAGTGGCAGGAGTTTGGCTGTTGCAGATTTTTGAAACTGCTGTAAATTCCAGCGACACATCAGCATCTTTTCAAATAGGTTTTTGGACAGCATTTGCCGCGGCTGCGTCGGTAAGCGCATTAGGCATTATCGCCGGTCTTGCCCCCGCCCTCCGTGCTATGTCAATCAAACCCGTGGATGCAATGCGTGAAGAATAAACATTGTAGAGACGTGCCACGGCGCGTCTCCAAATCAATTAAATTGTAACAAATTAAAAAAACAATATAACGATGAAAAAAGTAATAATCTTATCAATTTTGGCGATAATATTCATAGGAACATTTGTGTTTCTTTGGAGTAAATCGCAACCCGAAGTTATTGAATATGAGGAAGTACATCCAACATTCGGAACGGTTAGCAAGTCAACAATCGTTACCGGAAAAATTGAACCTCGCAACGAGGTGAATGTTAAACCGCAAATTTCAGGTATCATTACCGAAATACTCAAAGACCCAGGTCAGAAGGTTGCCAAAGGCGATGTTTTGGCAAAAATAACTGTGATTCCCGATATGGGTCAGTTGTCGAGTGCCGAAAGTCGTCTGCGTCTTGCCGAAATTAACTTAAAGCAGGTAGAAACCGACTTTAAACGCGACGAAAATCTTTATAATCAGAAACTTATCTCTCAAAACGATTATGAAAAATCGTCTCAGGCATTAAAACAGGCTCGCGAAGAAAAATCTGCCGCCGAAGATGCTTTGCAGGTAGTTAAGGAGGGTTTTTCTAAGTCGAATGCAAGCGCGTCGAGCACTTTGATTCGCTCTACAATTTCGGGTGTTATTCTTGATATTCCAGTAAAAGTGGGCAACTCGGTGATAAATTCCAACTCGTTTAACGATGGCACCACCATTGCCACTATTGCCAATATGAACGACCTTATTTTCCGTGGCAACATCGACGAAACCGAAGTAGGTCAGTTAGTTGAGGGAATGCCAATGAAAATTACCATCGGCGCATTGCAAGATGTAAGTTTCGACGCTGTTTTGGAGTATATTTCGCCCAAAGCCACCGAGAGCAATGGCGCAAACCAGTTTGAAATTAAGGCTGCCGTGCGTGTTGACGGCGAAACCAAAATACGTGCTGGTTATAGTGCCAACGCCGAAATTGTGCTTGCCAAAGTGGAAAACGTGGTGGTGGTTCCCGAAAGCGTGTTGGAGTTTGATGGCGACAGCACTTTTGTCCTTGTTCCCAACGGCACCGAAACCGACGGAATGAAAAACTACGACCGCAAAAGCGTTTCCACAGGTCTATCTGACGGTGTAAACATCGAAATTAAATCAGGTATAGATACCACCACCGTTTTACGTGGTCAACAAATAATTAATGAATAATTGCCGTAGAGACGCCATATTATGATGTCTCTACAACAAAACAAAATATAAACAAATATGAATAAAATTGTTACCATAATTTCATTGGTTTTAACGGTTTCGTCGGCCTCTGCACAGCATGAATGGACATTGCAAGAGTGCACCAATTATGCCGTTGAAAACAATATTCAGGTAAAAAAATCTGAACAGACCCTTCAAAGTCAGGAAATCCGCCTAAACTCATCGCAAAACGCTTATCTACCCGACGTTAGCGCAAGTGCAAGCCAGAATTTCTCGTTTGGTCGCGGACTTACAGCCAACAACACATATTCCAACACCAACACCCGCACAACATCGTTTAGCGTGGGTGCAAGTATGACCTTGTTCAACGGTTTTCAACGCAAGAACAATGTAGAACTCAATAAGTTGAACCTCTCGGCTTCTTCCGCCGACCTCGAAAAGGTGAAAAACGACATCCGTCTTCAAGTGGCTCAGGCATACGTGCAAATCCTTTACAATATGGAAATTGAGGACGTTGCCTACCGTCAAACTCAAATAGACTTTGCGCAAGTTTCTCGTTTAGAGACCTTTGTGGCAAACGGCAAGGCATCCGAAGCCGAACTTGCTCAGCAAAAAGCCGCTCACGCCAACAGTATTCTTACTTATACTCAGGCTATTAACACCCGCAAGTTGTCTTTATTAACCTTATCCCAACTTTTAGAATTGCCGAGTGCAGATAGTTTTGCCATTGCCCGTCCCGACACCTCCCAATTGTCAATTAATTACGACCGTCCGGAGATTAAGGCGGAAGAAATTAGATTAGATGCCACTTCATACAATTTAAAGGTTGCCAAGGGCGGATATTATCCCACATTGACCCTCAGCGGCGGAATGAGCACCAATTATTACACTGCGTCTAATTTGCCGAGCGAATCGTTTAGCAAACAGATAGATAACAATTTTAGTCAGTACATCAGTCTCAATCTCAACATTCCTATTTTCAATAGGTTTAGCACACGCAACAACGTCCGCGATGTAAAGATACAGCAGCATAGTCAGCAATACACTCTCGACCTTGCTCGCAAAACGCTTTACAAAGAGATTCAGCAAGTTACGCTCAACGCCGAAAACGCTGCCGCCAAAGTTGCCGCCGCCCGCGAAGCCGTTGCCAACAGTGAAACCGCCTTTCGCCTTGCCCAAGCGCGTTACGAAAACGGCAAATCCACCATCACCGAGTTCAACGAATCCAAAAACAACTATATGAAATCACAATCCGACCTTGCCCAAGCGGTATACGAATGTATGTACTGCGCCATGCTTGTAAAATGGTATCAAGGCGAAGAAATGGGGTGGTAAAAAATGTTTTTATATTTGGATTTTTGTTATACTTTATATAAATTTGCAATATTAACACAAAGATAATAACTATGATAGCAACACAAACAATAACTCCGTTAAACCCTGTTCAACGGCACATTTTGGATATGTTTAGTTTTTGCCGTAGTCAACAGACTGTTGATGATCTTAAAGACGTTTTGGCTGCTTTTTACGCCGACAAAGTGCAAAAGGAGGCCGATCGTCTTTGGAATGAAGGGATTTTGGATAACGCGGCGATTGACAATTTATTGAACGAACATTTACGCACTCCTTATAATCATCAATAATGCGAAAGATTGTTCTCGATACCAATTGTTTGTTGGTTACGCTTCCTTCTCAAAGTCCGTATCATAATGTGTGGCAAAGTTTTATTGATGAGAAATTGGCCTTATGTGTGTCAAACGAAATTCTTTATGAGTACGAAGAAATAATTGCTAAAAAAACATCTCCAATTTTTGCTGACTTGGTAATTAATACTTTGTTGAACAAGAAAAACGTTGTTAGAGTGGCACCTACGTGGCGTTTCGATATTATAAAAACCGACCCAGATGATAATAAGTTTGTAGATTGCGCAGTCTGTGGAGGTGCAGAATGTGTTGTTTCTAACGACAATCATTTCAATATATTGAAGGAAACTTATTTCCCGTATACTACTCTGTATACTTTACAGGAGTTTTGTGATACGATATAATAGGTATAGAAATATGTAAAAATACTACCATATTAAACACTTGAATTTTGATTATTATGTTAGAAATCAAAAACTTAGTTAAACAATTCGGACAGAAGACTGCGGTTGATATTCCCGAACTGAAAATCTCCAAAGGCGAAACCGTTGGTCTTGTGGGTAATAACGGCGCGGGTAAGACAACTCTTTTCCGTCTTATTCTCGACCTTTATCAAGCCACCAAAGGCAACGTCCTCTCCAAAGGAAAGGATGTTGCCAAAACAGAGGAGTGGAAAGATTACACCGGCGCGTTTATCGACAATGGTTTTCTTATAGATTTCCTCACGCCCGAAGAGTATTTTGACTTTGTGGGCAACACTCGTGGCGTGTCGAAACCTGACATCGATGAACAAATTTCAGTGTTTCATAAGTTTTTCAACAACGAAATTCTTGGTCAGAAAAAGTACATCCGTAATTTCTCGTCAGGTAACAAACAAAAAATCGGCATCACAGGCGCGATGTTTTGTAAGCCTGAACTTGTGATTCTCGACGAACCGTTCAACTTTCTTGACCCAAGTTCGCAGATAGAAATCAAACATCTGTTGCGCAAGTTTAACGAAGAATTTGGAACAACAATCTTGATTTCGAGCCACAATCTCGACCACATCGTTGATGTTAGCACAAGAATAATCCTTATGGAAAACGGCAAGATAATCAACGATATCACCAACCAAAACAACGTGGCTTCTCAAATTCTTAACGACTATTTTCAAACTAAATAAGACGGTAGAAATATATGAATAATAACTTATCATACTTATTAAAGTTAAAACGGCAAAGAAGACTTGGGGTAAACAACACCAAGACCGTGTTAATTCTCATAGTTCTTGGTGTCTATATTGCTATGCCATTACCTATCGCAGGTTTTGGATACGCAACTATTATACAACCAAACACTGTATTCGATGAATTGACAAAAGTGATTGTTTTTGCATTAACATTCGATGTAGGTATCAAATGTGTACTCAGCAAATCATCAATTGCGGAATTATGCGCATTGAAATTGTTGCCTATACCAAAATATGAATTATACCTTCAAAATATCAAGAACAAGTTTTGTTCTGTTGTCAACTATATCACGCACTTATTCACTTTGCCATTGATTGTCACGTTATATGTACGTTCGCAGTTAACATTGTCGTATTCAATCATATTTTTAATTTTCTATACGCTTTTGATGCTCACTAACACCTTTATTGTTATATGGATAAAAAGTTTCAATGGGTGGAAAAGGGAGTTAATATTGGTATTATTTTATTTTTTATATCAATTATTGGCTTTACTGTGTATAGAAAACAATAATGTGATGCTATTTATATCCAACAATCTGATTCAAAGTCAATTATTGCTGTTGGTATTTTCAATTGTTCTGTTAGTGTTTATCGTCACATTGTCGATATATCAATACAAAAATGAGTTTATCAAATTCTTAGAAAACAAATCTAATGCAAGCACGGATATTGTTTCATACGGCATAGGTTCAAGGTTCAACCTTTCGCCTTTGACAAGATTGATTATTAAAACCATAATAAAAAATAAAAATGTGATATTTCCGTATCTAATGTTTATAGTATTCTCGTTTGTGTTTTTTAACAAGCCGGAACAACAAGGGAATCCTCTATTCATTTCTATGATGATAATATTTTTATCATCACTATACTTATGGTGGAACCACACAATTGCCAATATTTCTTTGTGTTACGAAGGAATATCGACTTTATATAAGGATTTGATATATCAAATAAACCAAACCGATATCAAAATCAATTACATATTTGCCACTGTTTCTTTTTTGAGCCTATTGATAGCATCAAGAGATATAAACATTGCTCTAAATGCGTTTTTCATAGGTGCGGGATTGAACGCCTATCTATTTTTGTATATCAATAACATCAATGCTGATAGGTTTGACATTATGAAGGTTTCGTTTTTTGGTGGGCATTTTAGCATAGCACACTTGCAAAAATGTTTATGCGTTACGGCTGAAATAGTTGTTTTTATTGTTATTTGGCATTTTGTTGAAGACAAATACATCATAACAATAGCCACTTCGGTGATTTTCGTTATCTGCCTTATATTCCAAAAAAGAATTCTTGAATTTTTTAGTGAAAAATTCAACCAAAACAGATATAAAAATCTAAGTATAATGAGAGGATTTTAAGAAATTACATGTATTATTCGTAGAAAAGTATAAACCAAATGTTAGATTTTTGGGCTGAAATATTAGAGCATATACGGGTACGCGCAAATCAGACGCTATCTTCGTGCATTGGTATTGCGTGGGGCATATTCATAATGGTGGTTTTGGTGGGCGTGGGCAATTGCGTGGAAGATTCGCTAACTAAATTGCTTACCAACGAACGAAACAATTCCGTAACCGTAATGGGTCGCACTATCACAAAACCTATGAAAGGCGGCGTGGAAGGTGCTACGGTTCAGTTTGAAAAACAGGATATTAGCGACCTTTGCATTGCTATTCCCGAAATCGATGGAATTTCACCTTATACATCTTCTTTTGTGAATGTAAGAAGCGATAATTCTTACGGAAATTTTGAAATTGCAGGCGTTGACCAACCGTTTTTTAATGTTCAAAAAATGGAACTTGTTGACGGTAGATTGCTCAATCACAGTGATTTTGCCAATCACGAAAAAAACGTTATGATTTCTACTTATATGCGTGATGTGCTTTTTGATAAAAAAGACCCGCTTGGCAAGTATGTAGTGGTCAATGATATAGCGTTTAAAGTGGTGGGCGTTTTCTCTATTTTGATGTACGATAGAATTATGATAACGCCTTTCGACAGTTTTGTTTCGGCGGTGAACAACACGCCAAAATTCAATACTTTTATATATACAAGCGGCAGCCACAATGTAAAACAAAGAGTTAAGAATTTTCTTGGTTCGCGGTTTGGTTTTGAACCCGGCGACAACAATGCCATCTATTTCCAAACCTACGAAGAGAGTCTCGAATCTATCGACCAAGTTTTCAACTATGTGCGTTATTTTCTGTGGTTTATAGGCGTTAGCACATTGGTTGGCGGCATTATCGGCATTGCCAACATTATGGTGGCAAACGTTCGCGAGCGTACAAGAGAAATTGGCGTGCGTATGGCAGTGGGAGCCACTCCGCAAAGTATTAAAAACCTGATACTTGGCGAAACCATTGTTATTACCCTTATGGCGGGTGCGATAGGTATTTCGGTAGGGTGGATGTTGCTCGAACTTATTGGTATGCTGATAGATGCAATGGGTGTTGACAGTGTTGTTGCCCCGTCGCTTGATGTTACCACCACATTTTTTAGTATGATAGTTTTATTAATCGCGGGTTTGGTTTCGGGATTGCGTCCGGCAACTATGGCGTCGGAAATGAAACCGATCGAAGCCCTTCAATCTGAATAACTATGAAGACAATAAGAACCATAATCATTTGTGTAGTAGTGTTTTTACTCGGCTTTGTAATTGTAAAGGCTGTGAAAAAATCCAATGAAAAAATCCAAACTGTAACCATTCAGCGTGTGAGTATTGACAAAACTCTTACAATTTCGGGTTATATCGAACCCGACCGTGTTATTGATGTACGTAGCAATATATCAGGCACTTTGCAAAAACTTATGGTTAATCTTGGCGACAAGGTTGAACTCGGTCGCGCACTTGCAAGCATCAAATTTGTAAAAGACCCCATAGAACTTCGCCAACTAAAAGATAATATTGAAGTTAGCCGCCGTCGCCTCGATGCCAAACGCGTTCAATTTGAGCGCACTCAAAAACTTTATAAAGAGGGATTTGTAAACAAAGAAGAATTTGAACAAGAGCAAACCGATTACGAGGTGATGAAAAAGAATCACGAAACCATCGTTGCCGAGTTAGAAATGGTTGAAGGTCAGCAATCTAAAAACAAAGTGTCGAACATAATAAGCGCCACCAATAGCGGCACAATCATAGAACTTCCGGTAAAAGAAGGCGGCTCGGTAATGGCTCGCGGCACTTACAGCGAGGGTAGCATCATTGCCCGCATTGCCGATTTTGCCTCTATGAATTTTGTGGGTTCGGTTGCCGAAAACGACATCGACAAGGTGAAAATAGGCACATCAATCGACATCACCACTGCCACCGACCGCGAATCCACAATCCGTGGCGTTATTACCGAAATTGCGCCCGTAAGCACCCGCAGCAACGGCATTGTAACCTTTGAAATT
>JAFPYT010000325.1 GCA_017394445.1 Bacteroidales bacterium | reverse complement strand
TTCGTTGTGTGTAGATTTTGTAGTTGAAGTTGTTATTACGCGACCTTGGAGGTCTACGATGGTGTATTTGGTGTCGGGAGCGGTTTCGATGTAGATGGTGCGGTTGTATGCCCAGACTTTGATATCCTCGCTTTGGGTAATAGAGGCCACAGGTGTGGCATTGTTGGCTGTGTAAGAGCCTTTGATGGTGATGTCGCTGGCGGGCATTGTGGCGGGGACGTTGTCCCATCCAGAGAATGTATATCCCGACTTAGTAGCCACAGTGGGAGCAATAATTATGTCGCCATAATACATGGTAACGGTTTTGTATGTTTCGCCATCGATAACAAATGTTATAGTGTACTGATTTGTTAAGAATTTACCTGTAATAGTCAAATCGTTGTCGGGCATAGTGGCAGGCGCTTCGCTCCAGCCTGAGAATTTGTAACCTTCTTTGGTGGGTGCTGCTATCAGAGTGATAGCGTCGCCGTAGTGCATTTCAAATTTTTGGTGCTCTTTGCCATCCACTTTGTAGGTTAGCGTGTAGACACTCATTTGCCAAGAGCCCTCTACCACCAAATTTTCGTCGGGCATAGTGGCGGCAAGTGTTGCCGAGGGAACAAATTTATATCCAGTTTTCTTGGGTAGCAACGATGCTGTAGAAGCATTAAATTCTGTTTCTACCACAAAAGTTTCGTCATTTACCTTAAAGGTGATAGTGTGCTTGTTGGGGATATAGCTGCCGTTTACGGTAATATCCTCATCGGGCATAGTAGAAGGCAAAGATGAAGGTGTCCAGCCTGAGAAAGTGTGTCCTTCGCGTGCAGATGGAGCAGGTTTGATGGTAAGCGTTGTGCCAAACGCAATAGTTTCTTTGCTGTATTCTATGCCGTCTAATAGGTAGATGAGATTGTGCTTGTTTGTGATATTATCACCGTGAATTTCGAGGTTTTGGGCGGGCATTACAGAGGGTATCTCTTTATCCCAAACGATGGTGCAGCCGGTGAGGTGATTGTTGTATGGGGTTACAGTTGCACCAAAGTCGTATTCATCGGTTTGTGTGGCGGTGGTAGCACCGTCAACATAGTATTTAATGGTGTATTTGTTTATAGTCCAATTGGCGTATAGGGTGATGTCGGAGTTTACAACGTCGTTGTCGTAGTCCCATTTTGATCCGGCGGTAAAATCTGCATCAGTGTACATGCCTTCGAGAGAGTATCCCTCGGCTATCATGTCGGGGGGAAGTATCATCGTAGCATTTTTTACAGCGTAAACCACTTTGTTTTCGGGGCCGTGACCGTTGGTGATGTATGTTACCTTGTAGGCTTGGTCTTGTTCTACGATTTCAAAGGTTTCTACCACGTTGCTTACCACATAATTGCCTCCGTTTTTGTTGGTGATGATAACCTTGGCTTGGTCGCTTTTTTGGATATTATCGGAGTATGATACAATGTATTCCGAAGATGGTATCTCGGTTTCTCCGTCTAATAGTTTTACTGTAGGTTTGATTTCTGAGCCGGTAAATACTGCTACCTTAGAATCCAACACTACGGTGGGTGCCATCACCGTTTTTTGCGTAATCGTAAACTTGACAGATGATGCAAGAGAAATATTATAGTTGTCGTTTGAAAGATTGTTTATAATATCGTAAGAGCCAACATTTTCGCCCGATTTGCGAGTGAGATGGCCCGATAGTTTATCGCTATTAACGAGGCCGTCGGTGGTGTATGTGATTACAGGGTCGGGGTTGCCATAGGTTTTAGAAATTGCATCTGGAGTAACTGTGATGTTTTTAGGTTTGATTGTAAATTTGGTGTTGTTAAATGAAATTGAGTAATTATCATTCTTTAGTGAGGTGGGATCAAAGTCATAAGTACCAACGTTTTCACCTGCAGCACGTTTGAGTGTTCCGGAGAGTTGATCGTTACCAACAAGGCCAGATGCTGTGTATGTAAAAGCCGGATCTGCATCACCGTATGTTTTTGTCATTGTACCTGAGGGAGTTACGGTAATGGGTTTTGCCTTAATGGTAAAGGTGCCTGTGGCAGAAGCACTTTTATAATTGGTAGATTCTGCTACAGTGGCTGTAATAGTGTATTTTCCTACATTATTGCCAGATGTTCTGCTTATCGATGGTGTTACAACGTCGTTGCCAAACACTTCGCTAAGCTTGTAGGTAAGAGTGGGGTCGGTGGCTCCGTATGTTTTTTCTTTGTTGTCGACGGAGAGGGTTAATGTGGCTTTTTTTACTGTTACTGTTACAGTTTTAGAGCCGGTATAACCGCCTTTTTCGATACCAGTAACTGTAATATCGTACTGGCCGGCATTTTTAACGGTTGATTTGTTTATATTATAGTGTGTACCTTCGGTCAACCATACGCCATCGTACAATACTCCGAGTTGAAGATTGGTATTGTCGTATGTAAAGGTAGTTGCAGAGTTGCGTTTAAAGTATATTTTTATATTTGAGTTATTTTTCATATCAACAATCCAGTGTGCGGTACACGTTACGGCATATGCTCCTTCTGGGTGGTTGATGGTGAATGTCTTTGTGGGTGTGGTGACGGTATGTCCACCTGAGCATGTCCAGCCTTGGAATACTAAGCCGTTGATGGAAACTTCCGGTATTTTAATGGTCTGCTCCACATTGAATTTTTTCGGTTCGTTGTATGCAGAGTATTCTTTGTATGTGATTGTTGCCTGATACGGTGAAAAATAACCTTTCTTACCTATTTCGTCGTAGCGCGCATATGTCTTGTCAGTGTAGCTGGATGTGTATTTAGTGCCTTTGCCTCCTGTTAGTTTGGTTGTGCATCCAGTGAACATATCAGTTGAGTAGCTAACATTGCTAAGGTCGGGAGTGTATTCAATAAATATCTTCTCTAAATTGGTGCAGTTTTTAAACATTTGTTGTGTGTTGGTTACTTCATCCGGTATTGATTTTAAATAGATTGTAGTTATATTACTACATCCACTAAACATATTACTCATATTTGCACAATTGGTGGTATAAACAGGAGTCCTAATCCAATTGATGGTAGTAAGCGACGAACAGCCGTTAAACATCATTGAAGTGTTATTAAAACTATAATTTCTCATACTTGGTGCTGATGACAATTGGGCGCATTCGTTGAACATATATTGTGCATCGCATTTTTCTACATAATATGAATTGTCTTTTTGGGGCAATGATACAGATTGAAGCGAAGAACATTTGCTAAACATATAACTCATATCTCTTATGTTATTGCAGTAACTATTTGCCATTACAATTTTAGTAAGTTTGCTACATTGTGCAAACATAGCCCTTGTGGATGTTGCTTTTGTAAGATGCAACCAATTTAGATGTTCAATTTCGGAGAGGTTGGTACATCCGGAAAACCAATTGGCTGTGGATTTCGGCTCCACACTTGTAAATGAGTTGTTAACTACTACCTTTTTGATGATTGTTCGCTTATCGTACCAACCAGGAGTGTCATTGCTGCCTGTGCCGGTGTTTTCCACTTCATAACAGCCAGATGTTTTAAAGTTGTCGTAGCAGAAGTAAAGCACGTTGTTCATATAGTATGCGTAGGCTTGATCTGTGGTTGAGAGTGTAGAAAGGTAACCGTTGGTGTTGGTATGTGCGTATGTTTTGTCTGTAAATTGGGCATTGTAGTTTTTTAGCTTGCTGCAACCGGTAAACATATATTTGTCTTTATCTTTGTCAATATCTGCTGTGCTCCAATTGTTGCCGACAAATATGGCTTCAAGATTTGAGCAACCATAAAACATACTGTTCATATTGTCTACATGCTTTGTGTCCCAAGCACTGATATTGATGTATCGCAGTGATGAGCATCCTTCAAACATTGACTCCATATTCTCTGAATTCGATATATCTAATGCATTTATATTACCGAGGTCTTCTATATTTGCACAGCCCATAAACATCTGATAGAAATTATTATTGTGGTTTGAACTGGTTTTTAAATAATTCCAACCAGTGATTGATTTTAGGTTTTGTAACCCTTTGAACCAACAGCGTGCATAGTCGGAGTCAGCGTTTTTGAACGTGGCATCTATTACCACGTGCTCTATTTGGTCTGCGTATGATTCACTTGTATAGCTGTATTCCCACTTACCGCCTATGTAGTGATAAGGTTGGGTGGTGCTGTTTTTAATGTCTGATGCCGGTTCAGAGGATGACCAATAAAACGTAAGAGTTTTGGTTTCGGGATTGAAAATGGTGTACGATGTGCCTGCCTTTGCTACTCCTGATATAAGGCACAATAGCACAATCGTCAATAATGAATAAAATGCTTTTTTCATAATAATTAATTTTTAAACAAACAGATTTTAACAATTATATTTCGCTATAATTTGTTGCTATGGTTGAGAGAAAATGAAAAAAAATGTTAAACAAAATAATTTACATTTTTTTGGACACACAATGTAGGATAAGTTCACAATTATAATATTTTTATTTACCTTTGCCGTTGATTAAACCAAATGATTATAAACAGATGCGTTTTTTATTTACAATCTTAATATCACTGTTGACTATTATAGGCTCATATGCTCAGCCCGATACCAACGATTTAAGAATCAGCATCCTCACCTGTGCCGATGGCGACCAGATGTATGCCTCGTTTGGGCATTGCGCCATAAGGGCTAAGAGCGAGAGCCGTGGTTTTGATTTTGTGTACAACTACGGTATGTTTAACTACAAGCAAAAGTCGTTTTACCTTAAATTTGTACGCGGGTTTTTAAATTACCACGTGTCGTATAGCGATTTTGCACGCTTTTGCCTTGAATATATTCGCGACGGCAGAGAAATTCGCGAGCAGGTGCTCAACCTCAACGCTCAGCAGCGTCAGGCGGTGTTCGATTTTCTTAATTGGAACTGCCTTGAAGAAAACCGTTACTACCGCTACAATTTTCTCGAAGACAACTGCGCCACACGTATCCGCGATATTGTAGAAAACACCTGCGGATCGGATGTTCACCTTGCCCAGATAGAATATACCGAGAGTTTTCGCGATATGATACATTCGCACCTTGGCGAAATGCCTTGGTTTCGTTTTGGCGTAGACCTGCTAATGGGTTTGCCCGTTGACCGCAAGGCCGACAGCCGCACTGCAATGTTTTTGCCCGAGCACGTTTTTACCACTCTCGAAAAATCTACCATCAACCACAACGGCGTTGACCAGCCCCTAATTTCCGAAACCAACACTCTGCTCAAAGCCGACCCTGTGAACAAAACCGACATCTGCACATACCTTTCTCCATCGCTGATTTTTTGGCTGATATTCGCTGCCCTGGCATTGTCTACCTACTACGAAATTGTTAAACACAAGCACCGCGCATGGATCGACCGCACTCTGCTCATCATTGTGGGTTTGTTTGGACTGCTGTTTCTCTTTATGTGGTTTGGCACCGAGCACACTGTTACCAAAGGCAACCTCAACCTGCTTTGGGCGCTGCCTACTCACATTGCGGCGGCTTTTGCAATAAAAAGCCAAAATGCACTTTGGAAAAAATACTTTTTTGTTACCGCCGTTATTACATTAGCTGTGATGGTGCTGTCGCCATTGCTGCCACAACAGTTCGACGTGGGCAACTATCCGCTGATGTGCATTCTTATACTGCGCCTTGCGTATATCGCTAAACTAAAAAAGAATTAAATACAGACACCTTATATTATATATGAATATATTTACAAAAACTATCACCACCGCGCTTTTAACCGCCACGCCTTTTATGTTAATGGCTCAAAATGTGGTAACTGCAAGCGCCGAATATCGCAAAAGCGTAAAATACGATTTCAACGCCGAATGGCACTATCTTTCGTCAGAGCT
The DNA here is from genome assembly GCA_017394445.1 of Bacteroidales bacterium. Taxonomy (GTDB): domain Bacteria; phylum Bacteroidota; class Bacteroidia; order Bacteroidales; family UBA3824; genus UBA3824. The sequence goes on along the minus strand of JAFPYT010000325.1, from coordinate 26,342 downwards.
CTATCTGTTTAATGCGCATAGTTTTAGCCCGTTACTACAAGAGCTTTACTATTCGCCCAAAAAGAAGAAAAAGCCCGACGATATTCAAAACATTCTCATCACTGCCAAAATCGATGGCAACACTCTCGCCGGACTCACCTACCCTATCTACAATTTTAATGTGGATAATTCGCAGGGCGATATGCGCACTTTTACCGCTGCCAACTACGAAGCGGTAAACATTATCGACAACCTGCCCCTTTCGTCGGTGGCGGGTGGTAAAATTGATGCCGAAATCAATGTGGACATCATTACGGGCGACAATTCCAACCGTCTGTTTGATTTTGTGGCAGAGCAGCTTACCAATATTTCGGCTTTTGCCACGCCATTATCGGCAACCAAAACCCTTGTGGGCGAACTCGGCTCGCTTATCAAAGCCAAAAGCGGCAAAAAAGAATACCGTTTTAGTTCTACCGTAAGGCTTTACGAAGAGCAAGATTTCAACAAACGTATCTGCGGAGTGTCGGTTTACACGCTTTTGCCATCGCAGAGCGAAGGTTCGGGCGCAGATTTCAGCGGTCTCGACACATATTTAGACACAGCCGCCAATCCGCAACTAAACCGAAACCGTATCCAGCAACTTATCAATCAAACCAAATACCCCTTTATCGTAGCCGTAAACTACAAATCTAAATATATCTCCGAGCCGGTAATTGGCGACGAAATCACCACCGAATCTATCGAAGCCCGAAACGTAAAAGCCAAACGAAACTACGACAACGGACTTATTACCAGCGATATTTATCAGCAAGAAACCCGCCTGTCGGAATATCTCACCCAGTATGTGCAGCTAAAAAACAGCATCAACAACTATATGCTCAACGCCAAAAACCGCACCACCGACGATTTTGGCAAAATGTACTCTGCCATTCTTTCCGACTACCGAACCATGCGCCATACCGCCATGGCTCGCAATCGCGAATTTGCCAAAAACTCGCTATACATCAACGAGTTTAAACCCATCTACCAATCAGTGATGCGCACTGCCGAAATTTACTTAGACGGCGACAACACCACCAAAAATATCAAAAACATTGCTAAAATGATGGCAGATTATGGCGACCGTCATCCGCAAAAAACCGACTCGGCTCAAAACGAATCGGCTTTGCGCACTCTCCACGCCGTAAAATTTCCTTCGGGCGGAAGCGTCAGCGATATCGAAGAGCTCAACGTGCTAATATCCAAAATCGAAGAACGCCAATATACACAAGTGTTTTCGGGTAAAATCAGCCGCTTGAAAATGATGATGCCGTCGCCTGCAGCCACCGAATATTGCGAGAAACTCAAAGATGCGGTAAACGCCACATACTGCCGCCGCTGCCGCACCGAAGCCGACTCTGCCATTGCAGCATATTCGCGCCGATTAGAGCAAACCAAGCGTGCCACCGCTATCAAACGCCTCAACTCCAACATCGCCTCAGCCCGCGACAGCCTATTCTACATGTTGAAAAAAGAGGAGACATTCAGCAAAAATTTTGAAAACGAATATCCCGACAGCAAACCTGCCGACGCTCAATTTTTATACGAAGATTTTGAAAAACTAAAACTACTACGCCAAAATCTGCAAAACGCTATCGGTACAGATGTCAACGGTGCTAAAACCTCCGAAATCGAAACCTTGGCCGACGAAATCCAAACAGCCACAAGCGAAATAAACAATCTTTGGAACTCGCTTTGTGCAAAAAATCCTAAAATGTGCCAATAATATCATTATCACTTGGTTCGATATTTGAGGATTTTTTGTTAAATTGTGAAAGAAAAAACACGGTAGTTTTTTTTAACATTTTTATAATAATGGAACAAAAAACTGCGTTTATGATTTAGGCAGAAAAAAAACCGACTATGTTGAAATTAAGAGATACATTAACAATAAAGTTAGCTGTAATGCTGATAATGATACTATCGGCGGCTAACACCAAAGCGCAAATTATTCAGTTTTCGCAGTTTTATTCGTGTCCGCTGTTTTTGGCACCCTCATACGCAGGTGCTATCGACAACAGCCGAGTGGTAGTAAATTACCGCAACCAATGGCCCGAAGCCGGCACTTTCAACACCTACGCTGCGAGTTACGACCAGCACCTCTACAAAATCAAAAGCGGTATAGGATTAATGCTTATGCGCGACGAGGCTGGCGACGGCAACCTCGCGCTCACTGTTGCTGACATTTGCTATTCGTGGTACACCAAAGTATCGCGCGATTGGACAGTACGCCCCGGTATCTCTTTTAAATACAACAAACGAAGCATCGATTTTGAAAAACTTATTTTCGGCGACATGATCGACGAAAAAGGCGAAATAAGACCTGGTGGTACTGCCGAAGCTGGTCCAAGCACCAACAAACCTTACACCGATATGCAAGTGTCGTGTATTGGATACAGCGAAAAATACTGGGGCGGCCTTTCGGTCGACCATCTCCTCCGCCCAAAAGCTTCGCTCTACAACGACGACTCGTATCGCGAAGATATGAAAATCTCTGTTTTTGGCGGTGCTAAGTTTTTTATTGGTGCTACTCCCACAGGTCGCGGACGTAGAAACAAAGATGATATGCAGAGCGTTTCGGTAACAGCATTATACGAATATTCAAAACTATCCGACCAATTGAGCGTCGGTGCATATTGGAATAAATTGCCGTTTACTCTCGGTATGTGGGTACGCGGTATTCCTATCGCAGTGCGCGACGAAAGTTACGGCAACTTAGACGCTATCATCCTTTTGCTCGGATACAAGATTTTCGACCTCCACATCGGTTACAGCTACGACTTTTCGGTTGGAGAACTCCTCAGCACCACAGGCGGTGCTCACGAAATTTCGGTTATGTACGAATTTCAGCCAAAAGCCAAGGCTAAAAAACGCCACGCTGCTATATCGTGTCCGAAATTGTAAGGACGCGGCGCGCCACGTCCCTACACAGAAATGTAATTGCTGCTGCTCATGCATACCTGTTGCGCATATTTGGTGGCGGTTTGCATAATATCTTTCAATATTTGAGAATCCACACCGCTATGCAATCCTGCTAAGCCGATATTGTGCTTTACCAATCCGTAAACAATACCTGCGTTAAAATTGTCGCCTGCGCCTATTGTGCTTACAGGTGTAATTTTTGGCGCGGCACATTCCACCACATTGCCTTTATGATAACACCTACAACCCTTTGCACCCATAGTGTAAAATATTGTAGCGTTCGGGTTGATAGTGCGCAATGCCTTTAAAGCCGAATCAAAATCATTCGCATTAAAAATAAGCGCAAAATCCTCATCGCTACCCTTGATAATAGAAGCCGCCTTGATGTTTTCTTCGATAAAAGGCATCACCTTGGGCAAATCGGGCAAATGCGGTGCACGGAAATTAGGATCGTAAACAATTACCACACCTTTATTAATAGCATCAGTAATTAATCGGCACATTCCACTGCGGATTTCGGGCATAATACCATAAAACGAGCCAAAAAGAAGAATATCATCTGCGGCAAAGTCCGAAACAAAAAGTTCGTCGTGGCATTTGCCCGGACGGCTCTTGTAAAACTGATAACGTGCATTCTTGTGCTCGTCTAAAAAAGCAAGAGCCACCGAAGTTTTCATTCCGTGGTCGTCGATAACGCAACGAGGCTCTACTCCATTATCGATAAGAAACTTTTTGATATTTTCGCCAAGCATATCGTTGCAAAAGTCGGTAAGGAAACGCGGATTGAGTCCAAGTCGTCCCAACGAAACCGAAGAATTAAGCACCGAACCACCCGGATTGCCACCTGTAGGCACGCCGTTTTCAAAAATAATATCGAAAACAGTTTCGCCAGCTGTATGAATTTTTACCATAAATATTAAAAATAAATGTTATTATGTAAAAATAAGTAATTTTTTTGTTCTACGAATCAATATTCGTTGTATATTTGTAAAGAAAAAAATAGACATTATGGCAAAAATACTTATAATAGACGATGAACGTGCTATCAGAGTAACACTTAAAGATATTCTGTCGTACGAAGGACACGAAATTGATTTAGCAGTAGACGGATTTGATGGCTTAGACAAGCTATCCAACAACAAATACGACATCGTATTGTGCGACATCAAAATGCCCAAGATGGACGGCATAGAAGTGCTTTCGGAAATTGTGGCACGCAAAATTGATGTAACAGTAGTGATGATTTCGGGACACGGCACTGTAGAAACCGCTGTGGAGGCTATCAAAAAAGGAGCTTACGACTTTATTGAAAAACCGCTCGACCTCAACCGCCTGCTTGTGGTAATCAAAAACGCCACCGAACGCGTTGACCACGTAGCAGAAATAAAAGTACTGAAACAAAAACTCAATCGCAAATACGAAATGGTGGGCGAATCTCCTGCCATCAAACATATCAAAGAAATTATCGAACGTGTGGCTCCTACCGACGCCCGCGTGCTTATTCAAGGCGAAAACGGAACAGGAAAAGAAATCGTTTCGCGTTGGCTTCACGAAAAAAGCAACCGCAAAGACGGTCCGTTTATCGAAGTTAACTGCGCCGCAATACCTTCCGAACTTATCGAAAGCGAACTTTTTGGACACGAAAAAGGATCGTTTACCGGCGCAAGCAAACAACAGAAAGGCAAGTTTGAAGCCGCCGACAATGGCACAATCTTCCTCGACGAAATTGGCGATATGAGCCTTGCCGCTCAAGCCAAAGTGCTCCGCGTGCTGCAAGAAAACAAAATTCTGCGCGTGGGTAGCGACAAAGAGATTAAAATCAATGTGCGCGTTATCGCCGCCACCAACAAAAACCTCAAAGAAGAAATCGCTGCAGGACGTTTCCGCGAAGACCTTTATCACCGCCTAAGCGTTATTATTATACAAATGCCTTCGCTCAACGAACGTTTGGAAGATATTCCGCTATTGGTAGACTATTTTAACAATCAGATTTCTGGAGAGTATTACTCTGCACCCAAGGTGTTTACACCCGATGCCATAGCAGAACTTCAAAAAATTAAATGGACGGGCAACATCCGCGAGTTCCGCAATGTGCTCGAACGCCTCATCATTCTCTGTGGCAACGAAATCACTGCTAAAGATATTCTTACATACGCATCTCCTTTAGCGTAATGATACAGCGGCTGACCGACATAGCAGACCTCAACAATCTGGAACTTGTGGCAGCTCACGTTACCGAAGGTTTTATGACGGGCTTGCACAAAAGCCCGTTTCATGGTTTTTCGGCAGAATTTAACGAGCACCGCCTTTACAACAAGGGCGAAAGCACACGCCATATCGATTGGAAACTCTTTGCCCGCACCGACAAACTTTTTGTAAAGCGTTACGAAGAGGAAACCAATTTGCGATGCTATATACTTATTGATACATCGCCATCAATGCGTTACAAAGGCAACGGCGCAAAATTCAATAAGTTAGAGTTTTCGGCTGTGTGCGCTTCGGCTATTATAAATTTGCTCCGCACTCAGCGCGATGCCGTGGCGTTGACTCTCTTTGACCGCAATATCTATTTTTCGAGCGATGCCAAAGTGTCGACAGTGCATGCCAAAATGCTTTTTTCTACACTTCAAAAAACCATAGCAGAGCCCTCCTCTCCTATTGCGCCCGAAACTTCGGGGTCGATAGCACAATGTCTTCACACCATTGCCGAAAGCATTCACAAGCGTTCGATGGTGTTGATTTTTAGCGATATGTTTGATAATGCAAACGAAAAAGAGGTGTTTGTGGGACTTCAACACCTGCGCCATGCCAAGCACGATGTGGTGCTTTTTCATGTGCTCAACCGTGGTGCAGAGCTTGAATTCAACTTTGAAAACCGTCCATATAAATTTGTGGATATGGAAACCGGCGAAACCGTAGCCCTCAATCCTTTGGAATACAAAGAAACCTACCGAAAACTTTCGTCAGATTTTTGCAACCGCCTAAAACAGCACTGCGGAATATACAATATGGATTACGTAGAAGCCGACATAGCCAAAACGTTTAAAGAGATACTTGCACCATATCTTATCAAGCGGGCTGTGTTGCATTAGTAACTGAAATACCGTTTTCCAGACGGTAAATGAGTCGTTTGGAAAACGGTATTTTTATTTACTTAATTTTAAACGAGTCGATAAACTTGTTGCTCTCTTTGGTAGAAATTTCTGATTCTTCGGCAATTGTGCCAAACTGATAGTAGCGTTTGCCCACAAAGAAAGCACGCATATTGATAACAAGCTTGTCGCGTTTGCCCGAGAACGAAAGACCTTTGTTGCCGTCGAGACGCTCAGACGAAGATTTGTCGATTTTGCTGCCGATGTTTTTCATAAACGATTCGGCTTGAGTTTTAAGAGTAGCCTCCACGTTGGCATCTGTAACAGCACCAGCAGGATAGTCGGAATAACTTAAGAAATAGCTTGCCTTGTCGTTTTTAGAATAAACATACTGAACGTTTTCGATAGTGCCAGCCTTGGTGGTGTAAGAATTTTTGGTAGGACCAGCAGGAGGCATCGGGAAATTGATTGAGAATCTGCCTTCTGCCGACTTGAACGAATTGTCGTCTTTCGGGTCGTCTTTTTTAGATTTGTCGTCCTTGTTGTCTTTGCCTTCATTGTTGTCGGGAGTGGGTTGCACCTTATCGTCGGGCTTAGAATTATTGTCGGTGGTATTGTCCGTAATTTCGGTTTCCTTGCCGTTGGGCTTATTATTGTTGTTGGTGGTAGGAACGCACGATGTAGCTCCTAATAAGGCGGTCACCATTGCCGCATAAATAAGTTTTTTCATCTTTTAGTGTTTTTGAGTTTTGTTTAACAAAGCAAATATATGAATAATTTTGTTACAAGTTACTAAAAAAGACAAAAATTTTTGGTAACTTTGTAAGCCGATTATATGGTATAAAATTTGTTTTTACAACATAGTTAACAACGAAAAATACAACGCTATGAAAAAAATAACATTACTAATGGTTCTTACTGCGGTATTAACTGCTTTATGTTTCAATGCATCTGCCAAAAACGGTATACCCGAAAAAGATGGCAAGCCTGCTACTACCCCTGCATCGCCCGTTGACATTACCGACGATGGCGACCCCGAAATTCTTTACTGGTTTTCGATAGGCATTAGGTTAGATGCCAAAAAACGCGACATCGAAATACTCTCTGGCGCATCTAAAATTATGTCCGGCACTAAAAAAGTATTTGAAAAGGCGGTTTGGAAAGGCGTTGGCAGACGTCAGATTGTAATCGGACCCTTCCCCTGCAAGCAGCAAGCCGAAAACGCCACCATCTTTTACAAAAAGACCAAAGAAAAAGTTACTGGTGTGCCCGCAGGTCCAAGTCCCCGCGAATTATTCTGGTTTCAAGTTTCGTTTAACGAACTAAAACGTATTGGCGCATACGAATTTTCGCACAGCCCCGCTGCCGTTTCGTCGGGAAGTTACGAACAGTTTAAAGACGCTCTCTTTGAGGGTATATCATTTAAGCTTCTTTCGATTGGACCTTTTGCCAACTACGAAGACGAAAAACTCGGCATTGCTGTTGACGGCAATATCTGGGCAGAGAAAGCAAAATCTATCTACCGCCAAAACGAGTAGTAATACATGAAGACTGGACTATATTTCGGGTCGTTTAACCCGATACACAACGGACATCTGATGCTTGCCAACTACCTTGTGGAGTATGGCGGCATCAGCGAGTTGTGGTTTGTTGTTAGTCCGCAAAACCCTTTTAAACAAAAACTTTCGCTCTTGCCCGACTACCAGCGTTTAGAACTTGTGCACAGGGCAATAGATGGTTTTGACAAATTTCGCGCTTGCGATGTGGAGTTTAATATGCCCAAACCATCGTACACTATCGACACTCTTACATATCTGAGCGAAAAATATCCCAAACGCGAGTTTTACCTAATAATGGGTAGCGACAATGTGGCTAATTTTCCTCGATGGAAAAACGCCGACCAAATACTTGCCAATTATCATATTATTGTTTTTCCGCGCAAAGATTGTGCTGTGGGAGAATTAGCCAATCATCCTAATGTAGAGATAGTTGAAACGCCAATTATAGAAATTTCGAGCACTTTTATCCGCGAATCTATCGCCGCTCGCAAAGATGTGCGTTTTTATATGCCGCCAAAAGTTTGGGAATATGTCGACGAGATGAATTTTTATAAGAGATAACCTCTTACAACTGCTCATCGCGCGAAGCATCCAACCTTATAAAAATAAACAACAATATTGTAAACGACCACAGCGAACTGCCGCCATAACTAAAAAACGGCAGAGGGATACCTATCACCGGCACCATTCCTATGGTCATACCCACGTTGATGGCAAGGTGAAGAAATAAAATCGATGCCACACAATATCCATAAATGCGCGAAAATGCCGACCGTTGCTGTTCGGCAAGCCACATTATTCTGATTATCAGCGTTAAAAACAATGCAATAATAATAGTTGTACCCACAAAACCCCATTCTTCGCCCACGGTGCAGAATATAAAGTCGGTGGCTTGCTCGGGCACAAAGTTAAATTTGGTTTGCGTTCCTTCCAAAAATCCTTTGCCAGTGAGACCACCCGAACCTATGGCTATCTTGCTCTGTTCTACGTTGTAACCTGTGCCCTGAGGGTCGATTTCAACTCCAAGAAAAACGTTGATAAGCGTTTGCTGGTGTTGGGTCATTATGTTGTGAAAAATGTAATCTACCGAAAACATCATTATCAATGAACCCATTAATATAAAGATTGTTACTGCCACAGCCCAATTCTTTTTGACGTAAGCAAAACCAAGGCATAACGCCGACCATACTAAAGCCGAAGCCAGCAAAATCCTATCCAATGGAAATTTGTCGTGCAAAACAAAATGGTTTGTAACCCACATTATGCCAAAAAGCACTACAAGTACGCCTGTACTAATAGCAGTTTCTACAATTCGCTGACGATAAAGAAAATAGCCCAACTCTGCCAATATCAGCAAGCCCGTAATCACCACGGTTAGCGGATAGAGCAATGTGGAGATAAACACTGCAATTACCAACACTATTAAGCCGAGAAAATATCCTGGCAAACCTTCGCGGTACATTACAAAAATCATACTTGCATACACAAGCACCGAACCCATGTCGGGCTGCAAAAGTATTAATCCGGCTGGTAATAAAATAACAGCGGCAATTTTAAGCATATTTTTAATGCAAGGGAATGTTAGCCGCGAAATGTCGAAGTCGAAACTGCTCATTATCTTGGCAATAGCAAGCGCAGTGGCAAACTTGGCAAACTCGGCAGGCTGAAATTTAATAGAATCTGTAATCACAAACCACGAGCGTGCACCATTAGTTTTTGTGCCTATTATCAACACCAATACTAAAGCGATAATAAACAATCCGTAAACTATATATGCAAAAATAGAGTACGCCCTTGCCTGAAATGCCATTACAATTGTAATAATTGCGTATGCAATACCTATCCACACAAGCTGCTTGCCATATCGTTGCGACATTGATAGTATGCTGCTGTGGCTTTCGTCGTAAACTGCCGAATAGATATTAATCCACCCAAGAATTACCAACACGGTGTAAATCAACACCGTTACCCAATCAATTGATAAAAATATGTTTCCACCTCTGTGTTTCATAGTTTTTTGGCTGCTGCTTTAACTGAGTCTTGTTTCATATTTTGCAAAAGCGGACCAATTAGGTCGGCATCGAGCATACGCTTTTCTACGTCTTTGCGCGAAACCTCGCCTTTGAGATATTTTTCTATCATTAATCCTGCTATTGGTGCGGCGTAAGTGGCTCCGTATCCGCCATTTTCCACATAGACGGCAACTGCAATTTTGGGATTTTCCATAGGTGCAAACGCCTCAAAAATCGAGTGGTCTTTGCCGTGAGGGTTTTGGGCTGTTCCTGTTTTGCCACAAACTGCTATGCCGGGAACTTGTGCCGAACGTCCCGTACCATATTCGCACACAGCACGCATACCTTGAATTACGGGTTCAAAATGTCGGGGGTCGATGCCGGTGTTTTGATGTTCGGTAAGTCGGTGGGCAATGGTGTCTTGACCTTCGATGTGCTTAACAATGTGAGGAATAACATAATATCCACGGTTGGCAATGGTGGCGCAGGCATTACAAATTTGCAAAGGCGTAAAGCTCAACTCACCCTGACCGATAGAGAGCGAAATAATTGTAAACGCGCTCCAATGCCCTTCGCCATAAAACTTGTTGTAATAATCTTTGGTATAGATAATTCCTTTGTTTTCTTGCGAAAGGTCGCTACCGAGTTTTACGCCAAGCCCAAAGCTCTGCACTCTGCGACGCCAATTAGAATAAGCACTGTCGGCACGGCGGTATTTTTTGTCGCCAATAATTTTGGTAAACTCGTAACAGAAATATGCATTGCACGAGTGCTGAATAGCTGGCACAAGATCGAGACTTCCTGCATGGTGACACTTAACCACGTGACTACCAATACTAAAACCGCCATTACACGGGAAAGCCGAACTTGGTGTAATAATCCCCTCTTGCAATCCCACAAGAGCGTTGATGGGTTTAAAAGTAGACCCCGGAGGATAGCACGCCATAATAGCGCGGTTAAACATTGGCGTAAAGTTTTCGCGCAGCAACTTAGGATAATTTATAGCCAAATCGCTACCCACCAAAAGGTTAGGATCATATCCGGGCGAACTTACAAGAGCAAGAATTTCGCCGGTTTCGGGTTCAATTGCCACAATGCTGCCAATTTTGTTGCGCATAAGCTCCTCGCCATACATTTGCAAATCGATGTCGAGAGTAGAAGTTATGTTTTTGCCCACAACGGCAGCGGTGTCGTTTTTACCGTCCATGTAACTACCTTGAATACGGTTTCTTACGTCAACAACGTAGATTTTTTGACCCTTTTTGCCACGCAAAACCTCTTCGTAAGATTTTTCGATACCAGCCACACCGATATAGTCGCCGGGTTTGTAGTAAGGATTAGCCTCGATAAATTTTTGGTCGGCCTCGCGCACATAACCGAGAACATGCGCTGCACCATTATACTCGTAGCGACGGGCGGTACGCTCCTGAACGTCAAACCCGATAAACTTATACATTTTTTCTTGCAAATACGAGTAACGCTGTTTGGTAATTTGCTTATGGATAACGCTTTCCTTGTATGGAGCATATTTTACAGCCTTTTGAAACTCTGCCTTAAACGCCTCAACCGATATGCCAAGAATATTGCAGAGGTCAACGGTGTCGAACGGCGGCACTTTGTTTGGCACAGCCACAAGGTCGTAACTTGATTCGTTGTAAACCAACAACTTGTCGTTACGGTCAAACACCAATCCTCGAGCGGGATAGTCTACCACACGCCTAAACACATTACTCTCTGCCGACATTTTGTACTGCGAATCCAAAACTTGAATGCAGAACAACTTTACCACGTAGGTCAGCATTATAATAATGAATATCAGGCTGATATTATATATCTTATGTGAGTTGTACTGTTTCATTATTTAAGCGACATATAAAAATGGTCCCAAAATTTTGGGTACGATTTGCTAACAGCGTCGGCATCATCTATTTGCACAGGATTAACAGCATTAAGACCCGCAATAGCGAGCGCCATTGCCATACGGTGGTCTTTGTGGCTTGATACTCTTCCGCCAGTAATTTTTCCGCCGGTGATAAGCATGTTATCGCTATCTAACTGTATGTTGATGCCCAACTTGCCAAATTCTTCTTGAATAGCAAGTGCGCGGTTGCTCTCTTTGTGTGCAAGGCGGGTTACACCTTTTATAATAGATACACCATTGCACTGAGCGGCGAGACTTGCAAGCACGGGGAAAAGGTCGGGACTATCGGTGGCATCAAAACGGAATGCATTCAACTCACGTTTTTTTACCACAACTTTTTCAGTGTCGATTTCGATATGTGCGCCGCAATTCATCAGCACGTTGATAATGGCTTTGTCGGCTTGAAGCGAAGCGGGATTAAGACCGTAAATAGTTGCACTTCCGGCTGTTGCACCGGCAATTAAATGTCCCGACGCACTGCTCCAATCGCCCTCCACGGTATAGTTGATACCATGATACTTTTGTCCGCCCTTGATGCCGAATGTCTGATAGTTGTAGTTGGTGATTTCACCGCCAAAACGTTTGATAATATCCAAAGTCATATCCACGTATGGCGTACTTTTGAGATTTTTTACACGGATAATAGAATCTTTTTCGGCTAAGGGTAAGGCAGTTAGCAAACCTGTAAGAAACTGCGAACTTTCGCTGCCGTCAATTTCGGTTTCGCCGCCGGTGAGTTTACCCGAAATAGTGATAGGAATATATCCGTTGGTAGTTTTCACCTTTGCGCCAAGGTCGGCAAGCGGTTTTTCCATCATAAGCATAGGACGTTTGAGCAATGTGCCGTAGCCGCCAATGGTAATATTAGTTCCAAAAAGGCAGCACACCGGCGTAAAAAGCCTGAGCCCTAAGCCCGCCTCACCTACCGAAAGATTGGTTTCGGTAATGGTGTTGAATGTTTTGATTTCCACACGGTCGGAGCTGTTTTGCACGCTACAACCAAGTTTGCGGGCTATTTCGATTATAGCCAGCGAATCGTTGCTAAAATCAGGATTGTGCAGCACAGTTTTGCCATCGGCGAGAATTGCCAATGCCACAGCACGTTGCATATAACTTTTTGACGACGGGATGGTAAAATCCGCGTTATATTCCGAATGTTCTACTAATTTGTTCATAAACCTTTTGAGCAATTTGTTCTGTTTTTAAATTTTCTACGCTCACCACGGCGTAAGCGCACGAAGCGTAGAATGGTATTCGCTCCGAAAGCATTGTTTCGGCGGCTTTGAGAGGGTTGTCGCACTGCAACAGCGGACGGTTTGAAATATCCAATCCATCTATGCAGTAACGCGCTGTGGCATAAAGCCATATCGTTACAAAATCGTTTCGCAATATCTCTTGGTTAACGGCATTTTTTACTGTGCCGCCTCCGCACGAGAGTATTATATTATGTTCGCCGGCATAGCGACGGAGCATGTCGGTTTCTATTTTTCTAAAATAATCTTCACCTTTGGTCTTGAAAATTTCGGTAATTTTCATACCTTCCTGAGCCTCAATCTCATCGTCCATATCTACAAAACGGTAGCCAGTGAGTTTGGCGAGAATTTTCCCCGAAGTGGTTTTGCCCACACCCATAAATCCTGTCAGGGCAATTCGTTTACTATATTTAAAGGTGTAGTTTTGCAAAGCCTGATACATTGTATCGGCAGTGGTGGAGCTACCAGTAAAAGTTTCAAAAGCCGGAACAGCTTGATTTACAAGCCAATCTTTACCCGACAGAAACTTAAAACCAATTTTATTAATAAAAGGTTCAAAAATCGAATCCTTGTAGTTAGCATCCAAAATCAAGCAATCTTTTGTCAGCAATTCGGGATCAAAAACCTTAACGCCCGAAGGCAGTGCTTGAACTATTATTTTGTAATTAACTATAAGATTTTCAATATTTTGCAATGGCTCTACCATTACGCCGAAACTTTCTTGCAATTTATGTAATGCCTCTTGATTTCTTGCAGCCACAGTTACCTTTAAACCAAGATTCTGACCTGCAATAATCACCCCCTGAGTGGCACCTCCGCTACCCACAACAAGCATTTTCCCATCTTTAAGAAATTCGGGATAACGCTTCAAGCATATTTCTACGCCAGTGATATCTGTATTGTCGCCACAGAGAACGCCGTTTTTGGGATAAACGCAATTAACTGCACCCGCTTTTTTAGCATTATCAGTCAATTTATCGAGAAAAGGAATAACATCTTGCTTAAAGGGCGCAGTAACGTTCATTCCCTTCATTTCAAGGAGCTTAAATACCTTAATGGCTTCTTCGGCAGAATTAGCCGAAAGTCTTAAATATCTGTATTGTAAGTTGTTGGCTTTGATAGCACCATTCATTAGCACAGGACTTAGGCTGTGCAATACTGGATTTCCCGTTACTGCCAATATGTTGGTTTGCATTTTTCTAATTTTTTTGTGCAAAATTGCAAAAAAAACTTGCTAAATAAAAATATTTTCTAATCTTTGCATAATATTTTATTACAGAAAGATGAACATCTTTATTTTTGGATCGGGAAATGTGGCATGGAGCCTTGTTCCGGCGTTGAAAAAGGCGGGACACAATGTTGTAGGCGTGTATGGACGCACTGCCTCCAACGTACGCGAACTGTGCAACCGCTTTTCGGTAGTGCCGGTATTAGAGTTGGAAAAGATTACTCCATACGCCGATATTTATTTTATAGTTACCGCCGACAATGGCATTGTTTCTGCCGCTTCTGCACTCAAAACCAATCATATAGTGCTTCATACAAGCGGCACAACCGACATTAATGTGCTTAAACGTTTTTTCAAAAAATGCGGTGTAATTTACCCCGTACAAACGTTTTCAAAAAGCGTAAATGTAGACTTTGCCCATGTGCCGTTGCTGATAGAGAGTAGCGACGAAATTACAGCTCAAAAAATAAAGTTGTTAGCCGATTCGCTTTCTACCGATGTGAGAGAAATGACCTCGGCGCAAAGACGTATTCTGCACCTTAGCGCAGTGTTTGCCTGCAATTTTACCAACCATGTAATTGCCGCATCAAAAATGCTTATGGCTAAGGAAGATGTGGATTATGCACTTCTTGAACCGCTCATCCACGAAACCATCCGCAAGGCGTTAGAAAACGACCCTATACTGTGCCAAAGCGGTCCTGCGGTGCGCAACGATACACGCATTCTCAACTATCATCTCGAAATGCTAAACCAATATCCCACATTAAAAAAAATCTACAGTTACATAAGCGAAAGTATATCAGAGTTTTCAAAAACATATCCCGGTGGAATTGCGGGTATAGAACCTAAAAATAAAGACAATGAAAGCATTTTTTAAAGTTATAAGAGTAAAAAACCTATTGATGATAGCATTATTGCAAGTGCTTATCAACGTGTGCCTTGTGCGCCCGATACTTATGCTTTACGAACTTGAACCCACATTTACCGTGCTTGATTTCATATTTCTAACTGCTGCCACGGTGATGATAGCTGCGGGTGGTTACATTATCAACGATTATTTCGACACAAAATCCGACATGATCAACCGTCCCGACAATGTGGTGGTAGGCACAGATGTTAGCCGAGGCAACGCTCTTGCCTGGCATCTTGGACTCAATATCGTTGCCTGCATACTTGGCGCGATGGTTTCGCTGCGTATCGGGGTGTGGGTGTTTGCATTTTTCTTTCCCTTTGTGTCGGGATTGCTGTGGTTTTATTCCTCCACCTACAAAAAAATGTTTTTGCTCGGCAATGTGATTGTGGCTTTGCTTACGGGATTGATTCCGCTGTTGCCTGTGGCATACGAAATTCCAGGTCAGATGGCTACCGATAATGTAATGATTGTCAACGGAGTATACGACCTCAACCTTTTGTTCTATTGGGCAGGTGCATTTGGCATATTTGCCTTTGTAACAACATTTTACCGCGAAATAATCAAAGACATCGAAGATATTGATGGCGACCGCGAAATTGGCCGCAGCACTGTGCCTGTGGTTATCGGCGTAATGGCTTCAAAAATTGTTATTGTAGTGCTAATAGCCTGCACAATAGCAGCTTTGATAGTGGTTTGGCACAAATTTCTTTGCGATACTATTTCGGCTATTTATTTTGGGGTAATGCTCATACTGCCGCTTATATTTTTGGCTTACAAAGTGTTGACAATGAAAGAAAAAAAGCAGTATCATTTTGCATCCAACTTTGCCAAACTGATAATGTTGGCGGGCATACTCTTTTTGTTGGTGGTAAGATATAATTTTATGTCGGTATTTGAAGATTAAATATCTTTATAATCAGGAATATCCTGAATAAATTGATAACTACCGTCGTTGCCAATTCTTACGCAATAGGTATCTATTCCGTTGGTTACCATTAATATACGTGCATTAAAATGAATATTATAACGGGCTATTTGGTCGAACGTGCTTTGCGAAATTTTTACTTCGGGAGCTTTACATTCTACCAAAGCCACCGCCTCAGCATTGCGATTGTAGATTACAATATCGCTTCGTTTAACGGTGTTGAATAGTTTTAACCCGTTTTCGGTGCGCATAAGACTTTGCGGATAGTGCTTATAATCAATAAGGAAATGCACAAAATGCTGCCGCACCCACTCTTCGGGCGTAAGCACTAAATATTTTTTTCGTATAATGTCAAAAATGTATTTATTTTGTAAACCGTTTTTTATTGAAATATTACACGGCGGTAAGTTAATTTTTTGCATATCTTTGTGGAAATAAAACAAGGCGAAACTAATAAAAAAATTTGAAACATGAGAACCAAAGAAGAAATTGTAAACAATTGGCTGCCCCGATACACCGGGCGCGAACTCGAAAATTTCGACAAGCATATACTGCTTACCAACTTTCAGCACTATGTGGAACTATTTGCCAACAAGTACAACGTGCCTATCTTGGGCGACGACAAAAACATGCCTAACGCATCGGCAGAGGGTATCACTATCATCAATTTTGGAATGGGAAGCCCAAACGCTGCCACCATTATGGACTTGCTGAGCGCGGTTCGTCCTGAGGCAGTGCTGTTTCTTGGCAAATGCGGCGGATTAAAGCGTATCAACCAGTTAGGCGACCTAATCCTGCCAATTGCCGCTATCCGTGGCGAGGGTACAAGCAATGCATATCTCCCGCCCGAAGTGCCTGCATTACCTGCGTTCAACCTTCAACGTGCAGTTTCGGCAATGGTGCGCGACACCGGCCGCGACTATTGGACAGGCACTGTATACACCACCAACCGCCGCGTGTGGGAATGGGACGACGATTTTAAAGAATATCTCCGCACAATACGCACTATGGCTGTGGATATGGAAACCGCAACTCTATTTACCGTTGGGTTCAAAAACCAGATTCCCACTGGCGCACTGCTATTGGTATCCGACCAGCCTATGATTTCGTCGGGCGTAAAAACTCGCGAATCCGACAACAAGGTTACTCACGATTATGTAGACCAGCATCTCGAAATAGGCATCAAGTCGCTCAAAGAAATTATCAACAATTGTCAGAGTGTTAAACACTTGCGCTTTTAAAACATTGCAAAATGGCGGCATCTACATACGAAGGCATAATGGCAGACCTCAAAGCCAAAAAATATGCGCCCATCTACCTTTTGCAGGGCGATGAGCCATATTTTATTGACCAAATTGCGGCGTATATCGAAAAAAATGTCCTCACCGACGACGAAAAAACTTTTAATCAAACCATAGTTTACGGTAAGGATACCGATGTTGCAAACTTAGACAATCTGTCGAAGAGGTTTCCTATGATGGCTGAGCATCAGGTGGTGATAGTAAAAGAGGCGCAAGATTTGAAAAAAATCGAAGACCTTGTATTTTATGTACAAAAGCCTCAAAAAACCACCATTCTTGTGCTGTGTCACAAATACAAAGAATTAGACAAACGCAAAAAACTTGCCTCAGCTATCGAAAAAACTGGTGTGCTTTTTACCTCTAAAAAACTTTACGACAACAAGATACCGTCGTGGGCAGAAAGCTACATCAAAGACAAAGGCTACACTATCGACCCCGTTGCGCTGCGCCTTCTTACCGACTATCTCGGCAACGATCTTTCAAAAATTGCCAACGAAATAGACAAACTCGCCATTGCATTGCCAGCAGGCACAAATATTTCGCCCGCCAACATTCAAGACAATATCGGCATAAGCAAAGATTACAACAATTTTGAATTGCAAAATGCCATTGGGACAGGCGATGTGCTCAAAGCCGCCCGTATTGTAGACCATTTTTCTAAAAATCAGAAAGACAACCCACTTGTGCTCACTATCACCGCATTATACGGATATTTTTGCAAACTGCTGATTTTCAACCAGCATATCCGCGACGATTCGCGCACTCAAGCGGCGGCACTTGGCTGCAATCCATTCTTTTTAAAAGATTATCAGGCAGCTCAAAAACGATTTCCCGCACCAAAAGTGATAAAGGCAATATCGCTGCTCCGCGAATACGACCTAAAAAGCAAAGGAGTGGGCAACGCTACCACCGATCCAGGGGCACTTTTGCAAGAGTTGGTGTACAAAATTATGCACTAAAAAAATTTTTTTATAAAAAAATTTGCAAATGGTGTATTTGTTGCATAACTTTATATGCCGATTTAGTTCGCTAAAAAGGCTATTTATTTGAAAACCAATTAATAAAGAAAAATAAGATGAAATCCGGCTTTCATTTTACAGTAAAACTCAAATTGATATTAAGCTTCGGCGTATTGGGCGCGCTGATGCTTGTAACCTATTATTTGCATAGCAGCAGCCAACAAAAAAGCAGTGAATTGCTCAACAACAACATTTCGGTAGTTTACCCGTCAATGTTGTTTACCGAAAATTACAAAGACCTTATAGAACAAACCAACAGTTTGCTCGTCAAATGGACGCTGCTATCAGATTCGTTGCCCGCAGCAAAAAAAATCAGCAACGAAATCGACGCTTGCCACGGCATTCAGTTAGACTCGCTCAACAAACAGATTCTCAATTTTGTGCAGCATGATTTGTGGGGCGATGCTGAGCGCGACCTCTATTATGCCACTGCAGAAAAAACCGACTCGCTTTTTTATATTCACGAGGAGTATATGGACAACCTCTTGAATGCCAAATCTAACAACGACCTTGAAACTGTAAAATCGCTACGTAACGAACTCATCGAGGGACGTATTGCCGAAATGCACCGCACGGTTTTGTTTCAAACCACCAAATTGGCAAACATGTTTTACAGATTGTCTTCGCAAAACCTCGCCCAAATTGAAGACAATATCGACAATTCGTTTAAAACCCTCCGCATTGCTACCCTCATAGTTTTATTTGCCCTGTTTTTAATCGGTTTCAACATGAGCCGTTCAATGATTTCGTCAATATCATCAATCAAATCCATCATCAACAAGATAAGCCGGGGAGTATTGCCCGAGGTGTCGAGCGCCGGACGCAACGACGAAATTGGCGATATGATAGCATCGTTGCAAGTGCTTATCACCAACCTCAAAGAAACTTCGCAATTTGCAATCAAGATTGGTGAAGGTGATTTTACCACCGAATTTAAACCCAAAAGTAAACACGACGTGCTTGCCAACTCACTGCTTGTGATGCGCGACAACCTTATTAAAGCCGAAAAAGACGCCGAACAGCGAAAGAACGAAAACGCTCAACGCAACTGGGCATCGCAGGGTCTTGCCGAATTCAACGAACTTTTGCGTAATGTGGGCGACGATATGCAGATACTTTCTAACAAAGTTATCGAAAAACTCGTCCGCTACCTTGATGCCAACATGGGTGGCATTTACATTGTTGACGACAGCGACAAGGATGATATTCACCTTGATCTTACGGCTTTCTACGCCTACGACCGTCTTAAATATGCCAAACAGCGTATCGAAATCGGAGAAAACCTTATCGGTCAGTGTTTTCGCGAAAACGAAACTGTTTATCTTACCGACCTTCCCAAAGGCTACGTACACATCAGCAGCGGCTTAGGCGAGGCCGACCCGACATGTTTGGTAATCGTTCCCCTCAAAGTCAACGCCGAAACATTTGGTATTGTTGAGCTTGCATCGTTCCGCGTAATCGAAAAATACCAAGTAGAGTTTATCGAAAAAATCGGCGAAACCATCGCTGCCACAATCGCCAACGTTAAGATTAACATGAACACAGCCAAACTGCTTGAAGAATCGTCAGAAAAATCAGAACGACTTGCACAGCAAGAGGCCGAAGTGCACAAAAATATTGAAAACCTCAAGGCTCAAATTGAGAACCTTCAGGAAATTAACAAAAACGAACTTGTTAAATATCAAAAACTTCACGACGATTACGAAAACCAAGCCGAAACTTCGCAATCTACCATCCAAAAACTTACCGAAAAAGCCGAGCAGTCGCGTCAGGCACTCCGCAAGATGGAATTTATGCTCAACAATTCGGCTGGATACTACGAACTCGATGCCCAAGGCTACTTTGTTACCGCCAACAACCGTTTTCTCGGCGGCATTGAAATGCTTATCGGCGACATCGAAGCAAAAGATATCCGCAGCTTTTTGGTTGAAAAAGAAGAGGTTGATAAATTTAACACTATAATCGAACACCTTAGCCAAGGTCTTGTTCATGCGCAGATAAACCACTACAAATTTAATGGTAAAGAGTTCTATCTCAACGAAATATACACTCCCACCCGCGACGAACAAAACGTTCTCAAATCTGTTATGGTTATATCAAAAAACATTACAGATCAAATTATGCACGTAAAAGATCTTGAACGTCAAATTGGCGAACTCAAAAACGAAAACGAGTTTCTCAAAACCAAGTCTCAACAAAAATGAAAACTTATCCATTGATGATACTGTTTGCCACGGCTGTTTTATCGGCCTCGGCTCAAGACGAGTACATTATACGCTACTACGAAAAAACCGAAATCAAAGAAAGCGAAGGCCAGTTTAAAAACGGACACCCCGACGGACGGTGGAAATACTATACCCCAAGCGGCAAACTAAACAAAGAGATCGACTACTACATGGGCGCAGTAAACGGCAGAATGGCTTATTACTACGAAAACGGCAATCTCAAAAGCGAAGGGTTTGTGTATATGAGCAAGGCTCAGGGACTATACAGCGAATTTAATATCGACGGAACCCCTAAAGTTACAGGCAAATATCTCGACAGCAAAAAAGATTCTATCTGGAATTATTACAACATCAACGGTTCGCTAATTCTTGTAGAGAAATGCACTGCTGGCGATTGTATTGTGCAAAGCGCCTACACCAACGCCGGAAAACCTACTGTAGAAAACGGCAATGGAACATATATCACCTATTATGCCGACGAAAAAACTATCAAAGAACAAGGCAATTACAAAAACGGTGTAAAAGATGGATTGTGGAAAACATTCTTTAACAACGGTAAAATTGCCACACAAAAAACTTACAAAGACGGCAAACCCACTGGCACATCTTACTCTTATTACGAAGACGGCAAAAAACGTAGCGTAGAGAATATCGAAAACGGCATTGTTTCGTTTTGGTATCAAAATGGCAAAAAACAGAGCGAAGGCCGCATGAAAGATAATCTACGCGATAGTGTCTGGACTTTTTGGAACGAGGACGGGGCAGTTACCTCATCGGGACTATACCGCAAAGGACTTAAAGAAGGACTGCACAAAGGATTTTTCCCCGACGGTCGCAAAGAGTCGGACATAAATTATTCTGCCGGCAAAAAAAACGGTCATGCTATCTGGTATCGTACCGACACAACAGCCGCCGACAAAACCACAATTGTAAAGCACTTTGAAGGCGATTTTGACAACGACGTTCAAACCGGACATTGGATCTATTACCAAATAGACGGACAAAAAGGCAACGAAGGCGACTATGCCAACAACAAAATGACTGGATTGTGGACATGGTATTTTGATAACGGAAAAACTTGGAAAACAGCAGTTTACAGCAATGGCGAAAAAAACGGACCTTACCTTGTAAACTACGAAAACGGAAAAGTTTTTTACCGAGGCGTCTTTGTAAACAACAAAGAAGAAGGCTTTTGGGAACGTTTTTACGAAAACGGCAAACGCGAAATGAACGGAGCAATCCACAACGGCATGATGGACAGCACTTGGAACGCATGGTTCGACAACGGCGTACCCCGCTACACTATTAATTATAAAAACAATCTCAAAGACGGCGTTGTTACCTACTACGACGAAACTGGCAAAAAAACAATGATAGAATCGTACAAAGATGGTCTTCACCACGGACGCTTTATTGAATACAACGAAATTGGCACCCCCGTAATCGAAGGTCAGTACGTTGACGACAAAAAAGACGGAGTTTGGTTTTACCGCCAAGGTGATGGCAAAGTGCTCCGTCGCGAAGAATACAAAGCCGGACGTCCATTTGGCACATGGACAGAATTTTATCCCAATGGTCGCCCACAAGCCGAAAAAAACTACAACAAAAACGGTGTGCTCGAAGGCAAATTTGCCAAATACGATCGCAGCGGACAAACCACCTACGAAGCAGTTTACAGCAATGGAAAACTTGCCAAAGTGGTGTACCAAATGGGTGGAGGAATGTAATCAAAATCAAAAAACAATATGGAAGAAAAGAAGTCATCTTACAAATGGAAATTCTCCAAAATAGGCGGCGTTACCCGTGTGAGCATCGAATCGGGCGACGACATTGCGCACTTGGACGAACTTGACGAAAAAATGTGGACAGTGCTCAGCTGCCCTACATCGGGTTTGGAGTTCGACGACAAAACCCTTGAAATGATTGATGCCGACAAAGACGGCAAAATAAGAGTGCCAGACGTGGTAGCCACTGCCAAATGGATTACCAACGTGATTACCGACAACAATCTGCTGCTAAAACACAATTCGGAGATTAAGCTATCCGACATCAACCAAAACTCTGACGAGGGAAAGAAACTCTACAAATCGGCAAAGCAGATTCTTGCCAACCTACAAAAAGAGAAAGACTCTATCTCTATCGAAGACACCTCCGACACTATCGCCATTTTTGCCAAAACTCAGTTTAACGGCGACAGCATCATCACCGAAAAATCTACCGACAGCGAGCCTCTCCAAAAAATCATCCACGCCATTATTGAAACTACTGGCTCTCAGCAAGACCGCAGCGGCGAACCCGGCGTTGACAAAGACCTTGTGGAAAAATTCTATGCCGAATGTGCCGACTACGACGCTTGGCATTCGCAATCGATATCAAACGCTGCCTCTATCCTACCCTACGGCGGCGACACCGAGGCTGCCCTCAATGCCTACAATGCTGTAAAAACCAAGGTAGACGACTATTTTGTACGCTGCAAAATGGTGGCTTTCAACAAAGACACTTGCAACGCCCTTGAAATTCAATTAGACGAACTCACCAAAATATCTGGCGAAAACCTCGCCGACAATATCGACAAAATTGCGGCTTACCCCCTTGCACGAATCTCCGAAAACAATGTTCTCAACCTTACGCAAGGCATCAACCCCGCTTGGCAGGGCAAGATGGCAGATGTTAAACGCCTTATTTTCGACATCGATTTTGCTGGCAAAGAGCAGATTACCGAGGCTGAATGGAACTCCATAGCCGCCAAATTTGCACCCTACACCGCTTGGAAGGCTGATAAGAAAGGCGCGTCGGTAGAATCGCTCGGCGACGACACTATTAAACAGATTGTTGCCGAAAACCGCAAGCAGGATATTCTCGACCTCATCGACAAGGATGCCGCTCTTAAAGACGAATCGGATTCTATACTTTCGGTTGACAAATTGCTGCACCTCTGCCGCGATTTCCATATTTTCTTGCGCAACTTTGTAACATTCACCGACTTTTACGACCGCGAGTTCAAGGCTATTTTCCAAGCCGGTACACTGTTTATCGACCAGCGTTCGTGCGACCTCTGTATCAAGGTGGTAGATATGGGCAAACACGGTGCTGATATTGTTTCGTCAGGCATTTACATATTATACTGCGACTGTGTAAACAAGGTAAAAAACAAAACTATGCAGATAGCCGCCGCAGTTACCGATGGCGACATCGACAACCTTATGCCCGGCAAGCACGCCATTTTCTACGACCGCGACGGTCTCGACTGGGATGCTACCGTTACCAAAATTATTGACAACCCAATTAGCATCCGTCAATCATTCTGGACACCCTACCGCAAGGTAAGCAAGTTTATCGAAGAGCAAGTAACCAAGTTTGCCGCCAGCAAAGACGAAAAAATGACTGGCGATACTCTCGGCAAAATTTCAGAAGCCGGCACAAAACTCACCGAAAAACCTGCTGACGGAGCTACTCCTCCCGCCGACCCGCTGTTGAGCGAAAAGAAACAGGCTTTCGACATTGCCAAATTCTGCGGAATTTTTGCCGCTATCGGTATGGCTCTCGGTATGATTGGCACTTTCTTGGCTTCGGCGGCAACAGGTTTCTTAGCACTGTCGATTCCAAAGATGATTTTGGCAATAATTGGAATCTTGTTGCTGATTTCAGGACCGTCGATGTTTTTGGCTTGGCTCAAACTACGCAAACGCAACCTCTCGCCTATCCTCAATGCCAACGGCTGGGCTCTGAACTCCGCTACCAAAGTAAACACGCTCTTTGGCGCAACATTTACGCAGCTTGTAAAATTCCCAGTTATCGGTGTAAAAGACCCGTTTGTAAAGAAAAAATCAAAACTCCGTTTCCTCTGGTGGGGTCTTATCATACTTGCCGTATTATTTATAATATGCTACTTAAAAGGCTGGCTCACACGTTTCGGCCTGCCATACCAAGGTTCGCCTATTCAAGAATTTATCGATTCGATATTTAATCCAGTAACAGCCGCACCTGCACCCGATGTAGCACCAGAAGCAGCTCCGGCAGAATAATAAAAATAATTAATAATAGTAGGGACGCGCCACGGCACGTCCCTACGTTTTATAAATAAAACCACATTATGAAATCACAATTAATTACAGCAATTATGCTTGCTACACCTTTATTATTATCAGCACAAACGCCGAAGGAATACACCACAGCCACTTGGTTTGATTTCAAAAAATCGGCTATCACCTACTCGTTCGACGACGGTACACCAAACCAAATGCCCATTGCCGTGCCAATTTTAGATAAATACGGTTTTAAGGCCACATTCAACTTGGTAACAGATTGGGTGCAAGATTGGCAACCATTTGCCGACGCATCGAAAAATGGTCACGAAATAGCATCGCACACCATTACTCACCCATATTTCAACCAAATTGACGAGCAAGAACAGCGCAGGCAACTTGAAACTTCAAAACAAATTATCGAAGAAAAAATCGGTAAGCCTTGTATCACAATGGTTTATCCCTACTGTGTGCGCGGCAACGACAATATTGTGGCAGAATACTACATTTCGGCACGCACTTGCAGCGGACAGAGCGAACAGTCCACGCCCAAAAACCTTATGGACATTTCGTCGATTCTCTGCGGACCTGAGGGACACGTGGTAAGTGCAGACGATTTCAACAAGGCTGTTGCCGCCGCTGTGCCTTTCAACGGCTGGACAACTTTTCTACTTCACGGTGTTGATGGCGACGGCGGATATTCGCCCATAAAATCCTCAGATTTCGACGCACACCTTAAATGTGTAAGCGACAATGCCCAAGACTACTGGGTAACCACCTTTGCCGCTGCCACAAAATATCTTTTGGAGCGCAATTCGCTTATTATCAACGAAAAGAAAACCTCCGACGGATATTTGGCAGAAGTTTCGGTAGGTGCAGAGAGTCCCCTCACCTGTTTCGACCAGCCCATAACCGTAAGCCGCCAGCTGCCCAAGAAATGGACATCTGCCAAAGTTTTCGACGGCAAAAAAGAGGTAGCCTCACGTATCGAAAACGGCGCAATTATATTCAACGTGGTACCGCATCATAATTACTTGATTAAACAAGTAAAATAATATAACACCGCCATATCGTCATCGCAGCAGGACAACACCGTCACTCTCACCGCGCCCGAGTACGACTATCGGATAAAAATCCGCGACACAATAATGATTAATCAAAATTTTGACTACCTTTACGCCAAAAAAGGACAAGTAATGGGCGTAAAGGCATACAGATATGCGGATATAACTTTGGCATCTGTTGCAATGTCCGACACAGGTCCGTTCAGGGCCTCTTTACCCGTAACATATCAGGAGTATAATATAACTCATTTGCTAATCAAAACAGAAGACAATAAGCCTGCGTATGTTAAAGTGATAGATGGTGTTAAACGTTATGCTGTTGTTTTAATTCAAAAAAATGAAAAAGATTGGGTAGTGTTTGGGCTAGTTTTGTCGAGTGTCGGTGGAGATGTGGCTAAAAATGGTATAAAAGGAATAAAAGATATTATAAACGAAATCAAAAAACGAAGTGACAAATAATAACCAGATGATGAAAAGAACGGTTCTTTGTGTATCAATTTATGTATTCATACTGTTTGTGTACTTCATTTTTGTATACGAACCAATTCAATGCAGTGACAATTACATACTTAGAGTATTATTTTTTGTTTTTATTTTGGTTTATCCTATTGTAATGATATTGCTTTTTTCTAAGGAGTATAAGGGGTTTCTTTTGTTTAATTGTGTGATTTGGCATACTATCATTTGTATTTTTATATCCAAGAAGATAGACACTAATTTAATCGAAGAACGACCATCGATGGTAATCCCAACCGTAATTATACAAAAACAAAATCACACATCCCGTCATTTTACGTCACAAAAAGTATGGCTCAAAGGTACAGGTAATATTTATAATAAAACATACGAGATTATTTGTGGATCG
>JAFPYT010000005.1 GCA_017394445.1 Bacteroidales bacterium | reverse complement strand
GCGTAACCTGTGTCTCTGCAGCTTCTTGGCCTGCAAGCCCTGCATTCAATGTCAGACTTGCCTTGGCAAGGCTTACCTTCGGTACTGTGTCAACCACCTTCACCGTAACGGTTGCTTTCATAGCAGGATGTTATCTCAAAATCAGACGTAAAAACCGCCTTATTCACCATTACCAACACAGAATCGTCTGACATAATAATTGATTCCATATTCTCATCCTGCCAATGTACCAAAGCCGAAATCGACCAAAAAGTAATACAACCTACTAGAACAGCATTGCTATCCGTTACCTACCATCCTGATAATATTGGTGATTTTTATCGTGAAGTATATGTCAAAATTAAAGGTTCGGATAATCTTTTAACTTACATAATCAGATGAAAAGTTGAAGAATAATTGCCGCTTTTTCAAAAAAATCCCCTTCCCCCTTGATTTTTTGAAAAAACATCCATATCTTGTGTCAAATTTTATTGGAATATGAAGCAAACACTTTTTCTTATAGGCATTGGCGGTACGGGGATGCGGTGCTTGGAGGCGTTCGTGCATACGTGCGCTATGGGTATGGCCGATAATTGCGAGATTAATATCCTCGCTCTCGATACCGACTTAGACAATGGCAACTTTGCACGACTAAAATCGCTCGTGGAGGATGCCTATTTAAAGGTAAAGGGCTACAACAAAACCCATTACCCTCTTCAAGAGACTTTTTTTAGCGCAAAAATCAACCTCTTTACTTTTACGCCCGATTACAGCGACGCCGTTAAAAACGGTAGTTTTGAGGCAATTACAAAATATGCTTACGCCGATGGCGACAAAAAGGCTCTTGCCGACATTTTGCTGTCGCCGCAGGTGCGCGAGTTTGACCTCAAACACGGCTACCGCGCTCAAACGCACCTCGGGTCGCTATTGATGTACCACGGCATTATCGACGAGGTTACCAAAAATCCCCACGGAAAACTTGCCGAATATATTCAGATGATTTACGATGCTGGCGAAACCGGCGATGCACGAGTGTTTGTGTGCGGTTCGGTGTTTGGCGGCACAGGAGCGTCGTCGATTCCCGTTATTCCAAAGGCTTTTAACGCGGCTATCAATATTTTAGACCCGGGCAAAACCCTCAGCAAGGCCAATTTCGGGGCAACATTGCTTTCGGCTTACTTTAAATTTACGCCGCCCGACGAGAGTTTGCGCAGCCGTCAAAAGGTGGTGGCTTCGAGCAAGAATTTTGCGCTCAACTCGCAGATTGCTATGATGTTTTACAACGAAGACAAGACTGTGAAGAGTGTTTTCCAAAAGTTTTATATGCTCGGCACGCCCACCAACGATTTTGAAACCAAAACTCCGGGTAATGAGACAGTTACCGGCGGAGCATTGCAAAAAAACGACAGCCATTATATAGAACTTTTGGCA
This sequence comes from Bacteroidales bacterium, assembly GCA_017394445.1. Taxonomy (GTDB): domain Bacteria; phylum Bacteroidota; class Bacteroidia; order Bacteroidales; family UBA3824; genus UBA3824. The sequence goes on along the minus strand of JAFPYT010000005.1, from coordinate 30,435 downwards.
GCGTTTGCGGCTCTCGACTTTTTTGCCACGCCTATTCAGCAAATCGACGAAATACGCAACCAAAAACGCGAGGTGCAGTATTACTACCGCGCTCTCAATCCTTCGGGACGAGTTGATTTCAAGGACTTTATAACGCCCGAACGCACCGAAGAGTTTGCACGTAAATTTGCAGCGTTAACAGCGTTGTCGTTTTTGGTTTATCCTGAGTTCAACGATTTTGTAGCAGCGGCTCAGGCGAGATTGTTGGCAAAAAACAATATTTCGGGTTACGAAGATATTGCTCCACAAGAAGTTACTGGCATAAAGAAATATTTTGAACTGTTTCACTTTGGCATAACGCCTCAGGGCGACATTACCGACGGATGGCTCAGGCAGTTGCACCGTTCGGCAGGCGGTTTGGGCAATTTCTTGTTCAACGCCGATATGTTTGGAGTGTCGAACCTAAAAGAGTTGAAAAAATTTGATTTCAACAAGCGGCTGTTGCGTCCCGACGACGATGATATTGCCGTATATACCTTTAAAACAGGACTTTTCGGAACGCCGTTCGATTCGTTTAAAGACGAATTTGTAAAACAGCACGACACCGATTCTATCCAATACAAAATCGAAAAACTTGTAAAACGGATGTACGACACCATCAATTCGCTTTACGGATTTAAAATATAACACACTATGGCACAGGCATTATTGATAAAAAGCACGGCAGGAGCAAAAGAAAACGTTCAAGGAGCGTGGCATCTTTTTGACCAAGCCGCACCTTATATACAGGGCATCGAAACCGGCGACATTACCGAAAACCTTGATGCTAACGTACTTGCAAGTATGGTTTCGGGACTTCCTAACCCGTGGGCAAGGGCTTACGTGTTTGCCTACGCATTTAAATACACTCGCAAAGAGGCTAACATCAAAACCGGCGGATTGATAAAATTTTATGATTCGCTAATTCAAGAATGGAAAGGTTTGGCAGCATTGATGGCGATTTTCCCCGACCGCATTTCTATTGGCAAACCGCTCTATCTCAACGAAGGAAACGACATTTACGATATTGCATCATCGTTTGGCGATATGCTTTTTGAGGATACCGACCTTTGGTGCAGTCCAAAACAACTGAACACCACTAAAAAACAGCAACCTTTTGTTCAGATAATTTATTATAACGATGTTCCTGTTGGAGCCACATCGCCGCACACTATATTTTTTACTTCGGTAGATAATTCTTCTTTTGTAGAATCGCCTGATGTGCCGTGGTTTAGAAATGGTCGTTTGTGCGACCCGCTCACCTTTGGCAACCTCAACAATGACAACATTCAAAAACTCTATCTGCTTGTAAACAACTTTTTTAACAAGATTCCCGACTTTGAAAAAGAGATAAATCAAAACCGCGAGGGCAAAGATCCGCTTTCGCTGTCGTCGCTTTATGTTTTCTTAAAAGGCTGGCTTGCAGAGATTAAGGCTAAGGGCGTGGACATTGTTGACGAGGGCGTTCTCGATGGCGAACTCAATTTTGAAGACCCATTTCACCCGCTATTTTCGGTGCGTCAAGACCTTTATTATAAGAATGGAATTTTCTCATTTTCGGAATCGGAAGGCGCGCGTGTAGTAGACCCGCAAAAAATTCTCCTTCAAGACGAATATCTCTGTTCGTTTGTGCAATCTGATGATTATCAGCCATTATCCGAGGCGGTGGTGTATTATATGCAGGCTCTCGACCCGGGCGAGGCTGGCAAAATGTGGTATTTTGCCGTGCCGCTAAGTAGTTATGGATTAAACATTTTTAAGAATAAAATAGGCGAATTGGTATCGCCAGCCGGTCCCGACAGTCACGAACTCCGCGCCGTAATACGCTCAAACGGCAAGGTGGCTGTGGAACTCTATCTTTCGGTAGATGGTCGCAGGCTTACCCCTGTGGTAAAAGAATATAAGATTAAATCGTTTACCGGAGCGGTGCGCAATGTGATAATGTGGCCCGATTTTGTATCAAAAAATTGGACAGCATACTACCTTTACAACGAATTTCCGTCAAACAGCGGCGACGTTAAGTTTTTGCCGTTTTACAAAAAATACTCCGAAGTGGGCGGATTCGACAGCGGCGAGTTTCTCACCGACGATAAGGACAACCTTATTTATGCCGACTTTCGCTACGACAATGCCGAAAACAATGCGCAATGTATTGTAAAATACCCTGTTGAGATTGCCACAGCCGACAATTTCCCTTACGAGATTATCCGCTCAGACAAGCCTTTTGCCGGTATCGAAATCCGTTCGCGCGAAAACGGCAAAGATCGTGTGGCTGGTTATCTTATTATAAAAAAATATAACGAGGAATGTAAAATCAAAGACCTCAGCCACGAGACAGTTTTCGACGATGTGGTGGTGGGCATCGACTTTGGGTCTAACAATAGTTGCCTGAGTTATTCGCAAAACAATCAGCCTGACGTTAAGCCAATTACGTTTCAAAACCGCAGAGTTTTTCTTTCTGGTGCAGAAAACCTCGACCCAAGGCACGAGAAAACCGCGCTCAGAAACGAACTCCTCTTTTTCCAAAACGAGATTCAAGAAAACGGACAAATAAAATCGTGGGTTCACGACCACGACCGCAAATATGTGCCCGACGGTATGCGTCAGGAGGAGATTTCGGGAGGCGTGCCTATTTTTGAAAGCAACCTTGTAATCCACTCTATGGACGACCGCACAATCAAGACCAATGCAGGCATTCTTCACCATAATATGAAGTGGCTCAGCGACCAAGAGGGCAAGGAAAAGAAAAAATCTTTCCTCAAAAGCGTTTGGATTGCCGCGCTTGCCGACCTTTACAGCGAGTTGAAAATTCCGTCAGAACTGCGTTGGAGTTACCCGGGAGCATTTACCCAAGAAGACAAACTTCAATACCAACAGATGTACAACGAGTTGGCAAACATTCCCGTAGAAGGCCGCCGTGTGCAGGTAAGCGACCGCCCGAGCACCGAAGCCGAGGCTGTGTGCAACTATTCGCTCACCAATATTACATTGGATACCAGAAACTTGATGCTCGGTATCGATGTGGGCGGCTCTACCAGCGACGTGCTTGTAATGGCTATGGACAGGGCTGAAAGAGCGTTTAAACTATCTAAACAGTCGTCGCTACGCCTTGCAGCAGGTATGTTTGTGTCGGTAATCAAACAGAGCGAAAAATTCCGCACCGCCGTTTACAAATATCACGAAAGTCCGGCGTGCAAGTTTAAAATTGCCAACATCAAAAACATCATCGACAATCCGTCTACCTCGCCGTTTTATCTCAATGCGGTGTTAGACCGACTGAAAGACAACGACTTTGCAGCATTTTATAGTGCCATTTCGCAATCGTGCGCCGAGGTGTTTGCCGTGCCCGCCTACATCACGGGTCTGCTGCTATTTTACAGCGGAAAACTCGCCGCCAAAACCATCAAGGAAAACAACTACACGCAGGTTTCAATCGTTGACCTGCTGCCCTTTGGCAAGGGCGGACGCTTGTTTGACTGGCTCGACGTTTACCCTGGCAAACAGATGGCTTCGGATTATTACAACAACTGTTTTAAGGCAGGATTTGGCGAAGGCGCCGAAAACATCACCCTCGAAAAACGCGACTCGATACGCAAGGACAACAAGAGCGAGGTGTCCAAAGGTCTCTCCGCTCCGCAAAAGGTGCAAATGGCTGAAAATATACGCCTTACATCCGACCTCATAGGCGAACAAGGCTACGAGTATTTTGCCAAAGGCAGCAACACCGCGCAAAAACTCAATGCCGACGATGTGGCTCTGTCGGAATACCTTTCGGAGATGGATTTTGGTATTTCATTCCCCACGCATTTCCCTGAGTTTGAGAAGTTTTTGGCTATCTTCTGCAACTTTGTAGGACCGGGAAGCACCGGCATTCTCAAAAATTCTGCCGCCATCGAAAGTCAAAAAGACCGTCTTGTGCGCGAACTCAAAAACTACATCACCTGCGACACCGAATGGCAAAAAGCCGACGCCTGCCAAAAACGCGGAATGCCCTTTGAATACCGCCACTCGCTATTCGTATTGGAAGGTATGTGCTTTTTGGAAAAATTTGTGATACCGGAGATTAGGTAGGGGATATATAAGGTGTTACGCAAAATATTAAAAATGATTAAAGGGGGCTAAATGCTCCCTTTTTTCTTTACACTTCAAAAAATAATCCCGCATCATCTAACGTTAAACTAATGTAAAGAGCAACAACCTTGCCACAATTAAAAAAAGAAAAACCATCCTAACTTTATACCACAATGAGCATAACAAAGTTATATATGAAATTAGTAGCCAATACATCCGAAAAAAACTTGGCAATCGAATTGTTTAATTACTGTTCTTCACGAAAAGTATTTTGGAAATCAGTTTATTACGTTCTTGCCATAATTGTTATTGTACTTACCCTGTCGTACAATTTTGCTAACGTGTTTTGGGGCGGCAACGAAAAATACACCGAATTTCTGCACAATATTTCGGCTATAACCTTTGTTGTTAGCATTATTCAGGCACTATTGATGTTGATTTTGCCCTTCCGCACTTGGCAAAAGTACGAAAAACTCGAAACAAAAATATCGGGCGCTTACTCCGAGTATATTCTGTCGTCGAAGGGCGGCGAAGACAAAAAGGCTTGCGACAAAAAACTCGGACAAGCACTTAGCGACATCGTTATGAGCGACCGCGATATGAATGAGGCCATTGCCGCTGCATCACTTGAATATTTCAAAAAGTACGGAAATGGAAAATAGAATCAAATATTGGTTGTTGCTGGCCTGCCGCGCCATTCTCACGGGGTGCAACCTCAAATTCCCCCACGACATCACCCTGTCGCCAAAAAAACTCACCGACAGCATCGACGGCCTGCCCCAATACGCCCCCCGCGACCAAGAGGTAACATTCTCCATTATGTGCCAATTCGACTCGGTAATGGTGGTAAAAACAGGCTCTAAAAAACCTGCAATAATCATTCCCTGCCACACAATTGGCAACACCTGCACATTTCTTATGCCCGGCTACGAGGTTACGGTAATAGTTTTCCCCAGTCAAAATACCCAAACCCAACCGACAGAAAACGTTGTGGCAGACAACACTCCCGCACCCACGCCACAAGCACCCGAGCCACAAATTACTCCTGCACCTGTGGCATCCCCCTCTCCCACCCCCAATACGCCCACAAACCGTCCTCAAAAGCCCAAAAACAAAGTTGATTCGGTAACGGTAAGTTTCAACCTATGCCTCGAAGGCGTGTACGGACGCGCGGTAGACCTCAGCGGTTTTCAATACCACTGCCGTGTGGCTAAGGGAGAAAATGTGGATATGGCGCGTTTTGCCCCAAGGGTAAAGCCCGAAGTAACGGATGTAAAGTTTCTGGGATGGACTCGCACCCCATCTGCCAACAACGCTGCCACCAACTTCACTTTCTCGCAAAACGCCACCCTCTACGCCGTTTGGCAACTGCCCAAACCGCCCGCACCCACCGAAGGCACTCCGCAAAACCCAATTAAGATTACCTGCGTTGGCGATTTGCAAAAGATGGAAAATTCCGACAAATGCTTTGTGCTTGCATCCGACAACATTATCGTTAGCAGTGCAAAAGAGTGCGTAAGCAAGTTTCAAGGCACATTGATAGGCAACCAACACCGCATTACCATAAGTTCTAACCTCAAACTTATCAAAGAAAACCGCGGCACCATCAAAGACATCAGACTGCATATCAAAAAATCGGGCTGTATGCTCTGCAACACCAACCGAGGCGTTATCGAAGGCATCACCATCTACCTCGAAAAAGACATCCGCGAACTCAAACACCCCGTTATATCCTTTACCAACAAAGGCCGCATCGACCGCATAGGCCGCACGTGGTCTACCAAAAACGTAAAAGAACAGGCTAATTTGCTCTGGGCGGTGAATAATTAGTTTTTTTTTGATAAAATACCTTCCCCACCCTATCGATATGTTCGCCGATAGGTGTGGATTGTTTGGATTGATAATCAATTAAATCTACGCCGTAGAGCATTTCAAGGTCGTCGATTTCGCAACCAATTTTGAGCAAAAGATTATAATCTACACCTTTGCCAATTACTGCCAAATCAATATCGGACCCTGGGCGGTAATTACCCTTGGCACGCGAGCCAAATATCAGAACCTTTTCCACCTCGCTGTGCTTGCGTAAAACGCTCTGAATGTCGCTTATAACATTATCTGAGAGTCCAAACATCATTGATAATCGGGATTGTGAGATAAAGTTTCAAGTTTTGTATCCAACGCTTGCAGCAGCGGTGCAAATTCGTTATAAATATTGCGAGCCATAACGAGTATCTCATTTTCGTCGTAGACGTGAGTAAAAATATTCCGCGATTTTTGCATCAATCGCCAACCGTCGTGATTGGTAATAAAACCAGCCTCAAACGCCGTTTTAATACTGCCATTTGGACCGGGGGCAAACTCATATCCACTAAAAAGCAATATATCCTGCAATACCTTCCAAGCGAGTTCAAAGGTATATTCAAAACGCTGTACAAGGCCTTCGGTTTCCAACTTAGACAGAGAATCAAAATCACGTTCCTCTGTAAGTTGTATCAATAGTCCGCAAGCCTTATGATAATTAGCATACCGCTGTATCCACCGTGTATCTGCTGCCATATCAAATCAAAATTGGTTTTCGATGGCAAAGATAATGGATTTTTCTACAAACAAAAACACTATTTATATTTATTATTATCTTTGCCCCATCAAACCATAAAAACATCTCACTATGAAAAAAATAAGCATACTATTACTACTGTTTTCAGTGTTGTGTATTATTGCCTGTTCTCTTAAATCTGAACAACAAGGCAACATTAATCCCGAAGCATACGCAATATTTAAAGATAGTACTTTGACCTTTTACTACGGAAAAGGCAAACCAAAAGGGGCATATGATGTGGAAAATTTTGTAGAAAACAATTTCTTTACGTACGCCAAAGAATGGGGCTCAATATGCACCCAAATTACAACCGTTGTATTTGACAAGTCATTCAAAGAATACAGACCCAAAAGTTGTAGTCGTTGGTTTATGGGGTGTGGATTTCTCGATTCCATCAAAGGCATTAAAGAAAATCTTAATACCTCTGAGGTTACTGATATGAGTAATATGTTTTTTGGGTGTGCAGAACTTACAAACCTTGATGTCAGCGGTTTCAATACAGATAGTGTTACTAATATGAAGTCTATGTTTGGTATTTGTAAACAGTTGACAACCCTTGATGTCAGCGGCTTCAATACAGAAAATGTTACAAATATGGCGGATATGTTTTCAATATGTAAAAACCTTTCAACCCTTGATGTCAGCGGTTTCAATACAGAAAAAGTTACTGATATGCGGAGTATGTTTGAATGTTGCGAAAAACTTACAAGCCTTGATGTAAGCGGTTTCATAACTGACAATGTTACCGATATGAGTTGTATGTTTGAGTCTTGTGATAATCTTACAAGCCTTGATGTAAGCGGTTTCAATACAGTGAATGTTAATGATATGAGTTTTATGTTTTCAGGTTGTAAAAAAATGACAAGCCTTAATATCAAGGGTTTCCATACAGATATTGTTACTGAAATGGGTTGTATGTTTGCTCATTGTGAAAACCTGACAACCCTTGATGTAAGTAGTTTCAATACTGATAATGTAACAAATATGGTCTTTATGTTTGATGGTTGTTCAGACCTGACAAGCCTTGATGTTTGCGTTTTCAATACAAATAATGTTACTGATATGAGGGGAATGTTTAGGAGTTGTGAAAAACTTAAAACTATCTATGTCGGAGACGGTTGGAATACAAGCAGTGTAAATTTTTCAGAATATTTATTTGAAGATTGCCACTACCTTGTAGGCGGTAAAGGCACTAAATACGACGAAAACCACACCGACGCCTCATACGCCCGAATCGACGGTGGCAAATCCGATCCCGGATATTTGACGAAGAAAACTAAATAATTGATTGTTTTAGAGTTTAGTTTAAAACTCAATTAGCCCCCTATCCGCTATTTCTGTCAAACAAAAACGGATTGCAAGCAAAAGATGCTTTTGTGTTGCTCCGCAAGGCAGGTTCTCAAACGTTTTTTATCTTATTCAAAACATTCAAAAACAGCGAAACTGTAAATAATTTATCATCATCGCCATCAACACTATTGCCATTTACTATAAAGTACGAAAATGTTTTGTCGCCAAGATTAATGCCGGCGCGTCGATTGTGATTTTGAAGGAGAATAGTACCGTTAATTTCAGGAAACACAGACCAACCTTGCAACTGCGAATTATCGCAGTTGTTGAGCACAACGCACATATTGTCAATTACTTGCTGATTAACAGGCAATGCATTGTAGCCGTCCCAACCTTGTTGCAATTTCGACAATGCTTTCAAACTATCGTACAGCCTGCCCACATTGCCACTAAATTGTTTGCCGTTGGTTACAAAATTATATGTATCTGATTCTACCTGATTCATATCGTTTTTGGTTTATATTGCAAATATAATGCTTTTTTTATTCCCCACAAAAAATAATTCATTATTGTGTGTAAAAACATAAAATCATCATACGCCCCAGCCGATAATAACTAAAACTTTACGTTTTCTATACCCCTTGTAAAAACTTGGTAATTATTTTTGCCGCATATTAACTAAAACACATTAAAATGGCAAAAATTACCAAAGAGATGGCGCTCCGTTATCATAGCGAGGGTCGCCCGGGAAAGATTGAGGTAGTTCCCACAAAACCGTACAGAACCCAAACCGACTTGTCGTTGGCATATTCGCCCGGCGTGGCTGAGCCTTGCTTGGAGATTCAGAAAAACCCCGACGACGCTTACAAATACACCGACAAAGGCAACCTCGTGGCGGTGATTTCTAACGGTACGGCTGTGCTCGGCCTCGGCGATATTGGCGCTGTGAGCGGAAAACCCGTTATGGAAGGTAAAGGTCTGCTGTTTAAGATTTACGGCGGCATCGACGTTTTCGACATCGAAATCAACGAAAAAGACCCCGAAAAATTTATTCAGGCTGTTAAGGCTATCGCTCCCACTTTCGGCGGTATCAACTTGGAAGATATCAAGGCTCCCGAATGTTTTGAAATCGAACGCCGTCTCAAAGAGGAACTCGACATCCCCGTTATGCACGACGACCAGCACGGCACTGCCATTATCTCTGCCGCAGGACTTATCAACGCTCTCCAAGTTAACGGCAAAAATATCGCCGACGTAAAAATTGTAGTCAACGGCGCAGGTGCTGCTGCCATCAGTTGCACAAAACTCTACGTGGCTCTCGGTGCACGCAAAGAGAATATTGTAATGCTTGATTCTAAGGGTGTTATCCGTGCCGACCGTGCCGACCTCAACGCTCAGAAACGCGAATTTGCCACAACACGCACCGACATCACCACTTTGGAAGAGGCTGTTAAGGGCGCAGATGTATTTCTCGGATTATCAAAGGGTAACGTGCTAAGTCAGGATATGGTTCGCTCTATGGCAAAAGACCCGATTGTGTTTGCACTTGCCAACCCCGTTCCCGAAATCACTTACGAGGAGGCTATGGCTTCGCGTCCCGACGTGCTGATGTCTACCGGCCGCAGCGACTATCCCAACCAAATCAACAACGTTATCGGATTCCCCTACATTTTCCGTGGCGCGTTAGACGTGGCTGCCACTGCCATCAACGAGGAGATGAAACTCGCTGCTGTGTACGCTATTGCAGATTTGGCAAAACAGCCCGTGCCCGATATTGTCAACGAGGTTTACCACGTTAGCAACTTTACTTTTGGCCCTAACTACTTTATTCCCAAGCCGGTAGACCCGCGTTTGATTACCGAAGTTTCTACCGCTGTGGCAAAAGCCGCTATCAAATCTGGCGTTGCCCGCAAAACTATCACCGACTGGGACGGCTACAAGCAACGCCTCAACCAGTTGATGGGCTACGAATCTAAACTTTCGCGTCAGTTGAACGACTTTGCACGCCGTTCGCCCCAACGTGTGGTATTTGCCGAAGGTATTCACCCCAATATGATGAAGGCTGCAATTGAGGCCAAAAACGAAGGAATCTGTTACCCCATTCTTCTTGGCAACACCGAGAAAATCACCAAGATAGCCGAAGAACTTGAACTCAACCTCGACGGCATCGAAATCATCAACCTGCGTGCCGACCGTGAGGCCGACCGCCGCGAACGTTACGCCAAAATCCTCACCGAAAAACGTCAACGTCAGGGTATGACTTTCCAAGAGGCTAACGACAAGATGTTCGACCGCAACTATTTTGGTATGATGATGGTAGAAACAGGCGATGCAGATGCCTTTATCACAGGCGTTTACACTCGTTACCGCGACACTATCCAAATTGCAAAAGACGTTATCGGCATCCGCGAGGGATATTCGCACTTTGGCACAATGCACATCCTCAACTCCGACAAGGGTACTTTCTTCCTTGCCGACACGCTTATCAACCGTCACCCCGATGTTGACGCGCTTGTAGACACCGCAAAACTCGCCGCCGACACTGTTAAGTTTTTCAACAAAAAACCGGTGGTGGCTATGCTCTCGTACTCAAACTTTGGCGCCGACACCGACGGAACGCCCGCCACTGTGCACAAGGCTGTGGAGATTGTTCACGAACAGCGTCCCGACCTCGACATCGACGGCGAAATGCAGGTAAACTTTGCCATCGACGACCAGTTGCGCGACCGTACCTTCCCCTTCAACCGCTTGAAAGGCAAGGTGGTAAACACCCTTATTTTCCCCAACCTCGGCAGCGCCAACACAAGTTACAAGATGCTTGCCGCAATGAACAACAATGTGGAACTCATCGGACCTATCCAAATGGGCTTAAACAAACCGATTCACTTCATCGACTTTGAAAGTTCGGTCAACGACATCGTAAACATTGTTGCCGTGGCAGTTATCGACGCCATTGTGGAAAAAAGCAAGAAGTAAATTCACAATTGAAAATTATATAACTCGCCAAATGTGCCTAAAAAAAGCAGATTTGGCGAGTTTTTGTATGGATAATCCTACATCTCCTCCGTGCCTACCACCACGCCGTTGGCGATAAAGGTTTGACCGTGTGAGAGTTTTACTATTGTGTAGGTGTTCTGCTTTTTGGTGGAGACGCTTGTGGATTTTACCTTCAACTTGCCGTTGGGGGTGATAAAATAATCGCCTGCGTCAATCTCCTCTACCTTGTCGTAACCTTTGTAAAGGGCAGTTTTAACGGGGTTGAACGAAGCCCAACCTTTGTTGGTAAGGAAAGGATGATCTTCGGTGGCGGTGATTTTAGTTCCGTTTTCAAGATGGTAAGTTACCAGACCAGAATGTTTTACGGCGTCGGTTTTTTCTACTGTGGCAGAGAAAGTTTCGCCGGTTTCGGGATTGTAGGCAAGCACATTGTCGCCAATCTTAATTTCTTCAATTTTCTTTACGCTCTTGTCGGCAAGGGTGATTTTGGTTCCTGCGGCAAAGCAATGCACGTCTATTCCATCGAAATATACCTCAGAAAGAACAGTGTCGTCGTATTTGTCGCCCTTGTAAACCTCCAAAATTTCAAATTTCATAGTCCATACCTTAGAATCGTTGAGCGGGTCAATCTTAAAAGTTTGGTCGCTACGGCTGTCTTCAAGGTTGAGAATAGCAAACGGCTTGTCGTTGACATAAACTTTAAGACGTTTTACACGCGAATTGTTTTTCCACGCGGCTTGGCTTTTTACGTAGCCGTTTACCACGTGTATCTCGGTGATACGCGGACTGTTGGCCTCAAAAGTGTATTTTACCCATTGACCCTCGCCATATCCGGCAACGCCCTCTACCCAAGGAGTGTTGTACATTAGGTCGTGAAGGTTTTTCTCGTTGTAATTGTTGTTGCCTTGATTAGCAAGGCGGCTCGATGCAGTAATTTTGGTAGGATAGCCATTGCCGCAATACCACGAGCAACCACCGCCCACGATGTCCCAATAACTTTCATACATTTCATTTTCCTCGGCATCCGCCTTCCAATTCTTCGCCTCGGCATCGGTGAAGTATTTCTTTTCCTTTTCGGGATAGAGTTCCTTAACATTTGCAATTCCCTGCGCAAAGATGGCAGAAGCAAACATTGACATTGCAGCTATCAAAATAGTTTTTTTCATAATGCTAATAGATTTTTTTGATTTCAACTGCAAAAATAGTGCATTTATTGTATTATACAGCATCTTAATCTGATGTCTTGATGCAAAAGTACCAATTTAACTATTGTTAATTTTAGTTAAACGAGGCTTTATAAAAACAACTAAAATACTAAATACCAACCTATTAATACAAGATAACATCAATAGAAACTTGGCGGAATGAGGCAAAAAATGGGTCATTCCGCCAAGTTTCTACATTTTTTTGAGACTGCGTTTAAACACCTTTATATTATACCTTCAAAAAAAATTTCCTTTCTTTGAAAAAAAATCACCAAAAACGATACATTATTAAATCTCTTTTTCGTAATTTTGCCTTGAAAACATATCATTAACTCCAAAAAATTATAAAAAAATGTTAGTTAAAACATACGCGAGCGCGGTAAACGGTATCGATGCACTTACAGTTACAGTTGAAACCGAAGCCTCGCCGGGTATGGCTTTTTTTATGGTGGGACTCCCCGACAATGCCGTTAAGGAGAGCCAACAACGTATAGAATCAGCTGTTAGGGTGGCAGGATTGAGAATGCCGGGACGAAAAATCGTTATCAATTTGGCTCCCGCTGATATTCGCAAAGAGGGTTCGGCTTACGACTTGCCTCTTGCAGTTGGTATTCTTGCCGCATCAGAACAAATCAAGGCCGACAAAGTAAGCGACTACATTATTTTGGGTGAACTTTCGCTCGATGGCACTATTAAACCAATTAAAGGAGCGTTACCTATTGCAATACAGGCTGTTAAAGAAAAATTCAAAGGCATTATCCTACCTGCCGAAAACGCTCGTGAGGCCGCCGTAGTAAACAACCTCGAAGTTTATGGAGCGCACAATATTCAAGAGGTGGTAGATTTTTTTAACGGCGAAGATTCTATTCAGCCCACTATCATCGACACACGAAAAGAGTTTTTTGAACATTTTGAAACTATCGACCTCGATTTTGCCGATGTCAAGGGGCAAAGTAATGTAAAACGTGCACTTGAAATTGCCGCCGCCGGTGGACACAATGTTATTATGGTGGGTCCTCCTGGTGCGGGCAAAACTATGCTTGCCAAACGTATTCCATCGATATTGCCGCCTTTTACACTTCACGAATCGTTAGAAACCACTAAGATACACTCAGTTGCCGGCACTTTGCCACACGGATCGGCACTTATGACAGTACGTCCGTTTCGCAGTCCTCACCACACCATCAGCGATGTAGCACTTGTGGGCGGAGGAGCTTATCCTCAGCCGGGCGAAATTTCGTTGGCTCACAACGGCGTTTTGTTTTTAGACGAATTACCCGAATTTAAACGTCAGGTGCTCGAAGTATTGCGACAACCGTTGGAAGACCGTGAAATAACAATTTCGCGAGCCAAATTCACCGTTAATTATCCCGCAGGATTTATGCTTGTAGCGTCGATGAATCCTTGTCCTTGTGGCTATTACAACCACCCCGACAAACAATGTGAGTGCACACAATCGCAAGTGCAGAAATATCTCAACCGCATTTCGGGACCGCTTTTAGACCGTATTGACCTTCATGTGGAGGTTGTTCCCGTGCCATTCCGCGAACTTTCAAAGCAGACTCCATCCGAATCAAGTGCCGAAATTCGCAAACGCGTAATTGCTGCCCGCGAAATTCAACAAAAGCGTTATGGAGAAGGTTCTCAAACCCACTGCAATGCACAGATGACCCCTTCCCAAATACGCACATACTGCCATTTAGATGATTCGAGCATGGCGCTTTTAAAAAACATTATGGAAAAACTCAAACTTTCGGCACGCGCTTACGACCGCATTTTAAAAGTGGCTCGCACCATTGCCGACCTTGCCGGAGAAGAAAACATCAGTAGCACACATATTGCCGAAGCCATTACATACCGCAGTCTCGACCGTGAAAATTGGGGATTAAGATAATTTATTCTTCCTTAATACTCTTTACCTCTGCCGTTACCACTCCGCCGTTGAGCGTAATTTCTACCATGCTACCGGGTTGCAACTGACTCACCGAGGTTACTTTAGTGCCACCAATGTAAATATCCCCATTATTGCGTTTGTGCTTTTGTGTTAATGCAAGTTCGATATTATCTAAACGTGTTAAATAATTGGCTGATATTGATTTAATAGAGGAAGCAATTTCTCTAACAACCATAGTTAAACGATAACGGCGGTTTTCATTTAGTCGTTGTGTAATAATGGTATGGATATGTTGCGTAGTGGCTCGGAGTTTTAATCTGTTGCTGTTTATAATATTGATAATATGCATTTTAATTGTACGGCTCTCGGTATTTAAGCGATTGCGGTTTTGAGTTACCACAGCCGACATTTTTTGATGAATGCTCTTTACCAATGCATTAAGATTGAGTTCTGCCTGATAAGTTTTGTTGATGATGTAATTAGCCAATTCCGACGGAGTAGAAAAACTATGATGCGCAACTTCCTCAACAGCAGTGATATTAGTGGCATGACCAATGCCGGTAAAAACTGGTAGCGGAAACTCTGCCACCGCCTTTGCCAATTCGTAATTATTAAAAAAAGACAACGAAACATCGCCACCCCCACCACGGATAATTACCACAGCGTCAAACAGATGTTTTTTTGAAGCAATGTTTTGTAATTGCGCAGTAATTTCACCAGCCGCACGGTCGCCCACCATAGCAGCCGAAAACAACGGCACAAAATATTTGTAGCCGAAACTATTACCATTGATAACAGATGAAAAATCGGCGTAACCTTTGCCCGTTGCCACAGAAATTACTGCAATGCGCTGAATCAAACGTGGTTCGGTAATATTTTTGTTAAGAGCAAAAACACTTTCGGATTTTAGGCGATTGATGGTGTCGATTTTTACCCGAGTAGATTCGCCAATTACACTATCGATATCAATATCAGTGATAATAAGCGATATACCGCGACGATTATCGAAAACAATATAAAATTCAAACACAACCGTCATGCCGTCAGAGAGTGGCGACCCAACGGTTTCGATAAATTTTTGATTGATTCTGTTGTAAATCCTACTCCAAATAACGCCTTTGCACGAAGCAATGGTTTTTCCGTTTTCGGTTTGAACAAGTTCGGGATAGCAATTCCCGTTGCGAAAAAGGTTGAGTTTAGTAATCTCAGCCTTTGCCCAACGGTGAGTGCCATAAAACTGTTTGATACATCTACCTATGCTGCCAGTGATTTCGGCTAAGGAGTGTACTATGCGTTGCGAAGCCATAGCCGCGGTATTATTCGTTTTCCAACTCCTTCATTAGCAAATCAACATCCTTTTGAGTAAGCGAAAGTTTCTCTTTGCAGGTGCGCACAAGCGGCAGACATTCTTTGGCATAATCCGACATTAAGTCTACCGAGATTTCGGTATTTTCTAATTCTTTGTTAATACGTTCGAGTTCGGCAAAACTTTGGTCAAAACTTGTATTTGTGGTAGATTGTGTGTCAGTTTTTTTCATGATGCGTGTTTTTTATTTATAAATAAAACGCCGGAAGATATCCTCCGGCGTTTTTAATTCAGTTCTATTTTTGATTAGAAAAATTTGATTCGTTTGTCATCTACTTTTGCCATCTTCAGCATAGCGTCATAAGCTTGATACGAAGCACGCGATAAGATATCGTTTTGCATAACGTTGCGGTCGGTATCAATATTAATCTGCTGAATGGGTTGAGCAGGAGTCTTGTTGGTATTTTGAATAACGTAAACAGCCGTACGTCCGATAACGGGTTTAGAAACCTGATTTTTGTCGAGGCTTGCTGCCACAGCTACGATAGCGGGGTCGTAATTGCCACCCATCTGCACCGAAGAAAGACTTACGTTTGTAGCCTCTTGAACAGGACGGTTAACTTGAGCTGCAAGAGCATCTACGTTAGTGAGGTTTTTAGACTGAAGGTCGGCAACAATTTTCTCGCCTTTTTTCTGCGCCAAAACTTCTGCCTCTATCGAAGGCTTGATAGCTGAGAGGGGAGCGATACCTTTGGGGTGAACACCTACAACAGCTGCCACTACATAACGGCTTCCAAATTCCATCACTTCCGATACCTCTTTAGATTTATCTTCGTCGAAAGCCCAACGAACAAATTCGCGCGAGTTTTCAAGTCCGGGAACCATTCTGGTATCTGCCGAAAGATTAGGAGCAATTCTGCGGGTAAGGTTTTCAGCCTTAACAGCATCGTCAAACTTGCTTACCTCGCGAGTGTTGGCTGCAAACTTATTAGCTTGAGCATAAATTTGCTGACGAGTGGTGGGGCTTGGTTTGATTTCGATTTGCAAGAAACCAACGTTAACTTTCTTTTTGGGAGCTGTTTTGTCTAACACCTTTATAATATGCACGCCGTAGTTTGTTGCAACTGTGGTGATTTTACCCTTTTCGATAGCAAAAGCAGCATCTTTAAACTCTTTGATAAAGTTGATACGGTCGGTAATCCAACCGAGATTGCCACTGTCGGCAGCAGAACCGTTGTCGTCGGAAACTTCTACAGCAAGAGCTCCGAAATCGATACCGCTTTTGATAACAGTTAAAAGGCTGTCGGCTTTGTGACGAGCCACTGTTGTATCTTCGCCCTGACGGTAGCCACAAAGAATGTGGGCAACTTTAACAGAGTCAGGCATTTCAACAGTATTAATCAAACGAGCCATTTTGTAGTATCCGTTTTCGATATAAGGACCGTAAACAAAACCAGGTTCTGAAGCAAACATCAAGCTGTCAACGGTTTCGTTAGTAATTTCGCCTTTATTATAATTGAGGTCGATATACTGTTCGTCAGATTTAGAGTTGATAAACGAAACCACATTAGAAGTAGTGGTAAAATCGTCTTTAAGATTGTTGATAATGTTGCGCGCATCAGCGCTATCCTTATCAGAAGCAACAATGTCGAAAGCTACATAAGCCACATCTCTGGTGTCAGCATTACGATCGTATTGTTTGATGTGCTGGTTGTAATACTGATTAATGTCGCTTTCAGATACGGTAACTTCTTCGTCTTTGATATCAGAATATGGGAACGAAACAAATTTTACATCCGAAATTTCAGTACGCTCAGCAAATTCTTGCTCCACTTCAGAAGTAGTAACACGAAGACCCGAAGCAATCATGTTGAGATATTTAGAAGTGGTGCGGCTTTCGCGGAGTTCGTTTTCGAGATAATCCCAAACATATTGGTTAGCTGCGCGACGATCGGCTGATTGGTCGTTGAGAAACGACATAACTATCGAAGGATCGTACATGCCTGTTTGCGGATTAGCAAAAAGTTGACGGATAGTGGGAGTAACATTACCCGTTTGAATCATGTTGATGATTTCATCGTCGGAAGTGGTGATGCCGAGTTTTTTTGTATTAACACCGATAACGTTTTCTCTAACAATTTCTTCCCACACATAATCGCGAATCTGGTCTGACATATCGCCGCTGAGCGAGTTCTGACCTGTTACGAGTTTAATAAAGGTTTCTCTCTGCTCTACTTTCTGCTGAAAGTCTTGATACGAGATAGTCTCGCCGTTGATGGTGGCCATGTCAAACTGGCTTGCTCCAAATATCGAGTAACTCGAATTGAGAAAGTCGCCGAGGATAAATGCTAACAAGGCTGCACCGACGCAAATCGCAATCAGTTTGCCTCTGTTTCTTATAGACTGTAATGCTGCCATTTAGATATCAAAAAGATAAAGATTAAATTATATGTCAAGGTACAATAAGCACCTATCAACTAAGTACAAAGTAAAAAACCCCAATCCCGCTGCGAAATTGAGGGCTTTTGCATCATCTACTAATGCTGCAAGATTCTAATAGTGGGCTCTGCAGCACGGTTCTGAAGATACTGTGAGTTTTTTTCTGCCTTTGCGGCGACGTGCAGATAATACTTTGCGGCCGTTGGCTGTTTTCATGCGCTCTCTGAATCCGTGTTTGTGTTTGCGCTTCTTGATCGAAGGCTGGAATGTGCGTTTCATTTTTCTATTTATTTTAATGAGTTTGTACTAAATTCTGTATGTGAAAATACTCTGATTTTCGGACGGCAAAGTTAGATAGTTTTTTTTTGTTTGCAAAAAAAGATTTGTGTTTTTTTTTAAAATCTTTTAGTTTGCGTTTTCTACACGTTTAGGTAACTCATCAGAGCACCATAACGCTCTTCCATCAGGTCGTTGTATTTGCCGTCGCCTTCAAATACCGATTTTATACGGTAGCCATAACGTTCAAGTCCTTGAATTACAGCCGATGTGTCGTGTCCGTTGAGTTTTAGAAGCACTTCCATACCAGCAGTAGTGGTTTTGGCAAAGAGGCTCATTATCTTCATATCGTTTGACTCTACAATGGCGGCTACCTGCGCTGGCGAATAATTTACAGGTGTGGTAACTATCTCTATTATACCGCCTTGCATATTGGCAGATGTTGCTTGTGCCATTCCACGCAACAGTTGGGTTTCGGTAATCACACCCAAATAGGCTTTGCTTTTGGCAGATAGCACAGGCAATAGCGACAGTTTTTGCTGCGACATTATGGTAAGTGCCTCAAATATATGCTGATTGTCTAACACGTAAGGCTGCGGGGCTACAAGCCGGCATTGCGAAACAGGTTCATCGTCGGAAATGCCGTAGATATCGTTGTCGCTCACAAGTCCGATGTATTCGGTGTCAGAAACCACTGGTAGGTGCGACACTCTAAAATCGTCCATAATCTGTAATGCCTTTGCGCCAGTGTCGGAAGGGGCGAGGGCGGGTATGTTGTCTGAAACAAGGTCGTTGAGCATATTTAGTTGTTTTAATATTTAAGGCAAAGTAAATAGTTTTTTTACATATAATTACAATAAAAAAAACTTAAAAATAGATAAAACATTTAAATTTGCAGCCAAATTTCACACCTTAATATATTATTATGGACGAAAAAACACGACTGAGTGTCAACATCAACAAAGTGGCAACTATCCGCAATGCCCGCGGAGGCAACAATCCCGATGTGGAGAAGGTGGCTGCCGACTGCGAACGTTTTGGTGCACAGGGCATTACTGTTCACCCGCGACCCGACGAACGCCATATTCGCAAAAGCGATGTACGTTTGCTTAAAACTCTTATTACTACCGAGTTTAATATCGAAGGATACCCTTCGGAAGATTTTATGAATCTTGTGCTCGAAGTAAAGCCCACACAGGCAACTCTCGTTCCCGACGACCCAAGTCAGATTACTTCTAACCACGGTTGGGACGTTGTTAAATACAAACCTTTTCTTCGCGATGTGGTAGCAAAACTCCATGATGCAGGTATACGCACTTCGATTTTTGTAGACACTCATCACGAAAATATCCTTCACGCAGGCGACCTCGGCACCGACCGTATCGAACTTTACACCGAGCCTTTTGCCTCAATGTTTCCTACAAATCCCGAGGAGGCTGTAAAACCGTTTCGCGAGGCTGCGGAACTTGCTTTTGAACGCGGTATTGAGGTTAATGCCGGTCACGACCTTAGCCTTCAAAACCTTACATACTTCCTCAAAAATGTTCCTCACGTTAAAGAAGTGTCGATAGGTCACGCACTTATCTGCGACGCTCTTTACTATGGTCTTGAAAATACTATTGGAATGTATCTCGATAGAATTAACCAAGCGTATATTTAATTCATAATGCATAATTAGAAACAAACAAACATCATTTACTAAAATAGATAACAATATGAAAAAGAACATCTATCTGATTCTGACGTTGCTGATGACCTTGTTTATCGGCACGGCATCGGCACAGGTAACCACCTCGTCGCTTTCGGGACAAGTTACCGACGACAGCGGCGAAACCCTTCCAGGTGCTACCGTTATTGCAGTTCACGTACCGTCAGGCACGCAGTACGCATGTATCACCAACGAAAACGGACGCTATTTTATTCAAGGTATGCGTCCCGGTGGACCTTACACCATCACTTATTCGTTTGTAGGTCTCAACAACGAGGTTTTCAACGATGTTCAACTCTCGCTCGGTGAGGACGCAAAATACAATGCTCAGTTGAAGGCAAACACCACCGAACTTAAAGAAGTTGTGGTAGTTGGTCAAAACAAGTTTGACGCCAACAAAACAGGAGCAGGATCGCGCGTAACCAACGAAGACATTCAAAACTTGCCTTCAATTTCGCACTCGGTAGCCGACGCTGCCCGTCTTAATCCCCAAATCACAATATCTCAGAGCGGCGCAATGAGTTTTGCAGGCACAAGCAACCGCTACAACTCGTTCCAAGTGGACGGAGCTATGAACAACGACGTTTTTGGTCTTACAGAAAGCGGCAGCAACGGCGGTATGGCAGGTGCTCAGCCCATCTCTATGGAAACCATTGAACAGATTCAGGTAAGCGTAGCGCCTTTCGATGTTCGTCAGAGCGGTTTCACCGGCGGTTCGGTCAACGCCGTTACCAAGTCAGGAACAAACAACTTTCACGGCACTATTTACGCCAACTGGCTCAACGAAAGCCTTATAGGTAACAACTACACACTTATGAACGGCAAAAAGTGCGACGATTATCAAGACGAACTTGAATACCGTCTTGGTGCTACCGTTGGCGGACCTATTATTAAAAATAAGGTGTTCTTTTTTGCAAACTTCGAAACTTCCGACAAAGAATATCCCGACAACTTTTCTATTGGCTCTTCTGCATCAAAGGTTGATGCCGCAAAAGCAAATGAATTATTGAGTATTCTGCAAGAAAAAGGTTACACTGGCTCCTTTGCAAGCAAAGATAACTATACAAAATCTAACAAGGCAGGTTTGAAACTTGACTTCAACATAGGTTCACGTCATAAGGCTTCTATTAGTTGGCGTATACTTGATGCTAAATCGCTTCGCTACAATAGTAGTGCATCAAATCTTAATGCAAGCGATTACTTAATGGATTATTCATCTAATACCAACACAATTACAGCAGAACTTCAAAGCCGTTTCAACGACAAGTTAAGCAACGAGTTTAAAACTTCTTACGTGCGTGTACGCGACAGCCGCGACCCATTTGGCAAATTTCCTATGGTTCAGATTGAGAATGTGGGCAACGGAACAGTAAATTTCGGTACAGAACGTTCGTCGGGTGCAAACGGTCTTGATCAAGATATGTTTACTATTACCGACAACTTTACTTGGTACAAAGGCAACCACACACTTACATTCGGCACTCATAATGAGTTCTACAAATTTGCAAATCTATTTATACAAGACATTTGCGGCACTTACAATTTTCAATCGCCCGATCTTTTTATAAAATTTGTAAAAGACGGCGACAACACCGCAATAGTAGACGGCAAAGAAGTAAATACACTTTACCGTTTCCGTTATGGTGCTGCCAATCTTGATGTTACAGGCGATCCTCTTTGGAAAGCAAAATTCGGTGCTGGTCAGATTGGTTTCTATGTACAAGACAAATGGTCTGTTACAAGCGATATAGACCTTACCTACGGTATCCGTATGGATATTCCGTTGTTTTTTGACGAACCCGACGAAAACGTTGCTTTTAACCAATTTGCCGAAGAAAAAGGCTGGGACCTAAAAACCAACCACAAACTCAGCAACACCCCGATGTGGTCGCCCCGTTTAGGTTTCCGCTGGGAAATCAATGGCAACCGCAACTACGTTCTCCGTGGTGGCGTGGGCGTTTTCACAGGACGTATCCCGTTTGTTTGGCTCAGCAACAACTTCTCTAAAACAGGTATACATCTATCGTCGTACGACACGAAGGCAACTACCGAGTTGACATTCATTGCTGATCCGGACGGACAGTCGGCCAACTCCGTTACCTTAAAAAGCGGCTCGCAAGAAATCAACGTATTTTCAAATGATTTCAAATTTGCACAGTCGCTGCGTTACAACCTCGCACTCGACTTCACTCTCGGCGGAATCGACTGGACAGCCGAATGGCTTTATTCACAGTCGATTAATGATATTATTTATTACAACTACGCCATAGAAGAAGATGGAGGAAAGAATCTTACCGACGTTATTAAAGGCAATGATTATGACGACCGCATTTATATGAAGAAGATAACAAACGGAACTCCTTTCTACAATATATTTGTACTCGACAATACAAATTGCGGACATACTTACAGCTTGTCGTTAAGCGGTAAGAAAAAATTCAACTTTGGTCTGACACTTACTGCTGGATACACTCTAACAAATTCAAAAGCGCTTAATAGTGGAACAAGTTCTGTGGCATCATCGAACTACAACTACAACTATACACATAGCAATCCGAACCATCCCGAATTTGCCAATACTGCGTATAATTACCCACACCGCGTAACCGCTTCGGTAACATACGCAAAAGAATACGCAACACACTGGAAATCAACAATAAGTCTTATCTATACAGGCACGTCGGGTGCACCATTCAGCGTATATTACGATGGCGACATCAACGGCGACGGCTCCAACGCCAACGACCTTTTGTATATTCCTACTGATGCAGAAATTGACAAAATGCCTTTTCTTTCAAGTGTTGATGAAAAAACAGGCAAAGGCTATACCCCCGAACAGCAAAACGCAAATATGAAGGAATGGCTTTCGCATGAATATTACCTTAAAGACCACCGCGGAGAGTATTATGAACGCTATTGTGCCAACGAGGAATTCGAAAATCACTTCGATTTCCACTTTGCTCAACAATACAAGTTCAACGCTGGCAAACGTACACATACTATCGAATTCTCATTCGACATTCTTAACATCAGCAATATGTTTTCAAGCGAATGGGGACGTTATGGCAGCGCAGCAGGTGGTTATTCATATTACAAACCAGTTTCTGTTACTTACGACAAGAATACCAAACAAAACTACTATCAATTCCTTCACAACGGCAACTACAATATGCGCTCATACCACGACTACTATTCACGTTGGCGCGGACAGATTGGTTTGAAATACATATTCTAAGATTCAGAATATAACCTAATTATAAAAAACACCGGCTTAATTGGTCGGTGTTTTTTTTGTAAGTTATTACATATCTTCAATACAAAGACCTCTTAAAACCACTTCGTAATCATTGAACTGACCATTGGATTCTAAAAAGTGGCGACTTTTTTCATTAAGAATCGAAAGATTGATTTCCGACTTTTGACGTTTAACTTCGTAAAACTCAATCTTTTTGCCTAAATCATCAATGGCAATGATATCTATTTCGTCTTCACCCTTTCTATTCCACCAGCTACCAATTTGAGTATAAGACTGCGATTCAATTAGTAACGAACGAAAATACCGTTCCAAAATTAATCCGCTATACACCGCATAGTCGCGCAAAAGTATGTCTTTAAGTTTACCATAGGCGTTGGCTTCTATAATACTATTGTATTTGTAAATAAATCGAAACCAAAAGCATAAAAAATTATCGCAGACCGAATAATGCACGTTTTTGGTGGTAGATTGCTGAAGCATAGGACGATTTTTGGTAATAAGTCCGTAGTCGTTTTCCAATCTCGTCAAATACCCCGAAACCTCACAATGGAGCACATTTTCGATGCGGTTGCGGGTATTGTTGCCATTGGCTATTAGCTTAAGAATGTCAAAGTAACGACCATAATCACGTCCAAACTCATCAATGAGCATATTTTTGCCCTCAAACAAAAAATAGGAATCTTTAGATACCATCGCTTCCAACATTTTACTGAAATTAGTAGCTCCCGAGTCGAGCAATAGTTCTACATATTTGGGCACACCACCAGTAAAGAGGTACAAAGCAAGAAGGTCGTGATTGGTGTAATCAGGATTGTAAGATGAGAGAATTTCTTTGAGAACCGACGGAGGAAATGCTTCCATCTTCAATAAACATGTCTGACGTCCGTAAAGCGATTCCTTGTGGTCGCGAAATAGTTTTGTCATCATAGAATATACCGAACCACAGACAATCAAGTTGATATGAGATTCGTTTTTGTTGAGATCCCATATCTTTTGCATCTTAGAAAAAATAGCACTATTTACACGGTTGAAATCTTGAAATTCGTCTATCATCAACGTTATAGGCTGTTGTTTCGACACTTCCACAACAAATTGAAAAATATCAGCAAAGTTGTCGGTATTACCCAAGACTGGCATATTTAGTTTTTGACGTATTTCTTCGGCAAACTCTTTACATAACTCACTTTCAGAACTTCTTGACACAAAAAAGTATAGAAATGGTTCTCCATTATACGCATTCATTACCAACGATGTTTTTCCAATACGTCGTCTACCTGTTATTACAGTAAATTGCGATGATAGTAGTGCTTGTTGTTTTATTTTCAACAACTTATCTATTTCATATTTTCTATCAAAAAAAATCATAGCGTTACAAAGTTAAAATTACGAAACCGTCAGTTCGGAACTGACGGTTTCGTTGCAAAGATAATCAATTTATAATTATAATTCCCCAAACTTGATAAAAAAAAGCACCTTGGGGAAATATCGCACCATCAAAAAAAATCCACAAAAAATATCCTCGGATAACGGAATTATATTTATCTTTGCGCCAGAAATAGGAACAACAGAAGCATAAAGACAAAATGACTGATAACCAAACAATTATATTGATAGGAAATCACAGTATGAAAGAATTTTTGTTTTTAAAAAACAAAAAGATGCGTTAGTTTTTTTGGCTAACGCATTTTTTTTGTATTGTAACCGAATAAAAGAATTAAAACTAATATAATCGTCATGAAAGATTTAAAGAAAGTGCTACTCTTAGGTTCGGGAGCGTTGAAAATCGGACAGGCCGGCGAATTTGACTACTCCGGCAGCCAGGCTCTTAAAGCTATGCGCGAAGAGGGTATCTCTACCGTGCTGATTAACCCAAACATTGCCACCATTCAAACCACCGACGGTATTGCCGACAAGGTGTATTTCTTGCCCATCACTCCGTTTTTTGTAGAAGAAATCATCAAGAAGGAACATCCCGACGGCATTATGCTCGCTTTTGGTGGTCAAACCGCGCTCAACTGCGGCACACAGCTCTATCTTTCGGGCGTATTAGAAAAATATAACGTAAAGGTGCTCGGCACATCGGTAGACGCTATTATGATTACCGAAGACCGCGAACTTTTTGTAAAGAAACTCAACGAGATAGAGGCTAAAACCCCCGTTTCGCAGGCTGTAGAAAATATGGACGATGCACTCGCAGTTGCCCGCCGCATAGGTTTCCCGATTATGGTTCGTTCGGCTTACGCTTTGGGCGGATTGGGTTCGGGTATCTGTCCCGACGAAAAAGCATTTAAAGAACTCTGCGAAAGTGCGTTGGCTTATTCTAAACAAATTCTTGTTGAGGAATCGCTCAAAGGCTGGAAAGAGATTGAGTTTGAGGTTATCCGCGACAAAAACGACCATTGCTTCACCGTTGTTCCTATGGAAAACGTTGACCCGCTCGGTATTCACACTGGCGAAAGTATTGTGGTTGCGCCCATTATCTCGCTCACCAAAGAGCAGATTGCAATGCTGCAAGAAATCTCTATCAAGGTTGTCCGACATATTGGCATCGTAGGCGAATGTAATATTCAGTTTGCTTTCAACGCCGTTACCAACGACTACCGCATTATCGAAATCAATGCCCGCCTCAGCCGTAGTTCTGCTTTGGCTTCTAAGGCTTCGGGTTATCCGTTGGCTTTTG
The DNA here is from genome assembly GCA_017394445.1 of Bacteroidales bacterium. Classification (GTDB taxonomy): domain Bacteria; phylum Bacteroidota; class Bacteroidia; order Bacteroidales; family UBA3824; genus UBA3824. The sequence goes on along the minus strand of JAFPYT010000005.1, from coordinate 4,696 downwards.
TGGCTGCAAAACTTGCCCTCGGCTACTCGCTCGACCAAATTGGCGAAATGGGCACTCCCAACTCGGCTTACGTGGCCCCGTCGGTTGATTATATGATTGTTAAGATTCCTCGCTGGGATTTGAGCAAGTTTGTTGGCGTTGACCGTCACATTGGCTCGTCGATGAAGTCGGTAGGCGAAATTATGAGTATCGGTAAATCGTTTGAGGAGATTATGCAGAAGGGTCTCCGTATGATTGGACAAGGTATGCACGGTTTTGTTGGCAACAACGACCTTGAATTTCCCGACCTCGACGACGAACTCGCCAACCCCACCGATATGCGTATCTTTGCTATTGCCAAGGCTTTGGAAAAGGGTTACACCGTTGAGCGTATCGTTGACCTCACCAAAATCGACAAGTGGTTTATCGAACACCTTAAAAATATTGTTGACTACGAAAAAGTTCTCGGACAATTTAAGACCATCGAGGATATTACTCCCGAGGTAATGAAAGAGGCTAAGCGTATGGGATTCTCCGATTTTCAAATTGCACGTTTTGTTGAAAATCCGAGCGGAAATATGGAAAAAGAGCAGTTGCGTGTTCGCGCTCTCCGCAAACAGCAGGGCATCACTCCTATCGTACGCCGTATCAACACCGTGGCTTCGGAACATCCCGAACTCACCAACTACCTCTATATGACCTACGGTGCCGACAAGCACTCAATCAGCTACGACTACCGCAAGGACAAAAACATCGTGGTACTCGGCTCTGGCGCATACCGTATCGGTTCGTCGGTTGAGTTTGACTGGTGCTCTGTAAACGCTACTCAGACAGCACGCAAATTGGGTTACAAGTCGATAATGATCAACTACAACCCCGAAACTGTCAGCACCGACTACGATATGTGCGACCGCCTCTACTTCGATGAACTTTCGTTTGAACGCGTGCTTGACGTTCTCGACCTCGAAGACCCCAAAGGCGTGATAGTTTCTACCGGCGGACAGATTCCTAACAACTTGGCTATGAAACTTTACCGTCAGGATGTTCCTGTGCTTGGCACATCGCCCGTATCAATCGACCGCGCCGAAAACCGTCGCAAATTCTCTGCTATGCTCGACCAACTTGGCATCGACCAACCCCGTTGGGAGGCTCTTACAAGTTACGACGAAATCGACAAGTTTATCGACGAGGTTGGTTTCCCTGTGTTGATTCGTCCTTCGTATGTGCTTTCGGGCGCTGCAATGAACGTTTGCTACACCAAAGAGCAGATGCACGAATTTCTCGGACTTGCCGCCAAGGTTTCAAAAGAATATCCCGTTGTGGTTTCGCAGTTTATGCAGAATACCAAAGAGATAGAGTTCGACGCTGTTGCCAAAAACGGTGAAATTATTGAATACGCTATCTCAGAGCACGTTGAGTTTGCAGGTGTTCACTCGGGCGATGCCACATTGGTATTCCCCGCTCAAAACATCTACCTTGCCACCGCCCGCGCTATCAAGCAGATAAGCAAGAAGATAGCCAAAGAACTCAATATCAGCGGACCTTTCAATATTCAGTACCTTGCAAAACAAAACAATGTAAAGGTTATAGAATGTAACCTCCGTGCATCGCGCAGTTTCCCGTTTGTATCCAAAGTTTTGGGTCGCAACTTCATAGAAACAGCCACCAAGATAATGCTCGACGAACCTGTTGAAAAACTTGATTCGTCTACCTACGATGTTGACCACGTGGGCGTTAAGGCTTCGCAGTTCTCGTTTGCCCGTCTGCACAAGGCCGACCCTGTTTTGGGTGTGGATATGTCGTCGACCGGCGAAGTTGGCTGCCTTGGCAACGATTTCAACGAGGCTCTTATGAATGCCCTTCTTTCGGTTGGATTCAAAGTTCCCGAAAAAGGCGTACTCGTATCTTCGGGCGATGCTAAGGGCAAAGTTGACCTTCTTGAACCCTGCAAAATGCTGCAAGATAAGGGCGTGAAGATTTTTGCCACCGCCGGCACAAGCAAGTTCCTCGCCGAAAACGGTATCAAATCAGAAACTCTCTGCTGGCCCGACGAACAGGGCGGAGAAAACATTATGCAGGCAATTGCCGACCACAAAATCGACTTGGTTATCAATATCCCCAAAAACCAAACCAAGCGCGAACTTACCAACGGCTACAAAATCCGCCGCGCCGCCATCGACCACAACATTCCGTTGATGACCAACGCACGTCTTGCCAAAGCATTTATCAGCGCATTCTGCCAAAAGGATATCAACGACATAGCCATCAAATCTTGGCAGGAGTATATGGGTAAATAATCTGTACCAATGATAATTAAAAAGAGGCTTCCAAATGGGAGCCTCTTTTTCTTTTAAATATTAATCAATAATTCAACTACTTTCTACTTAGTACGCACACCTTTTTATATACATCGGTTTTTCCATCGGGAGAGATAGTCTTGATGTAAATTACATAGATTCCGCTTTTGCAGAGAGAGCCATTATCGGAAACTCCGTTCCAATAAAACGAGGCAGACGAGCCAATATTAGTGCGCGAGGCGAGAGTGGTGCGCAAAATACCATTAGAATCGTAGATGCGCACGTCCACAGCAGTGTCGTCGGTAGAGAACGAAAGCTGAATTTCTACCTCATCTTTGTATCCGTCGCCATCGGGTGTAAATAGTTCGTTTACAATGCTTACGCCGTCGGGCATATCGGTATCAGGCGTTTCAATGTGAGAGTTAGGCAAACCCGGTGTGGCATAATCTACTGCCGATGTGGCAAATTTCCATGCGGCGAGGTCGGTAGAATTTTGGTTAAAGCCCACACGTTCGATAGAAACACCTTGAACATTGATTTCTAAAGTATTAGACTCTGTGCGATTGTAATACATCGAATCAATTGCCGCTCCAGACGGTGAGCGCAAAACTATGCTGCCTTGAGTATTGGCAAATGCTGGCAGTTTGGTATCTTGAACAAACAATCCGCCGCAAGTGTAACGCTCTTGAATTTCGGTGGTATCTTGCGTAATTACAGCATAATGCTCGGGCAAAAGAAGATAATTGCCATTGATAACCGATTGTTTTTGAGCTCCAGAATTATCGTAATATACTATGGAATATTGATTTAGCGGAATGGAGAATTTAGTATTGTTGTAAATTTCTACAAAACGTTTTGCACCCGAAAGCGGATAATAAAGCACTTCGGTAATGAGCAAATCAAAACGTTCGGCGTTGTGATATGCAAAAGTAGTTGATATTGAATCAATTACGTTTCCATAAATATCCTTAACATGCGCAGCCGAGGCATTAAGCATAGCGTCGGGAGCAAAACCTTTATCAAAGCTTACAAAAGCGGTGCTACCATTTACATTAACCGTGGAATGAGGTTGCGATTCGGCATAAAAAGCTGCATTATCGTCAAGGTTTAAGGGGTTGTTAAACTCAAAACAAAGTTGATAATTACTTGCCGCATACACATTTAAAAGTTTTAATCTGTAATATTGAAAATTAACTGTGGTATCGGCAGAGAGATTTCCTGCAAAATCGCTCAACGAATTAACTTTTAGCACATTATCGCCTTCGTTTAAAGGTGTGGAGAATACTACCGACACATTATTGAGATTGGCAGAACATTCTGTGGCAGAATTGCCATTAAGCAAAAATTTGGCGGCGTCGGCAGTAATGTTTTTTGAGAATACAATATTAATAGTGTTGTTGTTGACCACCGAAGTGGAGATTACACGCGGCGGAATATTGTCGGTTACAGTGGTAAGCGTACTATTAACACGTCCCGGAGTACCGCCCGAAATATCAAGAGATGCAGTCCAATTGCCATCAATAGTGAAAAGATTTTTAGGGTCGCGGCGTTCGAGCGAGTATCCTCCCGATGATTTTGCCTTATCACCATACATATCAAGAGTATATGTAAGAGAATCAACGATATAACCTGCTTGATTAAGGAGCGTAAGTTTGCGGTCTTTGGTAATAATTTTACTGTCGTCGAATTTTGTAACAGTTTGCGCGTATGAATCCAATTCATTAGAACGGCAAATCAAAAGATACTCACCTGCAGCAATTTCTGTTTCGGGGAAATTATACTTATAGTCGCCCGCCAACAGTGCGCAGTTTTTAAGACTAAATGGATATTTCGACGAATTAAACAACTCTATATACTTGGCTGCTGGAAGGTTGGCAGGTGCGGGCGAAACATCGCACATAATTTCGTTGATAACAATGCCGCCATATTGAGGAAGATAAAGAACTGCATTAAAATCGGGCATAACGTTGCCCACAGTTTGCTTTATATTGGTGGCAGAAAGTTCTAAAACAGTGTTATTAAAGGCATTACGGTTAAAAAACAGTGTAACATCCACACCCGAAAAATGTATCGAATCGGGTTTGGAGCCATTCAACTGATAATTATTTACATCCATAGTCGACTCAGCGTTGAGCCTGCCATCAACTTTAACATTTACCACACCATCGCCAACAATCTCAGCGTCAAACATTTTGGCATCAATAGTATTGCCAGTATGCTCAAACGATAACGCCAAAGGACGGATGTTAAAAGCGCCATTGCCCGTGGTGGAGTGTTTATATTCAATTGTAGTATAATCGGCGATATACATCTGAGGCTCAGGCTCTTGGTAAAGAGGTTCGCCGTTGATAGTCCACTTACCTGTTGAGGTACGCGTTATGGTCAACACCTTATTATTAATGGTATTATCAAACATAATG
>JAFPYT010000324.1 GCA_017394445.1 Bacteroidales bacterium | reverse complement strand
GGTTCATCCGGAGTTAGATGCAGAGGCATTACGTGTTGTTATGTCTATCCCGCAAAAATGGAAACCGGCACAGCAAGGTGGGGAAAAAGTTAAGTGTTCTCTTGTGGTTCCTGTGAATTTTGTTTTGTCAGATAATAAGAAATGAATAACGAAAATAACTATGCGAAATTCATAGGGATCAACCGGCATAGAATCAATCGCGACGGCAAGGGCGTAACCACGTTGGCGGCTTTTTATAGTTGCCCGTTGCGTTGCCGTTATTGTATTAATTCTCAGTGTTTTGATCCGAATATCATTTGTCAGATTCTTACGCCTAAAATGCTTTTAAAAAAGGTAATGATTGACGACCTTTATTTTCAAGCCACAGACGGTGGAATCACATTCGGCGGCGGCGAACCATGTATGCAGAGCCGTTTTATTGAGGAATTTCACCGTATATGCAACCCTGTTTGGAATATAAACATTGAGACTAGTTTGAATGTTAAAACCGGACATATAGCGCATATTGCGGAGTTTGTCAGTCAGTTTATTGTAGATATTAAAGATATGAACAGCACTATATATCAAGCATATACATCTGCCGACAACAACCTAGTGACAAAGAATTTACAATTTTTGGCGCAACACGGTTTTCAAGATAAATGTCGGTTGCGTCTGCCGCTAATCAAAGGATATAATACTTTCAGCGATATAGAAAAAAGCAAAACTTTACTTACTGATATGGGTTTTTATAATTTTGACATTTTTGAATATAAAATAAGTAAGTAAATTTAATTATACGTATTTAACGAAAACTCTTCTGCATTTTTGTTTTCGCTAAATTCGCTGCCGCTTGCGGCATTTGATGAAATTGTCGTGGAATCTTTCTCTTCATTTGGAAAAACTTTTCAGTAATTCCCATATTTTTTTTATATTTGCCCAAAATTATTACAACTATGCGCAAATTCAACACAACGGGTACGTGCTACCCTGAAAAACATTATATGGTGGACATCACCAAAAGGCTCGACGACATTGTAAACCGTGTTGCCGATGGCGAATACATCACTATCAACCGTGGACGTCAATACGGAAAGACAACCACACTTTACCATTTGGCAAAGCGTTTGAGTAATGATTATGTTGTGTTTTCGATAAGTTTTGAGGCGTTGGGCGGCAACAATTTCAAAAGTAAAGAGACTATCGCTTATTCCTTTTGGGAGCAGATTCAGATGGCGTTTGAGTATATCAACATCAGTAATTTGCAAGACGATGTTAAACAGATGATTTCGGGATTGCTTGACAAATATGACGCGAAGAAAGAAATCCCTTTTGAAATTTTTGAAAAGTCTGTATCGGATATTTGCGCAAAAAGTGCCGCCCCAATCGTTATTTTCATCGACGAGGTTGACAACGCAAGCAATTACGAATCGTTTATCGAAATGCTCCGTATGTTGCGAAACAAATATCTCAAACGTATGCAAGTTCCGACATTTCAGTCCGTTATCCTTGCTGGCGTTTACGACATCAAAAACCTCAAACTCAAAGTACGTCCCGACTCTGACCACCAATACAATTCGCCGTGGAACATTGCCGTACCGTTTAAAGCGGATATGTCGTTTAACAAAGACGGCATAGCGCAGATGATTCAGGATTACGAGGACGACCACAACACGGGTATGAATGTTTCCGAAATGGCGCAGATGGTTTGGGACTATTCGTCGGGGTATCCTTATTTTGTGTCTAAACTTTGTCAGTTGATAGACCAAGAAAATCTCGGATGGAATAAGGAGGGTATAATTTCAGCTGTCAAAATGATTCTTGTGGAAGAGAACAACACTTTTTTCGACGATTTGAACAAAAAATTGGAAACTTTTCCAAAAATGGCTGAAATTTTGAAAGATATTTTGTATTACGGAAAATCCATTTCATACAATTCCGATAACAAAATTCTGAATATTGCCGCTATGTTTAATTACATCAAACCGGTGAACGGCAAGGTTAGGATTTTCAACCGTATTATTGAAACACGCCTTTACAATAAGTTTTCGAGCGATGAGGAAATATCCGACATTCTGTACACCGCCGGCGACACAGATCGCAATCAGTTTGTTGAAGACGGAAAACTCCTGATGGACAAAATTCTCGAACGTTTTGCCGTGCATTTCAACGACATTTACGGTGGCAACGACATCGAATTTAAGGAGGAGGAAGGTCGTCGCTTCTTTATGCTTTATATCAAGCCAATCATCAATGGCACAGGTAATTACTACATCGAAGCCGAAACCCGCGACCGCTCCCGTACCGATATGATTATTGATTACTTAGGCGAACAATACGTCATTGAAATGAAAATTTGGCGCGGTGATGCCTACAATACTCGCGGCGAAAAACAACTCACCGAATACCTTGATTTTTACCACATTAACAAGGGGTATATGTTGAGTTTTAATTTCAACAAAAGCAAGGTTTCGGGCAGCAAGACGATGCATTTTGGCAACAAGGAGATTTTTGAAGTGGTGGTGTAAAAATGCCCTGACAAAAAAAATCTTCCAAATTTATATACAAAATCTTTTTTTTACTACCTTTGCTTTTGGATTATCCAATCAAATGTAAAAATGGAAAAAAGACAGCGTTCGATAATAAATACATGGTCAAGTATTTTTAGAATACTTATTTATGTAATTGCCGTATTAATAATACTTTACGTGCTACCTAAGGAGGGAAAGTTTAAATACGAATACCAAAAAGGTAGCCCGTGGAAACACGAAAACCTTATTGCGCCGTTTGATTTTGCAATTTACAAAAGCGTTGATCAGTTGGAGGATGAAAAAAACACCATCATTGCCGACGCTATGCAGTATTTCAACAAAGACAACAAGGTGCAAATTGATAATATGGAGCGTTTTCTCGCAACCTACAATTCGCTGATGAAAGAGTATGTGGGACGTACCGACACCATATCCGACACTCTTATAGGTACTAAGGATATTTATCACAATTTTCGCAATACGGTGTATGCATCGCTAAATTTTGTTTACACCAACGGACTTATTGAAACTGAGAGTCTTGCCGACGGTACCGACCTCAAAGACCGTGTTATCCTTATTCACGACGGCGACATTACTACTCAAAAACGCTTTTCGGAGGTGTTTACCAACAAGGCGGCTTACCTTTATGTAAAGAATTGTATACGCGCTTTTATGTCAGAGTCAGCAGGCAAAATGAGCGACACCGAGTTTAAAAACATCGAAAAAATTGTTGAAAACCTCAATCCTAATCAATGGCTCGAACAAAACCTCAATTACGACGAAAACACAACACAAAAAGTTCTTAATGAGACAATTAACAATATCTCACTTACCCGAGGAATTGTGCAGCAAGGTCAGCGAATAATTTACCAAGGCGAAATGGTTGGCGATGAGGAGTTTCGCATACTTGAATCACTCCGCCGCGAATACGAGCAAAGCGACCATGGCGCTGGCTACAATTACACATTCCTTGGTCAGTCTATTGTGTTTATCCTCTTTTTTGCGCTCATATATATGTTTTTGAAAACTTTCCGTAAGGAAATTTTCTTTCAAACCAAGTATTCTATGCTGGTACTCAGCCTTATAACTTTGGTGATTGTGGGTATGAGCCTTGTGATTCGCTACAATTTGTTTAGCATTTGGGCAGTGCCGTTTTTGCTTTTGGCATTGATTATCAAGACATTTTTTGACACCCGAACGGCGTTGTTTTTTCACATAATGGCTTGTGTGGCAACGGGTTTTGTAGTGCCCAACTCGTTTGAATATTTTGTAATGCAGTTTGTGCCGGGATACTTTATGATTATTTCGTTGCAGCAAATCAACCGCCGCGGATTGGTTTTCCGCACTTCGTTTATTTGCTTTGTGATTTACGCTTTGGTGTACCTGAGTTTTGAATTTATGTATAACGGCAATATCGATGGCACCAATTGGCGCACACTTATCTATCTCGGTATCAATAGTATGCTGTTGCTTTTGGCTTATCCTGCAATATATTTGTTTGAAAAAGTTTTTGGACTTTTGAGCGATGTTACCCTTGTGGAACTTGCTGATAGTAACCGTCCGTTGCTCCGTCGTTTGGCAGAAGAAGCACCCGGAACTTTTGCACATTGCACCCAAGTGGCAAACCTTGCCGAAGCTGCTATTTTTCAAGTAGGCGGTAATCCTCACCTTGCACGCACAGGAGCTCTCTATCACGATATTGGTAAACTTACTGCACCGCTCTATTTTACCGAAAATCAGGTAACAGGCATTAATCCTCACGATAAACTCGACTATCTTAAAAGTGCCGAAATTATTATAAATCACGTGGTTAAAGGTGTTAATATTGCTAAACAATACAAATTGCCCACTCAGATAATCGACTTTATCAAAACCCACCACGGCACATCGAAAGCTGGATATTTTTACAAGATGTACAAAAAAGAACATCCCGACGAGGATTGCGACGATAAATTTACTTACCCCGGTCCGCGTCCGTTAAATAAAGAAAATGCAATTGTGATGATGGCAGATTCTATCGAGGCTGCGTCAAAAAGTCTCAAAACTTACGACACTATTACCATTAGCAACCTTGTAGACAATATTATAAACGGTCAGATTGCCCAAAAACAGTTCGACAATACCAATCTAACGTTTAGAGACATCGACAAGGTAAAGGAACTGTTTAAGGAAAAACTGATAAATATTTATCACGCTCGTATAGAGTATCCTAAATAGGATAGTGTTTATTTGCCCGGATATTTTACCACCGAGGCAACATTGTATTTCGATAGTTTTTTGCGGCCTTCGAGACCTTCTAACTCTATCAAAAACAATATTTTAACCACAATACCGCCACATTGTTCCACCAATTTGGCTGCGGCTTCGATAGTGCCGCCGGTAGCAATTAGGTCGTCAACAAGCACCACTCTTTGTCCGGGTTTGATAGAATCCTTGTGAATCTCTATTGTGGCAGTGCCGTATTCAAGATTATAGGTTTGCTGATATGTGTCGCGAGGAAGTTTTCCCTTTTTGCGTACGGGTACAAAAGGTTTTCCGGCTTTGTAGGCAAGCGGCATTCCAAAAATAAATCCACGAGCCTCTGCACCTGCAACTACGTCGAAATCAACATCTTTGGTCAGGTTGTAAAGTTCGTCGATTGATAGGCGCAATCCCTCGCCGCTTTCGAGCACGCTTGTTACATCGCGAAACATAATTCCCTTTTCGGGGAAATCGGGTATGGTGGTAATGTAGTCTTCTAATTTTTTTGCCATTTTTTATAAATTTTTATATGATAACAAAATGTTCGCGGTCGGTAACTTTGCCGCAATAAAAACAACGCAAAGCCGGCGGTTCTTTTGATATAACATCAAACTTGGTAGACATCGGCTCTGAATTTGTTATACATTTGGGATTCATACACTTACAAATGCCTTTGATGGTAGACGGCAATTCCACAGGGCGTTTTTCTATTACCTCGTAGTTTTTGATAATATTGAGGTTTGCCTTGGGAGCAATAAGGGCTATCTTATTGATTTCGTCGTCTTTAAAGAATTTGTCCGACACTTTGATAATTGCCTTTTTGCCGAGTTTTTTGCTGTCGAGATTGGTTCCAAATGTTACTTGGTTGTCCACCTTTTCGAGGTTGAGAATTTTGATAACCTCAAAAAGGTCTTTCGCGGGAATGTGGTCTATTACCGTTCCGTCTTTTATGGCGTTAACTTTGAGTTCTGATTTGTCCATATTGGTAAGTTTTTAATTCATAATGCATTATGAATTGGTTAGCAATTATTTTTTTAATCCGAGTACGTATGAGATAACCGCCTGACGCGCATATACACCGTTGAGAGCCTGTTCAAAATAATAAGCCTTTGGATTGGTGTCCACGTCTTGCTGAATTTCGTTGATACGTGGCAGCGGGTGGAGTATGCGCAAATTTGGCTTAGTGTTCTCGAGCATACTGTTGCGCAAGATGTAGAGGTCTTTGGTTTTTTCGTATTCCATAAGGTCTTGGAAACGTTCGCGTTGCACACGTGTCATATAGATAATGTCAGCCTCGGAAATAATGCTGTTGAATTGTTCGTGTTCGTAGTATTTAACACCCTTAGAATCAAGAAAATCGAGATATTCTTGCGGCATTTTGAGTTTTGGGTGCGAAATAAAGTTGAAAATCGGATTGAACGGCGACATAGCCTGAACCAACGAATGAACAGTGCGTCCGTATTTGAGGTCGCCCACCATAAAAATGTTGATATTATCGAGCCTTCCCTGAGTTTTTTTGATCGAATACATATCGAGAAGGGTTTGTGTGGGGTGCTGATGAGCACCGTCGCCCGCATTGATTACGGGAACTGTGGCAACTTCGCTGGCATATCGGCAACTGCCTTCAAGGGGATGGCGCATTACAATAAGGTCGCAATAGTTTGATACTATGCGGATTGTGTCTTTAAGCGTTTCGCCCTTTGATACACTCGAAATGTTTGGGTCGGAAAAACCTATCACCCTGCCGCCAAGACGGTTGACTGCGCTTTCAAAACTCAGGCGCGTGCGAGTAGAAGGTTCAAAAAACAGAGTTGCCACCACTTTGCCGTCCAAAAGGTGCGGTTCGGGATGCTTTTCAAAATCTTCGGCTATTTCAAGTATCCGCAGAATAGCGTCGGTTGAGAAGTCGGTTACAGATATCAGACTTTTGTTTGTCATTGAATTATAATGTTTTAATTTATTTCGGTTTTTTGTTTTTGTTAATGCAAATATACTAATTAGGCGCAATTATGGTAGGATTTTTTTCAAAAAAAATTTCTTTTTTAATATAAATAGCCATATTTTTGCGCATTAATAAACTTGATGGTATGATAACTACCTTTATAATAGTAATAACGTGCATAATTTCGATAGCTGCCTTTCAAGATCAGAATCCGTTGCCTTATAGTATGGCGCGTCCCGAATGGTTCGACAAGTTTAAGTTCAACGCCTATATGGTGTGGCACAAGCGTGATTTTCATCGACTTATATCGTCGGGTTTTGTTCACGGCGGATGGTGGCATCTGGCTTTTAATATGCTCACTTTGTACTTCTTTGGCTATTTGGTTGAAGATACCTTTAAGATTATATTTGGCACTATGATGGGCGAGGTGCTTTATGCTGTTTTTTACCTTTTGGCAATTGTAGTAGCCTCATTATCTGATCTTTTTAAATATCGCGAACAGCCTTATTACAACGCTATTGGAGCCTCGGGAGCTGTTTCGGCAATTATTTTTGCCGCAATTTTGATAATGCCACGAATGGGTATCGGACTTTTGTTTATTCCTGTGCACATTCCTGGATACGTTTTCGGCCCGCTTTATCTCCTTTATTGTCACTATATGGCGAAAAAAAATCTCGACAATATTGGACATTCCGCTCACTTTTGGGGCGCGGTGTTTGGTTTTGTTTTTCCGATAATTATCTATCCTCCTATTATACAGCATTTTATCAATCAGTTTGTACATTAAATTATGGCAGAGCAAGGTTCAATAATAGATTTAAACGGCAAATATCAATCGGCTAATACGCTTAGTATTAACACTTTAAATAGAGCATTAGTGTATGGTGATTGTGTTTTTGAGCATATCCGCACCAATGCAAGCAAAATGTTGTTTTTTGGCCGTCATATCGAAAAACTCATTAATGCAATGCAGTTTATGAATATGGCTATACCAAAACGCTTTTCTACCGAACGTCAGGTTCTTAAAGAAGAGCTTACTAAGTTGCTTGTTAAGAATAAGATATTTAAAGGTGGATTATTAACCTTAATTGCTTTTCGTACTGATGGTGCTATGCAACAATCTGAAACAGAGTATATTGCATATACATCACCAATGCCCGAAGTGCTTTTTAGTTTTAATACTCAGGGTATTTCGCTCGGTATTTATTCAGATATTCCTGTACCTCAGGGACATATAGCTAATTTTAATACCCATGCCGTTAGCATTGTTTGCAACCTTGCCACACAATTTGCACGTCAAAATCGCACCTCTGATGCCTTATTGGTTAATAATGAGGGTAATATAGTGGGTGCTGCGCAATATGGTAATATTTTTTGTGTAAAGGATCAAGTACTTTATACGCCGCCTTTTTCGCAAGGATGTGTAGATAGTGTAATGCGTCGTCATGTGCTTGATATTGCTGCTGCGCTCAATATCAAAACCGACGATAATGCTGTAATAACTGCTGATTTTCTGAAAGTTGTTGACGAAATTTTCTTTGTTTCGATACGGCACGGCATTACTTGGGCTGGCGCGTTGCAAAACCGACGTTTTTATCGCCGTACTGCCGAAATGATTCATCAAAAACTAAACGAATATTATGCCGACGAATTTTAGTTGAGAATAGGGTCGGGCGGAAGGTTTTCCCATACACGGTAGCGACCGCCGAGATTTTTTACAGCCTCTTTCCAAATGTCGGCTTCGGTGTTCATTATTATTGATGGGTCGAGTTTGCCCACCATCCAATATTTATCGTTGATTTCTTTTTCTAATTGGTCTTTTTCCCAACCAGAATAACCGAGAAAAAAGCGTACTGCTTTTTCGTTAAGTTCGCCTGTTTCAATCTTTTGCGACACATAGTTGAAGTCGCCGCCCCAATAAATGCCATCTGCAACTGCGATACTTCCTGGAATCACGTCGGGCCCCGCTGTATGGATAAAGTAGATGTAATCGTTTTTAACAGGGCCGCCAAACCATAAGTTCCACGAACCCGTTTTAACCTCTCCGTGCATGATGTTGATATTGGTGAGCACAGGTTTGTTGAGAATGAAGCCCACAGTGCCGTTTTCGTTGCTTTCGGTTAGGTAAACAATAGATTGGTCGAAATAGGCATCACCCGAAAATGGCTTGGATATAAGTATTCTTCCCGCCTCGGGTAGCAGCCAATTGCGGTCGATTGATAAAAGGTCTATATTTTTTAAGTCTTCCATTGGTTTCTGTTGGTTTTGAGCGTGGTTATTTTTTTTTAATCCGCACTCAAAAGTTACGGCTTTTTTTGATACGTATGCACTTTTTTGCAAAAATTTTTTTCAAAAATTTGCTTTGTATTGATAATCAATTTTTTTACCTTTGCGCCCGTAAAAATTAAAACAACAATGAAGATATTAGGAATTATCCCTTCGCGTTACGCCTCAACGCGCTTTCCGGGCAAACCACTCGCTATGATTGGCGGCAAAACTATGATTCGCCGAGTTTATGAACGTGCATCGCAAGCTTTTGAAGATGTGGTAGTTGCCACCGACGACGACCGTATTTTCAACGAAGTAACCTCTTTTGGGGGCCGTGCCGTAATGACATCCGAAAAACATCAAAGCGGTACCGACCGTTGTGCCGAAGCCGCTGTAAAATATTCACAATCAACAGGTAAACAGTTCAACGCCGTTATCAATATCCAAGGCGACGAACCTTTTGTAGATCCTGATCAACTCCGTCAACTTGGCAACCTATTCAACGACAGCTCAGTAGAAATTGCCACTCTTGTTAAGCAAGCCAAAACATCCGACGAAGTTTTTTCGGAAAACACCGCCAAAGTGATTGTTAACAATGCATCGCAAGCTGTATATTTCAGCCGTTCACCCATACCATTTTATCGTGGTAAAGAGCGCGAACAATGGGTAACAAGCCACGTATATTACCGTCACATAGGCGTTTACGCATACCGCAGCGATATTTTGCAAAAGATTACACTTTTGCCTCAGTCGCCATTGGAACTTGCCGAACGTCTTGAACAAAACCGATGGATTGAGAATGGCTATAATATAAAGGTGTGCGTTACCGATTTTGAGGGTCTCGCCGTAGACACTCCTGAAGACCTTGAAAAAATTCTAAAAACCATACCCCTAACGGATTAATTTTAATTATGGTATGCAGTGCAACATTTTTTAGCACTTTCACGTACAAAATAACAAAATTTGACCAAACAATTAAATATGAAACTTTTTAAAACCATATTTGCAACTCTAATATTGTGCATGGCGTTTTCGCAGGCAGAGGCACAAAAAAATATTATTCCTAATTTTTTTGTACAAAATCTCAACCTTCCTGCCCACGAAGTTGTAATCTACCCTAATCCGGTAGAAGGCAATGTAGTTAATTTTAAATCGCCCGCATTGATACGCAAGGTAGAAATTAGTAATATTATTGGCAAATGCGTTAAAACTAAGGAAAACGACAATTGCATCTACGACGATCTATCTGTTTTGTTAGAAAATTGTGAATCAGGTATTTATCTTGCTAAAATTACTTTTGAAGACGAAAAGGTACTTATCAAAAAACTCATTATAAAATAGCCTACACGTTAAAATGTGCAGAAAAATACATTTTTTTTTGGAAATGTGCATTTCTCTGTATACATTTGCAACGCAAAAGGGACAGCCGTCCTAACTAAACCATAACACAATCATTAAAAATGTACGACAAGAAAGAACTGTCTAAAAGATTGGTTCCTGAATTACGCGATTTAGCCAAAACTTTGGGTATTCCCAAGGCTGACTATTTTAAAAAATCGGAACTTATAGACAAAATATTAGAAAAAACGGGTTCTACTGACGAGCCTGAACCGGCTAAGAAGACCAAGGCAGAAGCTAATGCCAAGCCCGCACCTAAAATCGAATACGAAATTCCCGAAATGCCTGTACGTAACCGCGAAAAACGCCATCGTCTTGTGCTTAAAAACAAGCCGGTTGCTTCGGTTTCTATCAGCAACGGAACGCAAAGTTATCAAAATGAGCAACTTGCACAGGAGCAAACGCAGCAGGTGCAGCAATCACAACCTTCATCAAAACCGCAGCAACCGGCAAAACAGCCTCAGTTGCAGCCACTTCCCGACAACTTTCTTGCCGACTCACCTATTTTTTCAGATGATATTTCTACAGAACCAATTGAATCTGTAGAGAACGTTGAGCAGCAGTCTGAACCCGTAGAGGTAAAACCCGCCGAGCAGCGTCCTATGTCGAAACGATTGATTAAGAATAAACAACCTGCTGATAATAAGGAAAATAATAATCCCGAACCCCAAGAACAAAAACAACAGGCTGAATCCTCTGCCCCTGCCACCGACAATGGCGAGTATGATTACGATTTTAAAAAGCTAAACAAAGAATCGGTAATTTTTGACGTTGACGGACTTATCGAAAACACTGGCGTACTTGAAATTATGCCCGATGGTTATGGTTTCTTGCGCAGTAGCGATTTCAACTATTTCAGCAGCCCTGACGATATTTACGTATCGCAAACTCAGATAAAACTTTTTGGACTTAAAACCGGCGACACAGTTCGCGGAACAATTCGTCCCCCGAAAGAGAGCGAAAAATATTTTCCGCTTATCAAGGTTATAGAAATCAACGGACGCACACCTGATTTTATCCGCGACCGTGTGCCTTTCGACTATCTTACACCGCTTTTCCCCGATGAAAAATTCAACCTTACCGGCGGCAAGCACTCCAAAAACCTTTCGTGCCGCGTGGTAGATATGTTTGCACCTATTGGTAAGGGTCAGCGTGGATTAATTGTGGCTCAGCCCAAAACTGGTAAAACAGTATTACTCAAAGATATAGCCAACTCTATTGCCGACAATCACCCTGATGTTTATTTGATAATTCTTCTTATCGACGAACGCCCTGAGGAGGTTACCGATATGGCACGTAGCGTAAAAGCTGAGGTGATTTCGTCAACATTCGACGAACCTGCCGAAAAGCACGTAAAAGTGGCAAATATCGTTCTCGAAAAGGCAAAACGTATGGTAGAATGTGGTCACGACGTGGTAATTTTGCTCGACTCTATCACACGTCTCGCCCGTGCATACAACACCGTTGCGCCAGCATCAGGAAAAGTGCTTTCGGGTGGTGTTGACGCCAACGCATTGCACAAGCCAAAACGCTTTTTTGGCGCGGCACGTAATATCGAGGATGGTGGTTCGCTAACTATCATTGCCACAGCACTTATCGACACTGGTTCTAAGATGGACGAGGTAATTTTTGAGGAATTCAAAGGTACTGGTAATATGGAACTTCAGCTCGATCGCAAACTCAGCAACAAGCGTATCTTCCCCGCCGTGGATATCAACGCATCAAGCACACGTCGCGAAGACAAACTCCTTATTCCTGGTATGCTCGACATTATTTGGAAACTCCGCAAGTATCTCGCCGATATGAATTCCGAGGAGGCAATGTTGTGGTTGCTCAACAATATGAAAAACACCATCAACAACGAGGAGTTCCTCATACGAGCTAAAAACGAATATCTCAAACTCGCCGGATTAAGCTAGTGCATATAATGAGCGAGTTCGGCGCGTAATTTTTTTAGCGCAATAGTCATTTGGTTTTCAACCGTCTTTTCCGAGATTCCGAGTTCAGCGGCAATCTCGGAATTTTTTTTGTTTTCAAAACGGCTTTTAATAAAAATCTCGCGGCATTTTTCGGGTAGATTGCCTACGGCCTTACGGATGTCGGATTCGAGGTCGGGTTCGATAAACGAAAGATTGTCGTCAAAAGCCGATTGAATTTCCTGCATAGCGTACTGAGCGTATTTATCTTTGATTTTCAAATGCTTGATACGGTTAATGCAGGCATTGGCAGTCCATCTATAAAGGTACGCTTTTAGCGAAGTGGTAATGTCGGTGGCGGGAGCTTTTTCCCAAAACGACACAAATACCTGTTGCACAAGTTCTTCGGCATCTTCGGCAGAGCGCAGATACTTGGCAGCAAATATCACCAACATACGGTAATATTGCTTAAAAAGTGTTTCAAATGCGGTTTTATCACCTTCTTTTATCAGTTTCAGGATTTCTATGTCGTCCATTTCTTTATTCAAATCTGCGCAAAGATACGTTAAACTTTTATTTTTTCTAAAAAAAATGGCAAAAATATATTTGTTAACCGTAATTGATTTATTATATTTGTGTTTTAAAAAAATTAACTCATAAATTATATGAAACGTATTTATTATCTTATAATTGCTTTTATATCAATACTCTACACCTCTTGTGGAATTGGCACAGCTGAGGAAGAACGGATGCGTGCCGATAGCCTCGAAAATCTTTTGATGCAATATATGGATTCCGACAACCAAAAATCGCTCATGCTTTTGGATTACGAACAGAGCATTTCTACATTTGGTAACTTCTTGGATAGCATTAAGATACGCGAAATGGCTATCGACAGTCTCAAAAGCGTTATCAAGCGCAAAGGTAATTCGGGCAAAGAGGCTCAGCAGATTAAAGAACTCGTGAGGCAAATCCAATTATTTATCGACCGCAACCAAGGCATTGCCGACGAGTTTAAGGATGCAGGTTACAAAAACGCTTCGGCTCAACAACTTGTAAACCTTATGCTTAGCACAATCGACAACAAACAAAAAGAGGTTGCTGAATTAAAAACCGAACTTTCGAACCTTAAAATCAAAGTTAAAGACCTTGAGGACGAAAATGCGGGACTTGTGCAAGAGATTGCCGCAACCACTCAGAAAAAAGAGGAAGCCGAACACGAAGCATCGCAGCTTTCGCTCTCAAATGTAAAAATCACCCTTCCTGATGTTCGCAAGGCCAAGAAGGTAGATTCGGTTAACATCAAATTTGCTATCAACGAAAATAAATTTGCTCCTACAGGAGATGTAACAGTATATGTAAGAATATCGGATCAGAAGGGAGTTATACTAAGGACTTCAGAATCAGGTATGTTTGATTATCTCGGTTCTGAAATTGCCTACACCGCAAAAAAATCTTCATTTTTTTCGGGAAAAAAGACTCCGATGAACCTAACTTGGCACACTGATGGCATTACTCTTACACCGGGGCAGTATACTGTTACATTCTTTATGAATGGGGTTGAAGCCGACGAGGCCACTTTTGTGTTAAAAAAATAGCATTTGGCAGAGATGAATAAATTAGACGAACTTAAAAAACTGATTGACCAATATGTGCGCTCTGGTATGAACGAGGGCAAACGCGAAGATTTGCGTAAGCACGCCGCCGATATGGGTATCAATATGGGCGAACTGCTTGTGCTTATCAAGAGCGCTGAAATCGAGATTGCGCACGTTACTGGCAAACAGAACACCGACTATCCTGACTCTAACGACGAATTGCCGCAGGGTTCGGGGTTTGTGTCTGAAAATCAGGGCTCTGGGTTCGTATCCGATAATCAAGGTTCGGGTTTTGTAAACGACGCCAACAGCGGTTCGGGATTTATTGACGAATCGTCGCAGTCGGGAATGACATCTATGCAAAATCTTTCGGCTCAAGGTGGTGATGTTTTTTCTGAGGTAAAACTTGTTGACTCGTCGGGTGCAATGAGCGATATTTACAGCGCGGTTCATCTTGGTCGCCGTAAGGTGATTATCAAGCGTATCAAACAGCAGTATCGCACCAATCAACAATATATCGACCTCTTTTACAAAGAGTTTGATAATGCATTTGCACTCGAACACAACAATATAGTGCACGTATACGGCAAAGGTGAGGATTCCGACGGCCCGTATTATTATATGGAGTATATCGACGGTCGCACGCTCGCATACGTTATTAATGTGGAGCACCGTCAGGATATGAATTTTGTGCGCCGCGTGGTGGTAGAAATTTTGGATGCGCTTAGTTATGTGCACAAAAAACAGATTTTTCACCGCGACCTCAAACCCGAAAACATTATGCTCACCTACAAGGGCGATAATGTTAAGATAATCGACTTTGGACTTGCCTCAGCCGACGACCTTCCCGACAATCTCCGCCGTGCAGGTACTCCAAAATATGCTGCTCCCGAACTCAACAACAAGGCGTATTCTGCCGACCAACGCGCCGACATCTATTCGCTTGGAATGATAATTCTTGAATGGCTGGCAGGTGCGCCCGACAGACGTAAACTTGCTGGTATATCCAATACTCTTTTCAGAGAGATTGCCGACAAGAGCACTATGCAGTATCCCGAATCGCGTTACACATCGTGCGACGAGATATTAGCTCTCTTGCGTACCAACGATGCTGCTCAACCCAAGGCGTCGGTGCCCGATTGGCTTGCCGCAAAAATTCGCGAATATGCCGCCGACGGTGTTATCACGCGCAAAGAGCGTAAAGATATTGATTTTGAAACATCCAAAAACGCAATCGACCCAAAAGCGGTGGAACTTCTTATGGATGTGGAACTCGAAAAAGCTCGCGAGCGTATGATTGCTGCCGAAAAGAGCAATCGCGACAAACTTAACCGTGGTATCGGCTATACCGACAAAAACTCGCAGCCTCAGAAATCGAAACTCAAACCATTTCAAACCTTTTTGTTCCTTATAATAATTGCCGTAATACTGGTGGTGCTTGCTATGGAACTTAAAGAAGAATCGGAACTTAAAACCAAACCCAAAACACCGCCAGATACCGAAACCCCCATTGCTATCAACGACGATTCAAAATTCTCTAAGGGCGAAATAGTATATACCAAAGCCAATCTCAAACTTCGCGAACTTGCAAGCAAGAGCAGCAAGGTGCTTCAAGAGTATCCCAAAGGCACTCCCGTGGAGGTTATCGAAGACGGATACTATTGGGTAGAGGTGAGAGTTAACCTAAAACGCGGCTATATGGCCAAGGAATTTCTTACCCATAAAAAAAAGTAACTCCTTAATACTCAAACGTCTATGTTAAACTCGCTAAAAAAGATATTCGGCACATCAGCCGGTGCCAACCGCGTTGAAACATCGTGCATCCAGGGACGTAAACCGTCGCAAGAGGATTCGTTTTACGTTTCGCCCGAAAAAGACGGACGTATGCTATGCTTTGTTGCCGACGGTGTGGGCGGACACGGTCACGGCGATTTTGCCTCTGCCAAAACAGTGGAAGTTTTTAAAAACGCTTTTGAAAATATTACTCCTAACACAGTTGCAATTGATTTTTTGCGCAATACTGCATTGGAGGCGGCTCGTCAGGTGCTTGCCAAAAGCACTTCCGACCCTGAATTTAAAAACTGCGGCTCAACGCTTTCGGGCTTTTTTGTCTCTAACAATGTGTATTACACAATCAACATTGGCGACAGCCGCGTTTACCTTTGGAACAGAGAGTGCCTCAGCCGCGAAACTCACGACCATTCTATCGTTCAGCAGTTGCTTGATTCGGGCGAAATTACCGAAACTGAGGCGTTTACGCATCCTAAGCGCAATATTATGACCTCGGCAATTGGTCAAGATTTATCATTGATGAAGATTGATGTAGAAGGTCCGCGCCCATTAGAGCACGGCGATATTCTTATGGCATTTTCCGACGGCGTACACGATGCACTCACCGACGAACTCATCTACCGACTTGTTAAGCGTTACGAGGTAGACGACGGACTTGCAGCAGCCCTCATCGAATCGGCTTACAACGCAGGTG
>JAFPYT010000323.1 GCA_017394445.1 Bacteroidales bacterium | reverse complement strand
GGTCTCGATCACATCAACTACATTATTGATTGTTCTTCCAGAAAATCAGGTAAGTGTAGAGCCCACGCATGAAAATCATGGAAATACAACAGAGTCTGGAAATGCAACAGAACATGGAGGAGAAATCATTACAGGAGAGCCTCGACAGCCAGTTCCCTATGAGGGGCCAAATTATTCGAATAGCTCCGGCAATGTCTCAATTTTTGTTTCAGTGTCATTATTCGTGGCAATGTTGATATGCTATTTTGTGGCTAAAAGTAAATCGAAAAATGGGGACTTGATCGTTACTGTGAATACTTTTGATAAAGTTTGTATAATAGTATCGCCAATATTATATTTTGTGGCTTGGTGTATTGGATTTAGTAATAGCCTGTCAATTGTTTTGCTTTCTGTTTCTGGAGTGGCTTTGCTGTATTCTTTGTTTTTGTCGATAACTCACAACAAAACAGTAGCGTATATAATCCTTTCAATTGTTGCAAAATTGTTCATCTTTGTTTTGATTAATTTGTTGCTGCTATTACTGTTGATTATTATTATTTTTTCTTTCTTCAATAGCATTTCTCGTTCTAGCGAACGAAGGGAGGAAAAATGGTATATGGAATATGACGAATTCTTGGATAAGATAGTGTGCTATAGGGTTTATTGACAATGGGTGCTGATGCCCGTTGTGTGGTTTTCAGCGTCGCATCCTTTTTCCCAAATAATTAACATGAGCGGCGGTTTTTGCAGAGACTGCCGCTCGTGTTATCGTTCAGTAAAGATCTTGTCTTATAAGCTCCCGTTTCAGTATTCCAGCCATTCGGCGGTTTCTTTTATGCTGAAGTAGTCCGGGTTGAAATCATCGAGCATGTAGTACCAATCCGATCGTTCTTTATCTTTTTTGGTGATTTTTCTTCTTTTTTGTTGGTTTGAGCAGTTTTTAGTAAACCCGACCGCGCCGACACCATACTGGCACGAGGCTATGAGTTCGGACAAAGCCGCGTGATAGCCGGATACCACTGGCAGAGCGACGTGGACGCCGCCCGTCTTGTGGCCTCCGCAGCCGTGGCACGTATCCACGCCGACAAGCGTTTCCAAAAGTTGATGAAAAAGGCAAGGAGGGAGTATAAGAGGATAAAGGTACGTTGAGATCGCTAACCTTTTTTTGTAAGAAGTAAAAAAAACGGGAACCCGGCGGGTTCCCGTTTTTTTTAGAAATATAAAAACCAAACGTTTTTTACCAAGCGAAGAGAGGACGGTCCTGCATCATCTCGTTCACCTGTTTGCGGGTTTTGGCGATGAGGTCCTCGTTGTTCACGTCGCAAAGTATGGCGTCGATCATGTCAACGATGCCGGCCATGTCGGCTTCTTTCAGTCCGCGGGTGGTGATGGCGGGAGTTCCCACGCGGATACCGGAGGTCTGGAACGGCGAGCGGCTGTCGAAAGGCACCATGTTTTTGTTGATGGTGATGTCGGCTTTAACCAGAGTGTTTTCGGCCACTTTACCAGTCAGTTCGGGGAATTTGGTGCGCAGGTCGATAAGCATCAGGTGGT
>JAFPYT010000322.1 GCA_017394445.1 Bacteroidales bacterium | reverse complement strand
TTTGCGCTACTATTGTCGGCAAAATCGGCTTCGAGACTCTTGTCCGAAACGGTGATGATTAACGTCTTCATTTCTTGTTTTTCGATGTTTTCTTGGTTCACGGTATTATTTATATCTTGGTTTTCCTCCTGATTTTCAGTGGGTTTAGTATCGTCATCCTTGTCGCCACACGCCACAAGCGAAATGCACAACAACGCAAGTATGGTCAAAATTTTTTTCATAGATATTTATTTTTGAGATTCAACTATTTTGCTGCAAATATAATCAATATTTTTCAAAAGATAGTTTCACTTTTGGCTTGTAAGGTTTCACAAAATGAAGAAAAAATTGTTTGTTGTTAAAACCTATTCCTTTCCTCAGTCTATCACAGCCTCATAAATCTTTTTGCCGTTGTGCTCAATCCATTCGAGCCGTCGTCGGTTTCGGGTTCGGAGTAATAAAAGCCCGTGCCGTTGATAATCGGTTTAAGAAAACAGATGAACATAAAGCGGCCTTCGCGTTCAAGAAACGATTTTTGACTGTCGTCGTTTTCGTCCACCTTTATAAGACGGCTGCGACTATGGCGCACAAGGTCTTGGAAACGGTTGATAATGAGCGACATATTCAGGTCGCCTTGCTTTGTTAAGTAGTTGCTGAAAATGTTGTCGTTGGTGAAAATTTTTATATCATTTTCCGATATAAAATAATTGATGAGAATCTGTTGAAAAATCAAGTTATGAATCTCCACCTTGTTGTCGGCGCTGCGTTTGATGATTGAGAACATATTGGCAATCTTCATCGTCGGATTGTTTGGCACGAATGATACCGAGTAGTTTTCCATTACCAAAGCCCTTAAAAAGTTCTTGAGTGTGGGATAATTTTTCGATATTGCCCGTCAAACTTTCCGAAAGGTTTGTTTCTGCTGCAACAATTTCTTTTACAGCATTTTGCACACCGTCCTTCGTCCAGTCTTTTTCCAAACGCTCGTCGATAATCTTGCATACCGAACTTACCAAAACAGGGTAGCCCGATGTATATTTATAAATCTCTTCCGAAATCTCTTTGATGTCGAAGCCGATACGGTAATCGTTTTCGAAATCAACCAGCATTGTGCTGATTTCCTGCGGGTTGAAAGTCACGTCGAGTTCGTATTCGGTGGCAACGTTCCACGGCGAATTGTATTTACATTCTTCTATTTCCGATGGTAAATTTGTTATATTTTTTTGGCTAACTAAAATTACTGAGTGGAAAAAAATATTTCTACTAAACATTACTCTTTCTTGATAACCTGCCCGTAAAAAACACAAAAATTCGACTAACCGTGGATTAATATATTTGTCGGCATTATCAACCATTAAAACAATCGGTTTGGGCGAGTTTTCACAACATCTATGAATATCCTCTCTATTGCGTATTGTAAAATATTTTTGTTTCGCATTAAATAATCTACAAAAAGCATTCTCAAAAGCTTTCGACGATTTATAGTCAGCGTCATTCAAATCGGCAAAGTCAATGTTAACAACCAAATACCTGTCGCTCATATTCCACAATATCCAGTTGAGCGATGTAGATTTGCCAAACTGCCGCGCACGGCTGATGGTGAAGTATTTTTGATTGTCTATGAGACGTTCAAAAACCTTCATCTTGTTGGTGGTGTCCACCATATAGTGCCGTTTCGGGTCGCAGGTTACCTCTGTATTAAATTGTCTTGTCATTGTCTTAATGATATAGTTTGTTCGTTACAAAGGTAAAACAAATAAATCAATTAGCAAAATGAAAATATTTGAACCATGTATTATACTCATTATAAGCCTATTACTGTTATGGCGATTTTTTTTTTTTACATTTATGTATTATTTTTTGAAAAAATTGCGTTATATTTGTAACGGCGGATAAGACGGCACTATACATAGCCGGTACTGATTCCGCAAGAGACGTTTATTGACGCGAATCTACTGTATGCAAAAACTTCGCAACTTTTTGTCATAATTCTATGGTAGAAGAGACGGCGACGGGACGTCTGCGTATATGGTATGTACTATTGTATAGTGCCTCTTTTTGCTATACATTGTATATATATTCTGACGTGGACTTTTGCGTTGCTTATTCCATCATAGATTAGGCGATGCGAAGTGCCTGCATACAGTGGGGTAAGTTGATGTAAAAACTCCCACGTCTTTTTTTGTGTAATTCCGAGTTTGGGTGAGCGTTCGGCGGAAACATGTTTAATTAATTAAAATTTTTCTGTCGATGAAACGAAGAATTATTTTTCTTATGGCGGTGATGGCAATGTTTGTATTGCCGCAAAGTACAAAGGCGCAGATTCTTTCGCGCGGTGGATGGGAACTACATCCAAACATTTCTTTCACGAATCCTGTGTACGGTCTGTCAACTTCAATGTTGTATGCAGGATATACCTCTGATGCAGCTAATGGATATTCTACAGTTGGCTATCGATTCATACCTGCATATCAACAAAAATATAGGCTGCAGCAGAAAATAGAGACACCCGATGGAAGTGCAAAAGTGAAGTGGTGGGACTGGCAACTGCGGAGTTTCTCTGTTGGCTACACATTTGGCTACTTATCGTTCACAAATCCATTCGGATTCGTCGTAGAACTCAACTACGAGAAACAGAACTGGAATGCAAAACTTCCTAAAAATGACGACTACATCAATTTTGCAAAAACGATGTTTGCTCCAGAACTATGTTTGAGACTGCGTTTGGGTTCGAGAGAAGGTAACGTGAATTTTATATTAGAACCTGGCGCAAAGTATAACTATGCGCTCAATGCGCACGGCGAATACAACGGCAACGATCATGTTAATAACGGTGTTACAGGTATCTTTGGAATTGGTTATTACAACAAAGTAGCGCACTTGATAGGCTCTATACGTTATGAGAAAGACTTTTTCGACTACTTCAATCAAGATTTCGTCGCTCCCGACGGCTCCAAGCCATACAACGGTTTCAAAACCAAGCATGGTTTGCTGAACATCTCTTTGGGATTATGTTTTTAAACAATAACAAATATTGCTCTATGTACCAGATTGTTACTAAAATAAGCCTGTTGCTTTTGTACGTATTATCCGTAGAGGCGTGTGCGGCGCAAGACAGCGTAAAGGTAAAGACAAACGAATCAATAACACAACATTACCAAAGGCTACTAACGGAGAAATTGGGAGATAGCGTCGCTTGTATCATTATCAACGCTAAAAAAGCAGAGATAATCTGTGACTCTATAAGTAAAAAACTAAGTCAAAACGAAATCGAAATTGCAAAATATTTGGTTTCTGATACATGCAATTTTAAGAAAGGATTTGCTGTGGATGGACATTTCTACAATTATCTCTCTATCGTGTTCAAAACAAAAAAAGAGTTCGTAACACTTAGATACGATTTTGTTTTGGACAAATTGCAGATATCAGGAAGCGAAGATAAATTGCTAACAGAAACCGACCTGACTCGTTACGACATTGTCAGTTTCGGTTTGTTGGCTTTCCCTGACAACAAGTATCTTAACCGTTTTAAAATTGAAAAGAAATGAAAAGACTAACCTTGCTAATTGCATTTTGCGCAGCAGTATTTGCCGCCAATGCACAGACTATCCATTGGATTACTTTGTTTGACACACGCGACGGTAATATCGGTAA
The DNA here is from genome assembly GCA_017394445.1 of Bacteroidales bacterium. Classification (GTDB taxonomy): domain Bacteria; phylum Bacteroidota; class Bacteroidia; order Bacteroidales; family UBA3824; genus UBA3824. The sequence goes on along the minus strand of JAFPYT010000322.1, from coordinate 4,165 downwards.
GGCGGAGGTATATACCCACCAATATTTCTATTCCCGCTTTGTCAATGTCGTCAATGCTGCACTTGCCGAAAAAGGATATTATTCAGACATTCACGACTTTTATGATGTCGCTACAAATCCCGAAAACTGCAAACGCGCGGTCAATAATCTTGAAATCAACGACGAGGGCGACATCATAATCTTCTATTACAGCGGACACGGAGGAAGACCCGATGTCGATAAAGAAGACATCAACAAGCATCCGTTTCCACAGATGTGCTTGGGGCAAAGTTCTGACGACAAGATGATACCACTCGAATGGGTTCACAACAAGTTGAAACAGAAAGGAGCTAAATTGGTAATCACAGTCGGCTCGTGCTGCAATTCCACTGACCCCGGCGTGTCGCCAAAGACTGAGCCTAAATTTGCTGCTAACTATCAGAGTGCATCCCTTGCTAAAAATCAAGTGGAAGCAATTCAAAAAATGTTTACCGAGTATTCGGGCGACATAATCACGACAGAGGCATCTCCTACGCAATACGGATGGGTCGGACCTTTCTTCAATGGATATTTTCACATCTATGGCGGAGCAGTTATCACTACATTTGAAGACTATACAGCACAACGCGAATACAACTTGGAGGAGTTTTTCAAGAATGTGAACAAAAACGTTACTTCTGAAGCGTATTCACGTTGCGGCAAGGTTCTGAATCCTGTTACTTGGTTCAATGTACGGCACAATCCTGTCGGCAATCAAAACGACAACCATAGGGAACAGCCGATAGACCTCAACGTTAATGACAACATTATTGTAAACAACAATGGACGCACGGAGGAAAAGAACAACGAACTATCGCAATATCTTGATTACATTGCCGATGGCAATATTAATATTATGAATAGGGACATTCAGGCTCAGAAACTCAAAAGGCTTTGCACTGCCAGTGCTATGGTCAAAATACTGTCTCAGGATGCCGACAACGTAATCGACAAAGAAGACATCGCTGATTTCTGCGACCGTATTTCATCGAGCGATATGCTTATGAAAGTAGTACCCATTGATGTAAAACTAACTCAAAACCAAATAACAGAAATAAGAGTTCGCGAATATTACAAACGTTAAAATAACAAAAAGAAAAATGAATGCACTGAAATTTATAACGACAATGATGATACTGACGCTTTGGTTTTCGTCGGCATCGGCACAAATAGAAATACCGCTTGACCAAGTTTCCGAGCGTTGCAAGATCAAAGTGGGACAGTTCACTAATAACATCTCCAAAATAGCTGACAAACGCAGGGAGTATTCTACAAGAGAATCGTTGCGCAAGCGCACATTGGTGCTGTTCAAGGGCAAGTGCGACTACTATTATAGTGGTGTTGACATTCGCCACGACCCTGTGCGTATGGAGACAAGCACCCTGAGATGTAGGATTTGTACACCTAAATCAATTTGGATGTCAGAGTATCTTACCAATCTAATGAACCTCCGATACAGTGCTGTGAGGATTGAAAGCACTGACTACACAGAAATGCGTGTGTCGAATCCACGTGTCATAGACAGGCACGGCACTACGGTAGAATTAGAATGTACTGTGTATTTCGAACAAAAATTCATAGGGTACAGTGATCAACGGATTGTATACGCAGACAATACTAAAAAACGTGTAAAAGTCTATATAACCGTTGAACAAACCGAAGACGGCAACGAACCTATCGTACGTCTCGGCGATGTTTATGTTGATGAAACCAATTTTCCAACCGACATTTAAAATGTATTGACTATGAAAAACAAAATATTGTTTACCATTATCGCATTGTTTTGTTTCCACAATTTGTCTTATTCGCAAATTGTGGAAATGAAACTCTTGGACAAGCAGTTGTACAACGCACGTATAAAACTTGTAGATGAGTTTTTCGACCGTTTCAACCTCAAAGAACTCCATCCTGAACAAAATCAGGCTGACAGCAACTACAAACAGAACAACCTGTTAGCGTTGTTTGATTATGACTATGTCCTTCAAACTAAGGATTCGCTCGGATATTCTACAATCATTCTGTTTATCGACAAGATTATTGAAGACAATATCAAAATCAACTACTCTGACTCAAATTGGACGGCAGTCGCCAACTGCCACGGTAAATTCAAGGGTAAAAGCGTTGAGTTCAAATTGTATCTTAATGTCGAAAACCGCAAGGAGGATATGTACAAATGGGTAATCACAAAAGCGGAAGGCGATATTTTCACATTAAAACCGTCGTTGACGAGTGAGAAAATTATGCTTGGACCCGACGACCACGAAACCAATTTTATGTCCTTGAAACGTATCACCACCGAAAAAGACGATGTGATTCTCAACTACAAAAACAAAACATTTGAAACAGACGAAACGTCAGTTTTCTTTGCGTTGGTGCATTACGGTCTTCTCGACATAGAATTTGTTTCAGACTTGCAGTTCGTGTTCCGTCAAGTTCCCCATTACGAGTTCAGTATAAAAGACATCAATAGGGAAACTACAAACTCGGGGTGGCTAATTAACTCTCTAAAATATGTGGAATAATATGAAAATAATCTTTGTTATATTGTTGGTTATAATCAACTTCACAAATATTAATGCACAGACATCAACCGATGTTAACAACGCCGTTTCAGTTGTAACGCAGTTCGGTAATGAAATATCGCTGTGGTGCAGAGACAAGAAATTGGGCGACCTTGACGACTGTAGTAGCCATTGGTACAGGCTTACAGCACTGACCTCTGGAGCAGAAAACTGCATCATTAATGATGACCTTGTAAAGAAATTTCGCAGCGACGGTGTTGGCGATAAAGAGAAAATCAATATCGAGAATTACATCTGCGGTGTTCTCGACGATCAGATAATGAACGGTATAACATTTAGGATGTCGAATGTAAAGATGTTCAAAGGCGATGTGCCACGAACAAAGAAAGAAGGACCTCCGCCTGTCTTTATCCAAGCCGATATGGAATTCAGCGGCTCATTGAATATGAAAATGTCGAACGTGTTTTGGGTACGAGATGGCAAAATAGTCAAGGTAGAATCTGACGGTTCAAAAATGTCGCAGGCGCAGCGGGCGTATGCAAGCCGCAACTACGAGACAGCATTCAAATTGTTTCGAGAACTTGCCTATGAAAGTTTCACCAACTACGAAGCACAATATTACACGGCGTTGATGGAAATATACAAAGATGGGTGCAAAGGCATTATGAGTGATGATATCCGTGACTATGAGGCGTATGTATGGATTATTCATATTTTATCTTATTCAAATGATAAATCTTTATTTCAAAAAGCGGGCTCTGTGCTTCTCTCATATAGCATGAGTGCCACGCCAGACGCGACAACTGCACTCATTGCTTCACAGAAGCCTATGGAATCTAACCGACTATTGTTTTTCGACAAAAGCAGAAAAAAATACGGTTTTAAAGACCAGTATGGTAGAGTCGTAATACCTTGCATCTATAACATTGCATTCCCTTTCAGTGATGGAAGAGCCGCCGTCATAACAGAGAATGGTACAAAATGTTACATCGACCCTAACGGCAACGTTGTAACGTCTGCATACGATGGTATAGGTACTCATTTTTATATGGGACGTAGTTTTGTTCTCACCAACGGCACAGCCTATCTGATTGACATATTCGACAAGAGGCTTGTCATACTCAAAGACAAATACAAAACCGTTGATGCTGGTATCTGCAAATATACATTTCTTACCAGGAGTGACGGTTTAATTGATGTTTACAATTTTTCGGGGAAGCTAGTTTTTCAAAAGGTATATTCTGTCCAAATTGACACCGAACACAAAAAAGTGGTAATAACTGAATCAAACGGCAAAAAAACATACTGCGACTTTAGTTGGTAAGACATTTTTATCAGTACAATCATTGCAACACTTTCAACTAAACCAATACAAAAACGAGCCGTTAGCCGACTTGTATATGAAGTATTACTACCAATATAAGCCAAGGTAATTTCGAGCGCGGTGGTATTCCCCTCACACCACCGCCTCATAAATTCTCTTGCCATCGTGCTCAATCCATTCGGGTTTTTCTTGGGCGGTCTTTTCCTTTAAGAATGAGAATGTTACAAGGTAGCCTTCGGCGAGGTTGCGGGTTTCGAGGTATTCAGACAGTTGGTCACGACCCGAAATTTCGTATTCTGTG
>JAFPYT010000321.1 GCA_017394445.1 Bacteroidales bacterium | reverse complement strand
GTGTTTTTGGAAATTTTGACGAAGCGTTGGTATATGCTAATAAAGAATTATTCTATTCGCAATCTCTTGGTAATCGTGATAAGGCATACGCTTTTCTTGCATTATCTTCCGTTCTCAAAGAATTAGGTAATAGAGATAGTACTGAATATTACCTTTTGCAATGTAAAAGAATGTCGTCTGATGTTGATGATGAAGATAAGGCGTTTATATATAATATGTTAGGCGAAAATTTCGTTGCCGAAAACAAAGATGCGGCATTGTCGTATTTTAAAACAGCTCTCAATTATAAAAAGTTATCGGCTTCTTATAAAAATATAGCTGATATATATTTCTCGTTGCAAGATACTGCCAATTGGCGTATGTATTGCGATTCGGCGTTGATAAAAGCGGGAGACGACCTTAAAACAAATATTCTTTCTCAAATGGCTATTGTATATTACGACTCTCGCAATTTACCTAACTACAAACATTCAGTAGATAAATTGATTGCTATATACAAACAACAAATTGCTGATTTGAAAGAAAACTATACCCTCCAGATTCAAAAAAAATACGATTTCCAAAAACAACAATCGCATTACGAAAATATTTTCTTGCTGCAAATTGCTTTAATCTTTTTTGTCATTGCGGTGGGTGCTGTTGTTACACTTTTTTATAAGCGCAAAATATATAAATTGAGGCAAAGGAGACTTATTATAGAATCTGAAAATTCTATTCTTCACGAAAAACTTCGCCAAACCAATCACCAAATGAATGACTATATCTCGCAAATTGATTACCTCAATAATCAAAATGCAGAGCTTCGTGCCAATGGAGACAATATGTCGGTAATTATTTCAAACAACGAGGCTTATATTGCCGATTTGAAATCAAAACTTGGTGTTCTTAACAACGAAACCAAACAATCGTTAGAGGTTGGGCGTGTAATTTACGATAAAATGTGCAACAACGAATCTATCAGCGATTATAAAAATCGTTTGGCCGACGGATTGTTTTATTTTGAGGTAACGTATCCTGAGTGTCATCAGATTTTGGCTCAGTATAACAACTTAACTGTTGGTAATATGTTGTTTGTGCTTTGCGATGATTTTTTGCACAAGGACGATGAACAGATTGGTAGTGTTTTTGAAATTTCGGTCAGCACAGTTCGTTCTCGTAGAACTAAGCTCAAAGGTAAAATGTCGTAGGCGCACAAAAAAATCCCGATTTTGAGAATCTCAAAACCGGGATAAAATTATGAATGATTATGAACAAGCGTGTATTATTCGCGGTTGCTGTCGAGACGTGTCATTTCGAGTTTTGATGTTTCACCCGATTTGAGTGTCATAGCGTTGTCGGTAAGACCTTCAACAGTCCAAGGCATGAAGAATGAGCTTTCGCCGTTTTTAACTTCAAATTCGATGGTGTTGTTGTCTTTCATACGCCAAGATTTGAATTCAGTTTTCTGACCTTTACCAACGTTTTTGCATTTGCCGCTTTTGCGGAGTTCAAATGTGATTTCGTTGTTGTCTTTGCCTGCGCCCCATTTGCCAAGGAGTTTCTTGAAGTTGGCAGCGTAAGAAAGGTCGAGAGATTTGTCGTTGTCGGTAGCGGCTTTGTTAGCACCGTCGGCTTCGATGTATTTTACGATGATGGGCTCGCCTTCGATAAGTTCTTGTCCGGGATTAGGAATTGCAACTGTGATGGTCTGTCCTTCTGCGTTGCGGATTACGTAGTTTTGTCCGTCGATAGATTCAATCCAGCCTTGGAACGATTTTGCAGATGCAAGAGCTTGTTCGTCGGCTGCTGCTTTCTGAGCTGCTGCGTCTTGTGCTGCACCGTTGTTAGCTGTCTGTTCAGTGCCTTGTGCGCCGTTTTCGTCGGTGGTTTCACCGTTTTTGTTGCCGCTCTTGCAAGATGCGAGAGCCAATGCAGCGATTGCTGCTACATAAAATAATTTTTTCATAGTAGTAAATAAATTAAAAAATGTTTTTAAATTTTATTACGCCGCAAATTTACAAAAAAACTTATTACGCAAACTTTTTTTTTCTCCGATTTGTTAAAAAAAATTAAAAATTTTCACTTTATTGAATCTGTATGCAACCTGTATTTAAAAAATTAATAAAAAAAAATCGCTACGGTTTTGTTATTACAAAAATTAACCTTACTTTTGCGCCATAATAACAAATTGAAACCATGAAGCAGAACAACAAAATTTACTTTATTTATTATTATCACTTTAGCAGCTGTGCGAGGTGATATTTCTTTGTTGTATATGGTTATGATATAAAGATTTAGAGCCTCGCCAAGCAATACGGCGGGGTTTTTTTGTTAATTAAACTAAAAATGAAAGTAGCAATACAAGGAGTAAGGGGCGCATTTCACGAGGTGGCTGCGCGAGAGTTTTTTGCCGGAAAGGATATCGAGCCGGTTGAGCGTCTTACATTTAACGACGTGATGGAATCGGTGCTCGGTTTTGAAAGCGACTACGGCATTATGGCTATCGAAAACACCATCAGCGGCACTATTCATGCCAACCTTAAACTCCTCCGTCAGTACGATGTAAAAATTTGCGGCGAGGTTTCGCTGCGTATCAAGCAAAATCTTGTGGCTTTGCCCGGCACCAAATTGGAGGATATTACCGAGGTGCGCAGTCACTACATGGCTATTAACCAAACTCGTCAGTTTTTTCGCAGGTATCCCGACATCAGGCTTGTGGAGAGCGAAAGCACCGCTATAAGTATGCGTCAGATTGCCGAAAAACAGCTGACTAACATTGGTGCAATAGGAGGGGAGTATGCCGCTCAGATGTATGGTTTGGAAATTATTCAATCGGGTATCGAAACCAACAAAAAAAACTATACCCGTTTCCTTATTGTCCACCCCAACAACGGCAACCGTCCCGAAAACTGCGACAAGGCTTCGCTTTCGATTATTCTTCAAAATCACCCTGGAAGTCTTTCGCAAATTCTTAGCATTATATCTTTTTATGGCGTTGACCTTACCAAGATAGAGTCGAGCCCAATTATCGGACAGCCTATGCACTATATGTTTTACATTGATGTAAGGTTTGCCGAATATCAAAAATATTGCGATATGCTCACTGCAATACGTCCTCTGCTGAAAGAACTTACGGTGCTTGGCGAATACAAGGCGGGCGAGGAATCGTGGAACGCTGTGATGATGTAATTCACAATGTATAATTAAAGTTGAAAATTAAAAATTGAAATAATATAAAACGATGAAATTATCAATAATAGGTCTTGGTCTTTTGGGCGGATCGCTTGCTCTCGACCTTAGAAAACGTAAATATACCGACTATATAATTGGTTACGACAAAGATCCCGTTCACTCAGCTTTTGCCAAGCAGGTGGGCATTATCGACGAGGTGGTAACTTTCGACGAAGCTGTTACTCAGGCAGATATTATCGTGGTGGCCATCCCTGTTAGTGCAGTTATTAAAATTTTGCCACAGATTTTAGACAAGATTTCCGACAATCAGATTGTTTTGGATGTTGCAAGCTGCAAGGGCGTTATCTGCGAACGTGTAAAATATCATCAAAAACGCAAACGCTACGTGGCTTGTCACCCGATGGCAGGTACCGAAAATTCTGGTCCGTGGTCGGCTATTTCGGGCATGTTCGACGGCAAGGCGTTTATTATCTGCGATGCCGAAGATAGCGACGAAAAAGCAGTGGTGGAGGTGAAAAAAATGTTTGAGGTTTTGAATATGAACCCGATGTTTTTCAATTCGTTTAATCACGATATTCACGTGGCATACGTGTCGCACATTCCTCACGTTGCATCGTTTGCCCTTGCTCTCACAGTGTTAGAAAAGGAGAAAAACGAGAAAAATATCTTCAACCTTGCCTCAGGCGGTTTCAAAAGCACTGTGCGTCTTGCCAAGAGTAATGCCGAAATGTGGACTCCTATTTTCCAAGACAACAAAGAAAATGTGCTTTCGGTTTTAGACACTTATATCGAAAAACTCAACGATTTCCGCCAGTTGCTTGTAAACGGCGACATCGATGGTATGGACAATTACATCAATCAAGCCAACAGAGTAAAAAAAGTATTAAATAAATAATTATCAAATATTTAGATTATGATAGACCTTAACAGCCTTTTTGAAAAAAGACCTTTGATTATAGCCGGCCCGTGCAGTGCCGAAACCGAAGAACAAACTCTTGAAACTGCACGTCAGCTTGCCGCCAACGGTATCAAAGTATTCCGCGCCGGCATTTGGAAACCACGCACACGTCCGGGCAATTTTGAGGGCATCGGCACTGTGGGCCTTCCGTGGATGAAACGTGTAAAAGAAGAAACCGGCATGCTCACCTCTACCGAAGTGGCAAATACCCACCAT
>JAFPYT010000320.1 GCA_017394445.1 Bacteroidales bacterium | reverse complement strand
TATCCCTAAATGTATCATATATATATAAGTTGTAATACCCGTTTCCGATTACAGTTTGTGCATAAAGGTCTTTATCAAGCATTTCTACTGTTGGAACGTTATATATAGTACCCGGCCAATATATTGCACGACTATCGAAATTAATCACCGTATCCCTTCTATGCTCACCATCTGCATCAGATTTTAATCCGCAGCAACTAAGTGCAAGGCTTAGTGCAAAAAATAATATGTAAAATGATTTCATTGTAACCTTTTTAAATAATGTGCTTTTGGGCAAATATATAGTTTTTTTTTGAAAACAAAAAAGGCTACCAAATTGGCAGCCTTTTTTTTATTATTTTGAATTCATTATTCCACCACCAAAACAAATCCGCCACGTGGCTGCATTTCAATAGTTTTGGGTAATGATTCGAGAGTTGAGATGTTCCATTTGGTCTCATTATCAGCATCATAAAATGCCTGAATTGTTTTAGCATTTTGGATAAAACTCAAATCAATATTTGCAGAAAGATTTTCGTTTTTGCCATTGATGCCAGCCACATACCAAACATCTCCCTTGCGGCGTGCAATTACGGCATATTCGCCCGGATAGCCTGCCACAAACTTGATGTCGTCCCAAGCGGCAGGAAGTTTACCAAAAAACTCCTTCACCTCATTTGGCTGCGCCAAAAGACTTTCGGGACGGTCGGCAATATGCTGCAAACCCGATTCAAAAAGCACTGTAAGTGCCAATTCGTGAGCGTTGGAAGTGATGTGCGGATGTTGCGAATCAGAAAAAGCGCACGGAGTATAATCCATCGGTCCCACAACATTGCGAGTAAATGGCAATGTGGCATTATGACAAGCAGCCTTGTCGGTAAAAGTGGACACATTGTTGTACCATTCTGCTCCGTAAACAGCTTCGGTGCTCAGCAAGTTGGGATATGTGCGCTGCCATCCGCGAGGCAATGTAGCTCCGTGAAAATTTACTGTAAGATGATGTTTTGCAGCACTTTGCAAGAGGTCGATGCAATAACTCATATTCATTTGATTATCGCCAGAGAAAAAGTCGATTTTAACACCAGCAACGCCGATTTTTTCAAGCCAAGCAAACTCTTTTTCACGGTCTTCGGGTTTGTTGAGACGGAATTTCGGTCCAGGTGCGCCATCAACCCAACCCACTGAACTACTGTACCATATCAACGGTTTGATTCCTTTGTCCACTGCGTATTTTACAGCATCTTCGATGGTTTTTCCATCTTTCATTTCATCCCATTCGGCATCGATAAGCACGTATGGAAGTTTAAGAGTAACGGCAAGGTCAACATATTTTTTTATAATGTTGTAATCGTTGCTGCCGTGATTGTATGCCCAATAAATCCACGAAACCACGCCCGGCTGCACCCACGAAAAGTCGGCTTGATAATCTGTCGGTTCTGACACGTCGGTAATAAGTGTACTCTCCACAATATCAGATAGTTTGCCTATTACAGCCACACGCCACGGAGTAAAAAATTCGCCGGAGATTGTGGTTTCGTTTTTATCGGGACGCACTTCGTAGGTTTCAAGATTATTGTCGTTCCAAAGGCAAGATGCACTGTTATAATTTTTTACATCAGCCTCGCTCAAAAGCACAAACACATCTTTAACCGGCTCTATCAAAGCGGGATAGCCCCAACGACAGCAAAATCCGTCAGCCGATTTAAACACGCCCGAAAAACTAAAAACAGGTTGTTGTTTTGCGGTGTTGGACTTTGGGAAAAATCCCTCATACGATTCGCACCATTGTTGCATCCAACGGGTTACGCCTTCGGGAATGTTAAAGGCGGTTTTTTCTTGCGGAATTGCCGAATCGTTGAGATTGTGCAAACGGTAGCGGAATGCTATTCCATTGTTGTACACGCGCAAAATAAGGTCGATGTTGGGATTTAATGATGCGGAATATTCGCTTGCAAGGTTTTGGCAATGAGCCTTTTTGCCTGTGAGCATTGTGTAGTCGTCGGTAACGGCTTGCACATACGAAAAATCGGGCGCAATACAATTATCAAAACCAAATTTTTCGATGGTGAGCACCTTTTGGTTGTAATACGTTACGCTAAACTTGCCCGAATCGGCAAAAAGACTAATATTTGCATCGGGCGAAGTGCAAATATAAATATCGGGTTGTTGGCAGCCCGATGCGCCAATCACAAGCGCTGTGGAGAGCAAAGTCAAAGTTTTACTAAATCTAATCATATACAAGAGTTTAAAATATTAATATCTAAAAATATAAAACCCCGGGGTTGGCGGGGTTTTAATTAGGATGTCGGTAATCACTGACGTTAAAAAATCGTTTAAAAATATTATTCAAGCACTTCTGATACCTTGTTTTTAAGTGTTTGTTTTGAAAAAAGCCGAATAATACTTATTTAAAATAAATCCAATCAATTTCGATGTCTTTACCTGTGATTTTCAGGTCGATGACACCTTTGGGTTTTGCTTTCAAAGCAATAGTAGCGGTTTTAAATTCCGCACTTTGTGGCAGTGATCCGTCGGCGATAGGCTTGCCTGTGCCGTCGGTGATGGTTACCGAACCTCCTGTTGTAGAGCGATATTGAATATATGCTTTTTTGATTTTTCCTGCGCCAAAATCCACGCGATTGTAACGCACGTTGCCGTTGCTTCCAAAGATTGTTTTCCAACCCTCGAAACGCTTTGTGGTGTCGGCGTCGTTGGCGTGAAGGTATTCGATTTTAGCCGATCCGCCAATTTCGCTGTAACGGTCGATTTGGATTTTCTGAGTTGCGTTGTTGATGCCTACGCCACGGAGAGTAGGTTTAACGGGACGGATAGTACCGTCGGCATTGAAGAAAAGGCTATCCACACATACCGAGCGGCTCTTGTCGAAATTGGGCGAATAATTGTTGTGATGGTAGAATAAGTACCACTGTCCCTTGTAGTTAACAACAGATTGATGAATAGTCCAGCAATCGGGCCACTCTTCCAAAATGATGCCTTTGTATTCGTAAGGACCCATAGGATTCTTAGCCATTGCGTAGCCAATCACCTCGGTATTTTCGCGAACGTAAGGATATGTAAGATAGTAATTTCCATTGTATTCAAATGGGAAAGGACCTTCGGCCTGACGCGATGGCAAACCTTTGAGGCAGTTTACACCAGTCATCTGAAATTCGCGGTCGCCCCATTTCATTGTTTCGGTGGGGGTGTCGTCGGCAATCTCGGTCAAACTTGGTTTGAGTTTAGCACAGCGTCCTGCGCCCCAGAAAATATATGTGTTACCGTCGCTTGCTTGCAAAAGTCCGGGGTCGATACCGTTGATACCTTCGATATTCTTTTCCATAGGAGTGTAAGGACCTTCGGGCTTGTCGGCGGTGGCGATGCCTATACCGAATCCGCGTCCCTCCATAGTGCCGTTGGGGAAGAAGAAATAATATTTGCCATCTTTTTCGATACAGTCGGGAGCCCACATACTGTATCCGGTGGGATTGCCCCAAGGAACTTGCTTTTGATTGAGAATTACGCCGTGGTCGGTCCAGTCGGTGAGGTTTTCAGAAGAGAACACGTGGTAATCTTCCATACAGAACCAATCTTTGCGTGGATAATCGGCAGCCGAAGCCGGTGGAATATCGTGCGATGGGAAAAGATAAAGTTTGCCGTTGAAAACCCTTGCTGTGGGGTCGGCTGAAAATTGGTCGCGAATAATGGGATTCTGCGCCGAGGCTTGAAGACCCGCAGCCGCCAATGCAGCCGCCAAAATCAATTTAAAATTGCTCATAACTGTTGTGTCTATTTTTATTATGCAGTGATTATTAATAATGTGAACGTACTTAGTGATTCTTAAAAAAACTTTACAAAGTAAAACAATTATTAAGACACTGCCGCAATAGTGAGCAATTATTTTTTGCCGAAGCAATAATTTTTAACAAACTTTAAGAATTTTCAGTAGTTTCTTCCTCGTCTTGGCTGCCCGAATGCTGTTCGCGCCAGGCTGTGGGATTTGTACCGAAAAAGTTGCGGAATGCCGTGCAAAAATATGCAGTATTTGGAAATCCCACCATATCGGCAACCTCGGCAATTGAGAAACCTTTGCGGTTGAGAATCAATTCCGAAGCACGTTTGAGCCTAATATTGCGTATAAACTCCGAACCTGTTTGATTAGTAAGGTCTTTGAGTTTGCGGTAAAGGTGCACACGGCTGAGACCCACATCAGCGGCAAGCATTTCGGTAGAGTATTCGGCATTGCTGATGTTCTTTTCCACAGCCTTGACTATACGCTTGATAAGTTTCTCCTCAGGGTCTTCGTATTGGTCAAGGTCGGTTGCTTCTTTGGGTTGTTGAGCACCGCTATAATTTACTATAAGTTTGTGACGCAGGCTGATAAGGTTTTTAACAGTCTGTTTAAGCAATTCAATATTAAACGGTTTTGAAATAAACGCATCGGCACCTGCCTGAAGACTCGAAATCTCCACATCGTCGCCGGTTTTATCCGTAATAATCACAACGGGGATACCATTTATATTGATATTCTGTTTGATACGTTTACAAAGTGAAAAACCATCGAGTTCGGGAGCCATCAAGTCGGTAATAACAATATCGGGCATATAGTTTAAAATATCCGTAATGGCAGCTGCACCGTTGTTAAAATGCGTTACAAGATATTCGTCACGAAGTTCTGACATTATAAAAGCTGCCTCATTTGTATCGTCATCAATAAGAAAAATGCGTTTACGGGCAAAAGGAGCCTTTCCATCAGGACGTTTTTGAGGAGTATCACCCATAACCGATTGATTATTAGCGTTAGAGGTATTATTCGCACTTCCGTCATCAAAACCAGATTCGTTTTGCAAAACGTTTTTACCCTTACGATAAAACCTATAGAAAAGGAAAGCCAACAAAGCTAAAAGCAATAACACATATATAAGCAAAGCCACGCTCGAAGCATACCACGCAGGTTTAATTGTTACGGTAACGGTATATTTAGGCGATTCTACTCCATCTGTTACGCCAAAAATACTGATATTATACACGTCGGGGCTTAGACGGATAAAACTCAACTGCCGCATATTGTTTGAAATATGCACTGGAGGCTCATCGTTTACACTATAATAATAACGCGTGGTGGGTGATGAAAAAAAGTCTACTGGAGCAAAAACAATAGTAAAGGAATTTTGATCGTGCGGAAGCACAAATTCTTTGGCGCGACTTGCAGGTTCGGTAATAACGGGCTCTTTTAAATAAGGGTCGATAACCTTAACATCATGATCGCGCAACCAAAAACGGGTAATTCTAACGCCCTTATCAGTTGCCGAAAACTTACGCATATCTTTTGGCTTAAAAAATGTAATACCATCGAAACCACCAAAATAAACCATTCCATCGGCAGATTTACAAACAGCATTTTTAGCAAATTCGTTATTAACAGTGCCATCATTTGTAGAAAAATGAGTGATTCTAAATTTTCCATTATCTTCGGCAATGCGATAAAGTCCATTATCAGAACCCGCCCAAATATTATTAGCACTATCTTTGGTAAGTGAATAAAAATACGAAGAAGTTCCTTCCACAAGTTCGTTTGAATATCCCCAACCATCACTTGTATTTTTAATTATATACAAGCCCTCAGAAGTGGCAGCAGCAAGGCGATTATCATCGAGCGAAAGAAGCGAAAAAATAATTATGCGTTCAAAAATATGACGAAAAACTGCCTTGCCGTTGTAATTTTCGATAAAATAAACTCCGTTGTAAGAACCAACTGCAAAACTATTTTCAGCAATTTTTTCAACACAACTTGCCCAAAGATTGGCATTTGAACTCACATTTTTGAAAAACAACTGTTTGTCGGTACGAGTATCCACAAAGCCCACACCACTTCCAAGCGACGAAAACACAAGAATATGATTATCTAGCTGGCGAATATGCGACACACGTGAAAAATGCAAACGGTTGACATCATCGCTAAGGGGTACACGCTTATATTCAAAAGTTTTGGCATCCACCTTCCAAAGTCCAGAACCGTAACTTCCTACATACACATATCGCTCATCATACGAAAACAAAGTCATAATCAAATTTGGAAAACCATCTCCAACTAAATGATGAACAACACGACGAGAAGCAAGATCGGTAACATAAATACCATCGTTGTCGGTAGCCACCCAAAGATATCCGTTGCAAAAACAAAGAGCCGAAACGCAATTTTGTCCAATTATATCATCAGTAGCCGAACGGTGCCCTATGTAATTAAAAAAAGACTTTTCGGGACTGAGCACTAAAACACCTTTTTGATAAAGACCAAGCCAAATATTACCAACATTATCCAAAAAAACGCTGTGAATCTTCAACTTAGTATCATCTAAAAAAGGCACCGCCATAGCGTAATGCGAAATAGTCTTAGCCTGCAAATCTATTATTTTCAAACCACCTCCATCGGTACATGCAAGCACCTTATCATCTCCAAGCCATTTACACATATAATAAGGCATATCAGCTTTACCACGAACTACACATTCAAAACTATCGGTTTCGGCATTATATTTAAGCATATCATTATTGTCAGAACATGCAAAAACATCACCTTGATTATTTTTAAAAAGAGTGCCCGAAAGTACATCGCTACTATAATTATGCACAGAGTTTTGGTCGGTGCGTATTAACCCACCCCTATTGTCGGCAACAAAAAGGCTTCCATTAGGAGCCTCTACCATATAATCCACAGGATGAACCGAAGTACGTTGTGGCAAAATATAAGGTTTAACAATAAGATCTCCACGACGGTCGGTGTCAACAGTACAAGGTGAATCGCCAAGAGCAATAATAGTATTGTCAGACAATTCAACAAAACTCATAACCGAATAGATAAACACATCACCATCGCCACTGCGTGCAGGCTTAGAAAAATTATCTGCAAGAGGATCGTACATTTGAATACCCTTGTATGTACCAACAAACATACGACCACGACTATCTATAAAAATATCTCGTATAAAATTATTAGCCAAAGAGTTAGAGTCTTTATCAACATGACGATAAACCTTAACACGATTGCCATCATAGCAATTGAGTCCGTCTTCGGTAGCTATCCAAACAAAACCGTTTTGGTCTTGTATTATTTTATTAATCAAGCTATTAGATAAGCCGTCTTCAGATGATATAAACTTATACGATTGTGCAAAGACATCGAAAGCGGCTAATATCAAAAAGAGCACTGACAGTATCTTATTCATTTTACGCAACAACACTAAATATAATTCTTCGAGCAAAAATAAACGGTTTTTTGATATTCTCCAAAAAAAAACGCTTTATTTATAAACAACAATGTAACATTGAAACAACAAAAAATGTTACAAAAACAATAAAAAATGAAACAACAAACCAATATGTAACAAAAAAAATCCTTCACAACATATTGTTATGAAGGATTAGATAAAGTAGGGCGGCTACCTGCTCTCCCGCATTGTGGCGCAGTACCATCGGCGCAAGCGGGCTTAACTTCTCTGTTCGGGATGGGAAGAGGTGGTGCCCCGCCGCTATGGCCGCCTTAAGATTTTTACCGGCTTGTATGT
>JAFPYT010000319.1 GCA_017394445.1 Bacteroidales bacterium | reverse complement strand
TGAAAAAGAGAAAGAAAGGAATGTTTCTTACGTTGAATTCCATAGCTAACTCTTGATTTTCGTCGGTGTTAACCTTGGCGATTAGCACTTTGTCGTTGTATTGGTCGGCTATTCGGTCGAGAATTGGAATCATGCTTCGGCATGGTCCGCACCATTCTGCCCAAAAGTCAACCAAAGCCACAGGAGCCGCCTTAATTTTGTCGGCGAAGTTGTCGGTTGATAGGTGTTCTACAGCCATAGTGTTTTATTTAGAAAATTCAATAATTTTGTCGCGGTATTCGCTCAATAGAATTGTGAGTGAGTTGATTGAGCCTTCGATTTCGTTGAGGTCGAGGTTTTCTATTTGGAGTGTGTCGCGGAAAATGATTTCGCCTTTTTCGTTGAGGGCGAATGCGCCGTGTATTATGTCGCGGTTTTTCTGCAATAGTTGTTTGTATACCTCGAGGCTCTCGTTTTTGAGTTTAAAAAGAGACTGTTCGAGTATAACAATCGGGTCGGCACAAACAACAATCATGTTAACAATGCCTTCTTCTTCTTTGCTGATAGTAAAGATTCCTGTTTTCTCGTCTTCGCTGTTGATGGTGTATTCGAGGTCGAGCAGGTAGTTTTTAACTTTTGTGAAATTTATGTCCATATTAGGTATGTTTTTTTGTTATACAAATTAATTAGTCCCCAAATGTACCGCCTTTTTTTGTAAAAGTCAAATTTTTTTGCGATATTTTTAGTTTTTGGAAAAAAATAATTTGGAAATAATAGAAGGAATAATAAGCAAGTCGGGGCAGAGAGTAACGAACCGTTTTTTAATAAGTTCTTTATTGATAAAGGGTTGTTTTTGTTGAAATATCTAACAGTAGCAATAATAAAACCGTTTTGGGTGTTTTCTATGCTGCAAATATAACCTTTTATTCTGAATTGCCCAAAAGTTTTTTTATTGTCATTTCCATATCTTTGATATACTCAAAGTTGGTTACAGTGTGTCTGTCCATATCGGCAAATTCAAGGTCAAAGGAATTTGCTTTGCTGCGGAAATCCTTTATTATGTCTGCCATTTGCCGGATATAGGCATTGAATTGGTCTGCATTATAGGTGTAAACCTCTTTTTGATGCGAATTGTACACCGCCTCCAATTTGTCGGCGGTGTCGTGGATTAAGATACGTGTTGTGTCGGGTAGTTTCATAGTTCAGGATATTTTTTTTTGTATTCTTGCATAGTTTACTATTTTTCTTTCGGTTCTACTTCTTCGGCATTTATACCAAAGTATTCAAATATTTCGTCAAACTCAGGGACACAAATATTGCCATTGTAGCAAAGGTAACATTTGATTTGACGGTCAAAGTAAGAGTATGGTAATATTGCACATAACTCGTTGATATAGTCGTGGTCGAGCCACACAAGAAGGTGGTTGTTTTCCCATCGACTTTCCTTAACGTGAGTAAACCCATCGGTCTCTCCTTTGTAATACGTAATTAATTTAGATGCTGTGTTATTCATATTTTTACGCTGTTTTTCTGTTAAGTTCATAATTACCTGTTGTAGGGTTGATTCCCATTCTGTTGCACGCTCTATAATATGCCTCTGGTGGTGTTGCTTCCCAAAGGTCGCAGAGAAATCTCATTACGTCCACCGCCCAAAACGTTGAAGTGCGTTTTGCGTTTCGTGCGTATAGTCTTGTTCTGATAGAAATTTCGGGGATTTGTGCCCATTCAACCACGGTATTAATGTTAATATCACGGCTTGTAATGTTTTTTTCAAGGCGGGTAAGAATATCCTTCTGCCGCATAGCCTCGTATTTTTCCCATTCTGTTTCGTCGGTGTCGGCGGTCTGCAAAGCATTTTCCAATCGCTCCAAGTACGCAGCCATCGAGATTTTTACGCCCACAAGTTCGTTGCGGAGCGATACCAATTGTTTTTTTGTCTTGTTATCCATAGTTTATAATCCTATTAAGTTCCACAATGATATATCTTTGTTTTTATTCTCCTGCATCGTCCTGAAAATTACCTCTTGACCTGCTTTGAGTGTGTCGGTGTTGGCGCGGACGGCGCGGAGTTCGGTTTTCAGGCTGTCGCAATTGCGCATAACGCTGTCTATCCGTTGTCGCAGCTCAGCATGAGCCGCGTTAAATTCGTCTTTAGTTACCGTATCGTTGTTGTCTGTGTAGTAGTTATATGCTACTAAAGAAAATAATACGATTAATATGGTTATCAGTAATTGTTTCATATTAGAAAAGTTTTGGTTGTTTTTCGTGAAAGTTAAAGACTTTTACTATCTTGTATTGTTCTGTAATTACGTAGGTACAAGGCAAGGTGATTAACCCTTCGATACTCCATTTACAGGTTGTCAATCCGCCTATACCAAACCTTGACGCACAATTACGATAAGCGTAATTCGGCTCAACTCCTGCCTTAAAAAATTGCTGCATTGTTTGGACGTTATGACAATTAGGGCACTCAAATTGCCATTCTTTTGCATTATCACCAAAGAGTTCTTTGCCTTTCTCCTTCCATTTTGCGATGGAGATTACATTGTTTTTTTGGGTCAAATCAGGCTGGTTACAACCTTGGTAATAATTCATATACCAATATGACCGTGATTGCTCCCATGATGTTAGGACATCTTCGCGAGATACGCCACAGTATTTGGCATACATATCAGCGCGGTTTAATATCCATTCCCTTTTCTTTGTGGCCTCCTCTCTGATGTATGAATCAGAACTTTGTTCGTCCTTTGCTATCTCTTGCATTAATTTTTCTATTTCTTTGCTCATTTTGTTCTGTTTTTTTTGGGACTGTCTAAAAAGATCCCATTGTTACACTTAGATTTCTTAATAGTGTTTCAAAACTATCTGCTTGAACATATTTTGCAATCAAGCACTTGCCGCCGCGAAACACCTTAACGCGGAATCGGTCTTTATCTGTCCTTGTCAGGTAGATTGCCGTTACCTCGAAAGTGTCAGGGTTTTGCAATTGAAACCTGCAAGATTTTAAGTATCTTGCCGCAAAGATGTTTTGCGGTGTCGCTTGTGTAGTAGTTGTATGCTGCCAAGGCTAATACTACGATTGTTATTGTTATCAGTGTGTTTTTCATATTTCTAATTTTTGTTGTATCGGTTTTGGGTGAAGAATATCCTCCGTTTTTTTCAATTACGTTATCTACTTGTCGCTCCAATTCTTTGCTTTCTTTTAGGTAGCAATCGAGCCGGGTACGGAAGTAGTTTTTTTGCGCTTTGCGCATCCGTTTTACAGTTTCGTAAAAAAGTTTTGCGTTCATTTTTTACCTCCTTTTGCGGTTGCTCGTATTTGGGCAGCCATATTGGTTTGTAATATAAATTCGTAATTATCGGTGTCGGTTTCTTTCTGCAACTCGTTTAAAATTAATCCTTTGCGGTATGGATAGAATTTAAAACGGTTGCGACGTTCAAAATCGCTGATGGTGGTTTCAAAATCGGGCGTTCCCGGTCCCGAAATTGCCGCCAAAACGTTGGTTTGCTGTTTGCCTGAAAATCCGTAATCCTTAATCTTTACTCCTACTGTTGTAAGGTATACGCTCATTATGCAAACTGCTATTGAAATAGCCCAAACTTTAAACCTCGGCACTCGGCGGCATACATTAGCGGCTGTGTAAATCTTTGCCAGCTCATCGCGGCTTACCGGGTATCCGCAACGTTGGACTGCTGTCGTAAGGTCGATAGGGGCGCGGGATAGTGGTAGTTGGCTTATATCGCTGTAAGTTCCACTTGTATTAACCCTTATAAACTTTTTGGTAGTTAATAATTTAACTATTTCGGTATTTTCTTTGTATACTGAATAGTGAGTTTCGTTTGGGCGTTTGTAGCCACGTGCCACGGATGTTTGGTTCTTGTCAGTCCGTTGTTGGGATAGTGTCCGTACACTGTGCAAATCTTGTTCGGACGTTGTTCGTACGCTGTCCGTATCTTGTTCGGACGTTGTTCCAACATTGTTCAATCCTTGTTCGTACTCTTCTTCATTGCAGTCGTAGAGTACAAAACTGCAATGTGTTTGCGGAGTAGGGGTGTCGTTTGTTGTTGCCATATTTGCCTCCTTCCTATCTCTTTATCAATTCTACATATTCTTTTAAATATTTGCCACAACAAGCGGTGGGTATTTTGGATATTTCGCCGTGGTAATACACGCGCGAAAGGGGTATTTTGTAGCGTATTTGCAAATATACAACTGTGTACATCAGGTTGCGGAGTTCGGCAAATGTAGGTTTGCGCTCCTCAAAATTGCCCGACAAACACACCGCTATTGCTTTGTCGTTGAAAAAACGGTTTCCGGCGTGAATTGTACGGGCGGTGTCGCTGTGTACTTGGTAGATTACCGTATCGGTTACAAAATAGGGATAGGCAAAACCACACTCCCACCCGCAACTATCACGGTGGTAACGGTCGATGTCGCCCAATTGACAACCTTCGGCTGCTGTATGGTGGATTACTATTGCAAGAGGTTTGCTGTCCATATACCGGGTATCGGCACCAAATATGCCTTCCACGTTGCGGAATCTGCGATGAAAGTCCCACCCTGCCAACGTTCCTACGGTTAATATTGCCATTGATGATATGATAATTAGGCGTTTCATAGGGCTACCAATTAAATAGTTTTACAAGATATTGCTCAGCCGTTTTCCACGCGCCTGAATGAATAAACACAAACACCGCAAACATTGCAGCCGCAAAACCTAATACCTTTGCTGCCTTGCCAAGTATGCCCGTTGCGCTATTGGTGAGTGCAGTCCAAAGCAATGCAAATAAATTTTTGATAATCAAGAATATTACAATATCGAAGGCTGCGGCAATGAGTATCAGGCTAATATACACCGTGCAAATCCACAGCGTTACAAGATACCATTTGCCCACCGCTTGAAGGCTGTTGAGCACCATACAAGTAACAGGAAAGTCCTTTACTTGCAACGGTTTTTCAGGTGTCGCAAATCCAAATACCGGGATCTGCTCTTGTGGTACGTATATTATTTCTCGGTTCATATTCTGTTTCGTATGTTGATTAAAAATTGCCGGGACTATTCCCCGGCGGTCAGCCGTCTTTCCGTGCTGCCTTGTCGTTTAACAATTAAACTCTTACTGTGATATTCATACACTTTGGCGTTATGTGTCTGACAAAATAGTCGCACCACTTGTCCACAATGTTGTATTTGAATGTCTTAACAAATCTTTTCAACTCTTTGAGTTTTGCCGGAGGAAACACTCCCGTATCTTTTTGGTAAGTGGTTCGGGTAATTATACCTTCCTTCATTGTGAACGAAATCTTTACTATTGCACCGTTGTACTCAGCGTGTACGTGTATAGGATTATGTTCATTCGACCAAAAGTATATCACTATTCCAAAATATTTGTATATATTTGGCATCTCGTTTAACAATTAAATATTTATCAATATGGTAAAACTCTCTGTCTCTAATGGTTTGCAGGGCTTTTTGCAGTCTTGCGCCTCGTGCTTCCCTTTGGGCGGTATTGATACCGACTTGATGGTTGCCGCCAAAAAATCAGACAATCTTGCAGCGGTAAAACGCATTATCACCAAGAATGTCAATTTGTTGATTGACGGCTGCAAGAGTTTCAAAATCGGCAAGTCGGGCGTTCACAAAAGACGTTTCGCCAATTACAGCGGTTACAGCCGTATGGTATTGCTTTGCCAAAGCAGGTGTGCCAGCGTCATCGAACACCTCGAAGCCTACTACAATACCAAGTACCGCAATCACACCAAGTGCGACAACATCAATGGTGGCAGCGCAGCCGATATGTCGGGCAGCGGCTTGTTTTTCCTCTACGTCGTATTGAGATAACTACCATCGTACAGACTTTCCGCTGACAACGACAGTGCGTTGTTGTCCCAGCATAACCCACCGTGTTCGATATGGAACTGCCTGAATTTCCTAACGTCAAGCAGTTCCTTGATGCTGGGATTTGCCGACGATTGGAGTATTGGTTCGATGTCAACGTTTTTTTCACCCTTGAAACCGTTGAACCAAACTCTTATTCTGTACTTGGACAGATACATTGCGCTTACTACTTTCATATTCTCTTATTTATTAAAGGGTTGCGCCGCTATGGTGGGCGGATTTTCTTTCTGTGTTTTTCGTTATGTAATTCATTATTGAATTAATGATGCAAAGATATTAG
>JAFPYT010000318.1 GCA_017394445.1 Bacteroidales bacterium | reverse complement strand
AGAGTCTCGATATGAGTTTAAAGGCAATGTAATCAAATTTTGAAAATCAAATAATTAAAGCGTACCTTGTGTACGCTTTTTTTTGTTGAGTATATAAAAGAAAGAGGAACATAATCACTATGTTCCCCTTAGCTAATTATTAACCTAAACCTTTATATTATGAAAAAAACATACTTAAAAATTCTCCTTTCTTTTATGATGCAAAATTATACTGATAATTTAATCTGACAAAATAATTGATGTTAAAAAACGTTAATTATTAAAACTTTTTCTTTCTTTATTCACAATGTAATTTTTTATACGTGGATTGTTAGATAATGTTTCGGATTTTTTATATTTTTGTGCAGAAAAAATAAAAATAATTATGTCAGATTCAAATATTGTAAAAAAGGTTACCACACAAACCTTTCAGCAGATGAAGCAAAATGGCGAAAAGATTTCGATGATTACCTGCTACGATTATTCCACTGCTAAAATTTTTGATGCTGCAGGTATCGATGCCATTCTTGTGGGCGATTCGCTTGGCAATGTAATGATGGGTTATCCAACTACTTTGCCCGTTACGGTAGATAATATGATTACATACGCTGCGAGCGTGGTTCGCGCCGTTAAACGTGCTTTTGTGGTGGTAGATATGCCTTTTGGTTCGTATCAAGGCGACCCGAAACTTGCCGTTAGCAATGCTGTTAGAATTATGAAAGAAACAGGTTGTCAGGCTGTTAAGATAGAAGGCGGTCAAGAAATCGAAGAGTCTTTTAAAGCTATTCTCTCGGCTGGTATTCCTATTATGGGTCATCTTGGCTTAACTCCTCAAAGCGTTAATAAGTTTGGTGGTTACGGTCTTCGCGCTAAGGCTAACGAAGAGGCTCAAACCTTGTTTCAAAACGCTCAATTGTTGCAAGATTACGGATGTTTTTCGGTTGTGTTAGAAAAAATTCCTGCGCATCTTGCCACCGAAGTTTCCAAAACATTGACGATTCCTACCATTGGTATTGGTGCTGGCAATGCATGTGATGGTCAAGTGCTTGTATATCAAGATATGTTGGGTATTTCAGATATGGTTTTGCCCAAGTTTGTACGCAAATATGCCGATTTGTCGTCGGTAATCAAAAATGCGGTTTCAAACTATGTAAGCGACGTTAAATCAGGAGCTTTTCCTTCTGCCGAAGAATCGTATTAGCATGAAAAACTTTTCGCGTTTTATATTATTATTGCTTATAGTGGCAGGATGTACTGAGCCTGAGGTGGTGTTTAATACATTGCCTTCGGGAGTAGAATTTGCATATATTGTTTGCAACGAGGACAGCGCTACTGCCCAAGCCGGCGATGCGTGGAATCTTGATGTAAGATATTACGACGAAAACGATTCGCTATTGTTTGATAGCAAGAGCGTTACCTCTAATTTTACGATGGAATGTCCCGCCGATTCGATGGTTGGCTGTGTTGAAGAAGCTCTTCATCTTATGCATAGTGGCGACAGCATGATTATTAAAGTAGATGCCGAAAAGTTTTTTAATGTTTCGCGCGGAATTGAGTTGCCCGATTTTATCAAAAGGGGTAGCAAACTTACATTTTATGCCAAATGCAACGGTATTGTAACTCAAAAAGTGCTTGAAAAGCAGTTTGGCGAGTATATCAGCAAAATGATGGCAAACGAACAAATGCTGATTTCAAACTATATCGAACGCGAACAGATTGCCGCTGTACCTTCGCCCACAGGTTTGTATAAAGTTATTTTGACTCCGGGCAAGGGCACGCAAACAGCTGCTAACAAAACCGTTACGGTGCATTATGTTGGTATGTTTGTAGAGGAAACCGAATTTGATAATAGTTACAAACGCAACCGTCCTTTTACGTTTAAACTTGGTGAAGAACTTGTAATCCCGGGTTGGGAAGAGGGTATCGCCACTATGAAAAAGGGCGAAAAGGCGCGTCTTGTAGTGCCTTCAAATCTTGCATACGGTCCTGAAGGTACAAAAGGTATTCCGCCTTTTTCTACTTTGATTTTTGATATTGAAATGATTGATTTTAAATAAGTTATGAATAAAATTATTGCAAAATACACACTGTTTTTTTCGTTCTTGGCATTGATATTTGCTCAGGTAACATTGCCATCGTGCAATAAGATTGATCAACGCGAGGATGCCGAAGAAACACAAATCACTAATTTTAAAAAGTCGATAGCAAAAGACACTCTTAATGTGTACGAAATTGATGGTATTATTCTCGATATTCAAAAATTGGGAACCGAGGAATATATGCCAGACGACACTTTGACGTTGATTTTTACAGGTGTTGCAATGCAACGTAATGTTACTTTTGCCAAAAATG
This sequence comes from Bacteroidales bacterium, assembly GCA_017394445.1. Lineage (GTDB taxonomy): Bacteria > Bacteroidota > Bacteroidia > Bacteroidales > UBA3824 > UBA3824. The sequence continues at coordinate 1,137 of JAFPYT010000318.1, read as the reverse complement.
ATACCGCTCGTGTTATTTACGGCGATAATAATTTGATAGAGGGTTGGAAAATTGCACTTCCGTTTATCAAGAAAAATTCAAGTGGTATTCTTTTGGTAACTTACAACAAAGGTTACGGCAAAGAGCGTGTAGGTGTGGTAGAACCTTATTCTACTCTTAAATTCACTTTTACAGCTCAGTAGGCTAAACGATAAAACCTTCGTTTTCAAATCGTTCGCGGTCTTGATCTATTTCGTAAATTGATTCTGGTGTGAGCATATTGCCAACAGTAGAACCGTTTATGCCAGTTCTAAGTGCTTCTTTTTCAATAATTTTTATCATTCCTCTGCCTCCGCCCAAACGAATGTCGGCACGTGGGTTGATAAATCTGTAAACGGCTATTGTAGTGAGGATTTCTTCGCTACTTGCAGGGGTTGCCTCGGCGGTTTTAAAGTCGTTTTGTGGACTTATAATATGTATCGGGATAATGTTGATACCAATTTCGCGAAGTTTAATTGCCACAGCAATGCGTTCTTCCATTGATTCGCCAATGCCTATAACCACACCGCAACAGAGGTTAAAACCAAGTTCGGCTGCTGAGCGAAGTGTAGCTATTTTTTGTTCGTAACTGCATGATGTACAAAGCCTTTTGTATAATTCCATCGAAGTACTCAAGTTGCATTGGTATGTGGTAATGTCAGTTTCGTTTCGCAGGCGTTTGAGCTGTTCGCGGTTGAGATTGCCAAACGATGCACAGAGCTTTACTTCTGTTTTTTCACGGATGCTTTTGCTTAATGCAATTATCTGATTTAGTTTATCTTCGGTAATATTGTTGCTTGTAGATGCAAGCGAAATCCGCTTAACATTTTTTTCTGTAATTGATGTTACATGCTTGATGGCTTCGGATTCTGATATTAAACCGTATTCGTCGATTGGAGTAGACGATTTTTGACTGTAAGCGCAAAATTTACAGTCTTTTATGCACTTGGTTTGTTCTACTTTCAACACTCCGCACATCTCAAACCTCCTGCCTTTAAACTTGGCTCGTATTTGGTTTGCGCTGTAATAAAGTGCCTCTATATTAGATGTTTGCGACAGAGCAAATGCCTCCTCGGCGGTTATTTGGTATCCAGCAAATATTTTGTCTTTTAATTCTTT
>JAFPYT010000004.1 GCA_017394445.1 Bacteroidales bacterium | reverse complement strand
GCCGCCTTTGGTAAACTGGCGGATGTTAACTTCGTAGATATTTGAATTTTTAGTCCATTCGGGTGTTTTAAATGCCATTGTCTTAATTGTTTATGTGGTTAATGAATAAATTAGTATGCTGCGTTTCGTCCCGAGAGATTTACTAATTCTTGAATCAGTGAGTTGAGACTATTAGCTGCCAAAAGTTGTTCTACGCTAATGTGGCAACGGTAACGCCAATAGTGGTTTTCGTTGGCAGGAACGTTAACGCGTTCGTCAGCAGGGTCTTGGTAGCGGAGTTCGGCACTAAGACCAAGAAAATCTTGAATCGGGAAAATAGCCCACATCGAGGGCGAGAACAAATGTTGCTTGATAATATCTTTTACCACTTCGGTTTCGCAGTAGAAAGGAGCTTGTCCGCTTTTGCCGAGCATATTGTTGTAAAAACGTTGAGCACGTTCGCGGTCTTCTTCCCACCATCCGCGTAAGGGCAGGGTATCGTGGCTTGAAGTGGTGGCTACCGACATATACGGATATGTGTTTGGCCGTCCAAATTCGCCGCCTGCGTTTTCTTTGGGCATACGCTGAATCTCGAGACTAAGAATATTGAGATTTTTCATCACTTCGGGCACGCATGCAGGTATCATTCCGAGGTCTTCGCCGCAAACAAGCATATCGGTTGCGTTGATAAGTTCGGGCAGTTTGATTTCGGCTTGCTGTTTCCAAAGAGATTCGTTGCGATTAAAGAAATAATCGTTGTATAATTCAAATATTGCCTGTTTCGTTTGAGTATCAAGGTCTTTGTACGAGTACGTTTTAAATAGCGAGTGGCGCGGATGGTATGCTCCCGGATGCTTGGAGTCGGCAAAAAACAGCACATCGCTAACAAGGTATAGCAATCCGTGTTTGATTTTTTGAAACATAAGCATATCTTCGGTAGTGGGTACAGCTATCTCGGCAAATGCCTGATTGATTTTTACTTGTGTATCAAATTCAGGCTTAAAACGGTATTCGTCGGGTTTATCTGTTTTATCTAAAAATGCGTGTTTAACATATCCGGCATGGTCGTTGAAAATAAGGTTGAGCATGTATTCGCGGATATACGGACGGCAAAAACGGTCGTAATCGAATTGAATGCCACGATCGGCAAACTCTTTTGCATTGATTGGCACTGCGGGGTCAAACACGCCCATAATGCCTCTTGTTTGTGTGCGCGGAATCGACCAGATGCGGAAAAATCCAAGAATATGGTCGATGCGGTAGGCGTCGAAATATTGCGCCATATTCTTAAGACGTGCTTTCCACCACGCATATCCGTCTTTTGCCATTTCGTCCCAGTTGTAAGTGGGGAAACGCCAGTTTTGACCATCGTCCGAAAAATCGTCCGGTGGCGCACCAGCTTGTTGGTCAAGGTGATAGAGGTTGGGATTTACCCATGCGTCTACGCTAAAGCGGTCGATGCCGATTGGTATATCGCCTTTGAGCACAATGCCGTTTTTGCGGGCATATTCTGCCACTTTGCTGAGTTGTAAATGTAGGTGGTATTGTATATAAAAATGTACTGCTACATCGTCGTAATCGGGATTATCTTCTTGACATAGTTCATCGATTTTTTCGGGGTTGTAAACTGCAAATTTGCCCCAACGCGAATAATCGGGAGTGCCATACAAATCGCGCAGATAACTGAATACTGCGTATGGTTTTAGCCACGAACTGTTTTTGTCAAAAAATTCTTTATAAGCCGGTTCTTTAAGAAAAGCCCTCTTGTTTTCGTCGTAAAGCATTTTAAAGAAACGCGACTTGGCATTCATCACTGTTTCGTAATCTATCTTGTGGAGTTTGTTGAGAGCTTGACGGCGTTCTTCAAAAATTTCTTCTGAAAGTTCGCTTGGTAATTCTCCCATATCCTTTACTCTTAGATAAATAGGGTGTAATGCAAAAACTGATACGCACGAATATGGATACGAATCGGTAAATGTGTGCGTTTTAACAGTATCGTGGATAGGAAGAATTTGTATCATTCTGAGCCCCACTTTTTTAGCCCAGTCTATTAGGGGAATAAGATCGGCAAATTCTCCAACGCCAAAGCCTTCGGTGCTTCGGAGCGAAAACACAGGAATTGCCACGCCTGCGCTTTTCCAGGGGTAGCGTGGAAATTTAAAGTCTTCGTCGTTTAATATATAAAAGGTGTCGTTGCTGGTTGATGTGGGTTGAAAATATCGGGTAACGTATTCTTCAAGCACCATCTTTTGGGTTTTGATGTCGTAAATACAGTATTTGTATTCGGCATATTGTTTTGGGCGGGCGAGTTCAAATTCGGCACTCCAGATTGGAAAATCACTGTTGCTCAATGGTATCACAACATTGTCTTCGGGCATGGCAGCTATAAATTTTACTGCCAAATAATGTTCGGGACTAATGCGGATTACCGGAATTGATACTCTTACAGGTATTTTGTTTGGCGTGCTCGATTCTAACACTATTGGTTGGGTAACTTCTTGGCGTTTAAAAATCACATCTTTTAGAGCCGATGAGTAAAAGGTGTTGACTTCGGGCGCGTAAGTTGGCCTCCAATAATCGTGCACATAAAGATTTTCGGTATTGAGTTTCGGCGCTTTAAACTGGCGCATACCGAATTCGTAAAGCGTAGAAGATTGGTTATTATCTTTCATCAGATACCTGTACGCAAACTCAGGAGGATTATTGCCGAGGTCGATTGTTAGTTCCCAATCGCCATTAGCCTTAGGGGTAAGCAACGATGTGCCTTGTCCTGGAATACCTTCGATAAGTATCTGTTGTCCGTAATTGGTTCGATAGTTTATTTTGAATGTTATTTTCATGTTTGGTGCGCTTATACCTTGGGGCTATTCGTCGGCTAAGTTAGGATTTTGCCTTTTTTCGATAGCCTTTTTGGCTTCTTCGAGAATAAAGTTGTATGTATATTTGTCGAGAATGAACTTTGCAGCCTCCATAAATACTACAGGAATAGAGTTTTCTTGTTTTTGTTTAAGTTCACGCTCTTGTTTTACCTGCTGTTTGCGTTCGGCATTGCGTTCAGCCACTTCGTTGCGGTGTTGTTCGCGACGCGCCTGAGCTTCAAGACGAAGACGTTCGTTTTCTTGTCGGTTAAAATCTTTAATTTTGGCGCGTATTTGACGAACCATTTCGTTTAGCATTTCTACAAGACCACAATATTCGCTTGTCTTTTTTGCTGCATCAGGATGGTCGGTGCTCAATTGTGTTCGGCATTGATTTAGATCTTCGAGCCATTTTTTTAGAATTTCGATGTCGGACTGCGCCGCAATATCGTCGAGCGATATTTCTAAATTGTCGTATGTCATTATTGTTAAAAATTTACTTCAAGGGTAATAAAATTTAGAGGTAATAAAACATTTGCAAAGAAAACAAAATTGCGCCAATCCATAGCCCAAACCTTTTTTATTAGTGTGTTTTTTTTATGTAAAGTTTGTGTTAATATAAATTGGGTACATACGAAAAAATTTTTTTTCTTATTGCAATAATTTTTATCTTTGCTGCCTGAATCGTCGTTTATTTTCGCCGATTTAGCTTAAATACAGACACTTATAATGAAAAAATATAGTATTTTTAAAATATTTGCCGTTGTAATTTCGCTGGTGGTGTTGTCGTCGTGTGGCGGTTTTAACAAACTGCTCAAAAGTAGCGACTACGACCTCAAATACGAAAAAGGTTTTGAATATTACAATAAAGGTAAGTATAGCAAAGCGTTACAGATTTTTGAACAAATTACTACTGTTTATCGTGGTCTCGAAAAAGGCGAAAAACTTATGTTTTATTACGCCATGACCAATTTTAAGGTAAAAGACTATTATTCGGCAGGATACTATTTCCGCAAATTTGCTTCTACATATCCTCACAGCGAATACAACGAAGAGGCTATGTATATGGGCGCTTATTGTTATTATCTTGATTCGCCAAAACCTTCGCTCGACCAAGAGAGCACCAATATGGCTATTGCCGAATTTGAGCTTTTTATCTCAAAATATCCCAACACCGCGCACAAAGATTCGTGCAACTTGCTTTTAGACGAATTGCGTCACAAATTGCAAGTTAAATCTTACGACAACGCTTACCTTTATTATAAACTTGGATATTACAAGGCTGCCAATGTGGCTTTGAAAAACAGTATCAGCGATTTCCCCGACAGCCCGTTTAAAGAAGAAATCCTTTATTATTCGGCTAAGTCGATGTACTTGTATGCCGATATGAGCGTTTTAGATAAAAAACACGAGCGTTTTCGTGATGCTCAACGCGACCTCAACGAGTACACAAGGGTTTTCCCCGATGGAAAGTTTATCAAGGATGTTAACAAAATGATTAACAATACACAAGAAGAATTAAACTCATTACCGGTAATAAATTAAAATACAATGGATTATAAGAAAAACAATGCCCCCACATCGATTATTACCCGCGACTGTGGTGTACTTGAAAGCAAAACAGGAAACCTTTACGAAACCGTGGTTGTGGCTTCTAAACGTGCCGACCAAATTGGTGTAGACCTTAAAACCGAACTCAACAAAAAACTCGAAGAGTTTGCTTCTTACACCGACAACCTCGAAGAAATTTTTGAAAACCGCGAACAAATCGAAATTTCTAAATTTTACGAAAGATTGCCCAAACCCACTCTGTTGGCTCTTCAAGAAATCTTAGAAGATAAAATCAATTTCCGTATCCCTTCTGACGAAGAGATTGCTCAGGCTCGCGAATTGGCGGCTATCAAAGAGATGGAAGAGGAAAAACTCAGCAAAACAGCTGCTCCCGAACCTCAGAAAACTTTTGACGATATTATTGCCGAATCTTCTGACTTGGGCTTTGGTGACGATGAAGACGATGACGACGATTTTGCTGACGAAGATTTGGAAGCTAAGGAAGATGAAGATGATGAGGAAGAGGAAGAAGAAGTCCCCGTGGCAAAAAAATCCAGCTCAAGAAAATCGAAAGCTAAGGCCAAAGAAGATTAATCGTATCCTTATCAACCTATAGTTAATATGTTGAACGGGAAAAAAATACTTGTCGGCATTACTGGCGGCATTTCGGCGTACAAAACAGCGTCGCTGATAAGGTTGCTGGTAAAGGCAGGCGCAGAGGTTAAGGCGGTGATGAGCGGTGCGGCTAAACAATTTATAACGCCGCTCACCATAGCCACTTTGTCTAAAAATCCCGTTTATACAGATTTTTTTAATCCCGAAAACGGCGAATGGCACAGCCATGTAAAGCTTGGTATTTGGGCAGATCTTTATGTAATTGCCCCAGCCACAGCCAACACCATTGCCAAAATAGCCCACGGCATTGCCGACAACCTTTTGCTCACCACCGTGCTCTCGGCTCGTTGCAAGGTGATGTTAGCTCCAGCGATGGATCTTGATATGTATCAAAATGTTGTTACTCAGCAAAATTTCAACATTTTGAAAAATCGGGGATTTTTATTTGCCGAAGCCACCGAGGGCGAACTTGCAAGCGGTCTTTCGGGTAAGGGTAGAATGGCAGAGCCTGAAGATATTTTTGCCGAGATTGAACATTATTTTGCTGCCAATCAAGATTTTAAAGATAAAAAAATACTCATAACCGCAGGACCAACACGCGAAAAAATTGATCCTGTGCGTTTTGTGTCAAATTATTCTACAGGCAAAATGGGTTATGCCATTGCCGAAGAGCTTGCAGAGCGTGGGGGAGAGGTGGTTCTTGTTTCGGGTCCAGTGGATCTTAAACCAAAACACGCTAATATTCACCTTGTTAACGTAGAATCGGCGCAAGAGATGTACAATGAATGTATTAAACATTTCCCAAAATGCGATGCTGCCATAATGTCGGCAGCTGTGGCAGATTATGCGCCTGAAAATCCTGCTACTGATAAAATTAAACGTCAGCCCGGACAAAATATGGTTTTAAACCTTGTGCCTAATCCTGACATTGCCGCTCAACTTGGAAAAATCAAAACCGACAAACAGATTTTGGCAGGTTTTGCGCTCGAAACCGAAAACGAACAATACAACGCTCAAAAAAAATTAGAGAGTAAAAATCTCGATTTTATTGTACTTAATTCGCTCAACGACAAAGGTGCAGGTTTTGGTTTCGATACCAATAAGCTTTCTATAGTTTACCGCAGCGGAAAATCAGAATCATTTGCTCTTAAACCAAAAACCGAAGTGGCTAAGGATATTGCCGCAGCATTATTGCAATTGTTAAATTAATATACTATGAAACAGACGTTTGCATTATTGATAGTTTTACTTTTGAGCATTTCTGTTCTTATGGCTCAGGAACTCAACTGCCGTGTAAATATCAATTATAGTTCGCTTTCTAATACACCTACGCCAGTGTTTCAATCGTTGCAGAAAGATGTTACTGCTTTTCTCAACGACCGCCATTGGACCAACCATCATTACGAATCAAACGAACGCATTGAGTGCAACGTTATGATTACCATTACAGAATTTAATGGTGTTGACCGTTTTACAGGCACTATTCAAATTAATCTCAGTCGCCCAGTGTTTATGACTTCGTATAACAGTCCGCTGTTTACTTTTAAAGAGGGCGATGGCAAGTTTACTTTTACATATCTCGAAGGCGAAAACCTTCAGTTTATTGAAAATTCGGTAACAAGCAATCTTACGCAAGTGCTTGCATTTTACGCATATATAATACTTGGCTACGATTACGACACATTTTCGCCACTTGGTGGTTCAGAATATTTCCGAAAGGCTTTGCGCGTGGCACTTACTGCACAAGGCAGCGGCTACGAGGGTTGGAGCTCTGCCGATAATAAGCAAAATTCGCGCTATAATCTTATTGACGCACTGTTGGATAAGCGTTTTGAAAATCTTCGTTTGGGAGAATATTATTATCACCGTCAAGGACTTGATGTAATGCCCACCGACCCCACATCCGCTCGCCGCAAAATGCTCGAAGCTCTTAAATATATTCAGCGTACCGAGCGTGCTAAACCTAATTCGCTGATAGTATCGCTCTTTTTTACTGCTAAAAGCGACGAACTTGTAAACGTTTTTTCGGAATCGCCCACTACCGAAAAAAACGAAGTGGTACAAATTCTCAAAGAACTCGACGTTACCAACATGGGTAAATATCAAAAAATCGGTGCCACTAATAATTGATTTTTTGTTACATTTGCAGCGCAAAATTAGAATATACAAAAATGCTTCTACGTCTTAAAATATCAAATTACGCTTTGATTTCGGAATCGGAAATCAATTTTGAAGATGGACTTACCGTTATCACTGGCGAAACCGGTGCTGGAAAATCCATCCTAATGGGTGCGCTATCAATAGTGCTTGGCGCACGTGCTGATTCGTCGGTGATTAAGCAGGGCGAAAAAAAGACTGTGGTGGAAGCCGAATTTGACATAAAGAATTACAATCTAAAAGAGTTTTTCGACCAAAACGACCTCGACTACGACGACACTGTGCTGATACGTCGCGAAGTGTTAGATTCTGGCAAGTCGCGGGCGTTTATCAACGATACTCCTGTTAATATCAACACTCTCAAAGATTTAGGACTATTCTTAACCGACATTCATTCGCAACATCAAACTTTGCTGATTTCAAATCCAGGATTTCAGATGAGCATAGTTGACGCATTTGCCGCCAACAAAAATCTTTTGGATTCATATAAAATCATTTATCAGCAATACCGACAGAAAACTGCGCAACTTGAAAACCTTGAAAAAGAGGCTGAATCGTCGCGCAAAGAGGCTGAGTATCTGCATTTTCGTTTCGACGAATTGGATAAGGCTAACCTTCAACCCGAAGAACAGCAGCAACTTGAAGAAGAACTTGAAATACTTACTCACAACGAAGACATCAAGAATGCAATTTCACAGTCTTCTAACTTGATAATCAGCGCCGAAGATGGCACTGTGATACAAAAGCTTAAAGAGGCACAAAACGCACTCGCCCATATTTCTTCGTATTATCCAAAAGCAGCCGAACTGACCTCGCGCATAGAATCCACTTACATAGAACTCAACGATATAGGTCGCGAACTACAAAGTTTAGACGAAAATACAGAATTTTCGCCAGAACGCATCGAAACTGTTAATCAGCGGCTTACATTATTATATAACCTCCAAAAAAAGAACGGCGTAAAATCTGTAGAAGATCTTATTGCCATACGCGACGACTTTAAGCAAAAACTCAACCTTATCGACAATAGCGATGAGATTATTTCAGAACTTAAAGACGAAATCAAAAAACTTGAATATCAACTCAAGGTAGAGGCTGACAATCTTTCTGAAAGACGTCGCAATGCGGTGCAAGGTTTTTCAAAAGAGGTGGTTTCGTTGCTTGCCTCGGTGGGTATACCTAATGCACAATTCGACGTTCAGTTTTTTACCTCTGACGAATTTCTTGCTGATGGTAACGATTTTATCAAGTTTATGTTTTCTGCCAACAAGAATGTGGCTATGCAAGATCTATCCAAAACAGCTTCGGGTGGCGAACTTTCGCGTTTGATGTTGTGTCTCAAATACATACTGTCGAAATCGGTGAAACTTCCAACCATCATTTTCGACGAAATAGATACAGGAATTTCGGGCGATGTTGCGGGCAAAACTGGCACAATGTTTCAACGCATTGCCGAGTTTATGCAGGTTATTTGCATTACACACCTTCCGCAGGTGGCTGCTAAGGGAAAACATCATTTTAAGGTATATAAGCATGAGCAAAACGGAGCCATCCGCAGCGATATCAAACAACTTTCGGTTTCCGAACGTGTCAACGAAATTGCAGCTATGCTCAGTGGCGAAACCGTTACTCAAGCGGCTCTGCAAAATGCGCAGGATTTATTAAAAGCCGCTGATAATTAATATTTTTCAAAACCTTTTTTTGATAATTATGGCATCAGAATTAAATATAAAAAACAAAAAAGCCTCGTTTCAATACGAGTTTCTCGAAAAATATGTGGCTGGCATACAGTTGCTTGGCACTGAAATCAAGTCGATACGCGATGGCAAGGCGGCTCTCACCGATTCGTATTGCTCTTTTACCGACCACGAACTTTATGTAAAAATGTACATAGGCGAATATTCGCACGGAGGCTATGTTAATCACGATCCTCGCCGCGAACGTAAGCTTCTTTTGCAGCGCAAGGAGCTCAACAAACTTGAAAAGAAGGTTCAAAACACAGGTCTAACCATAGTGCCTTTGCGAATGTTTTTAAACAAAGATGGCAAGGCAAAACTCGAAATTGCATTATGCCGAGGCAAGAAGATGGCCGACAAGCGTGAAGACCTTAAATCGCGCGACAACGAACGAGAGCTTTCAAGAATTAAGAAAATAAAAGGATAAAAAAAAGCACGGTTTTGAGCCGTGCTTTTTTTGTGTATGTAGGAGTGAGTTTACTCTTCGCGAGCGCATTGGGGATTAAGTATTCTCCAACTTTGATCTTCGGGGTTTTCGATCAGTTTTTCGAGATAATGATATTTGATACCGAATTTGTTTTTGATAGCGGTAATCTGTTTTTGAATTTTCTCTTTTTCTTCGGGCGAAGGCATTTCTCCTTTTTCGGCGGTGATAATAAGGTTTTTAGAAGTGTTGTCGTATTGCACAAATTCAAAAATCTTGGTTTTGTAGCCGTTGAGATTGAGAATAAGCGAACGCAAACCATCGGTGATGATTTCGGCTTGGCGTTCAAGCATAATACCGTATTTGAGCACGGGTTCAAGCACGTTGTTTTCGGTAATCTTCATTTGGTTGCGAATCTGCTTGTGGCAGCAAGGCGAAACGATAATAAGCTTAGCCTCTGCCTTTATACCCATATAGATAGCATCGTCGGTGGCGGTGTCGCACGCATGAAGTGCGATAAGAATATCGGTTTTTTCTGCCTTAAAATCGCTTATATTGCTTTGCACAAATTTAAGTCCGCTGAATTGCGATTTTTGTGCAAGATTGTTTCCAAATTTTACAAGATTTTCTTGAGTTTCAACGCCTTGCATCATTACGTTCATTTCGCGAACGTTGGTAAGGTAGTCGTAAGTGGCAAAAGTTAAATAGTCCTTACCGCTGCCGTTGTCGATGATATTCAAAGGTTTGCAATCTTTGTAGCAATCGTAAAACGAGTCGATAATCTCCACAAATTTTTCTACCTGCTTGTATTTTGCGCTCATGCTCGGAATAAGTTCGCCTTTGTTGTCGGTGATGCCGAGCGATTTGAGATAGACACTGTTTTTGGTGTCGATACGGCGCTGCTTAGCCACATCGTGTTGACCATCCGCAGCTTCGGTAAACGACGGTTTCTTGGCATAGAGTTTTGGTACACGCTTGTTGTTGTATTTCAACTCAATGTCCTCTTTGGTGGTGAACAAATTGATGTCGAGAAAATTGCTTCCGATAATAGCATGCAACTGATTTACAGCTTCTTCTACCGAAAAGTTTTTGGTTACATCGTTTCGGTTGTACTTGTAAACAAATTGCAGGTGGGGTTGTCCGTCGAGTTCCACGTATCTAACCACAATTTTGTTCATTTCTTGGTTTTCAAGAACTCTCTTGGCTAAGATGAGTTTGACAAATGTCTTTTTGTATACGGACGAACTTACTTTGTCGGTAAATTCTTTTACTACGTTGTCCATGGTTTGTCTTGTGTTGTCTTTTTTAAATTAGGGTTTATAATTATGTCATTAATATATTACGCAAAAATCACGCCGTAGTTTCGTTTTTTTGAGCTTTTTTATTTGTCTTTCCAAACAAATTCTGCGCGAAACATCGGCTTTTGGTCGGCATTGAGCATTTCAATTTGCGAAGTATCTCCTTCTTGATTGATAATCAGGGTTACTTGCTGATTGTAAAGCACCTCGCTGATATAGTTTACATCTGCCGAAACGATTGTTTTGCTTTGATGTGTTTCGAGGTCAACCATATCCATAGCAAGTTCGATGTATCGCATACTATAAAGGTGTCGGTTGATATCGATGTCGGCATAGCGGATGGTGTAATTGCTTGATGCGATGGGCTTTTCGATAGCAAAACGCAGGTGCTTGTATTTTTCGGCACCTTCTCCCGGAGTTACAAGGTCTTTGATATGCGGCAAAACATCGGCAAGAAACACCGGTCTACGGGTTTTAACGTTGATAATCAGCCACTCGGTAGATATTTCTGCCACTTTTTTGCCTTCGTGTTCTACCACAAAATCACGTTTGCAGGCAAGGCGCGATATTTCGTTGATTTTGGTTGTTACCTTGATAAGGCTGTGTATCGGAGGCATTTCGTTGATGGCAAAATGGATACCCGTTACCACCCAAGTAAGAT
>JAFPYT010000317.1 GCA_017394445.1 Bacteroidales bacterium | reverse complement strand
TATGCAAAAAGGAATGTCTGATTTCAAACTGTGGAACCGCATCAACATCGGCGGCACCATTGGTCTGAGCTACAACATGGCCAACGGTCTGTTCTTCGGTGCACGCTACACCTACGATTTCACCAACGCTTTCAACGACATAAAACTTGGCGACGATCTGAAACCCAAACAAGAAGCTATTAAATCCCACCATGGCGTTATCTCCGTCAGCGTAGGATTCAAGTTCTAAGTATTTAGAAACGACACAAAAAAAGACAGACGCTCCAAGCCAAGGGGCGTCTGTTTTTCGATATACAAGTAGCAAACAAGGCTTTTCAAGTGTCGTTATAAAAAAGTGACAATATGGCAAGGATATTAAGAATATTGATTGTGGCGCTTTTTCTCACACTGGCTTCAGGCTCCGGCCTTATGGCACAGTTCAAGTTCGGCGGCAAAGCCAGCGCATCGGTAAACAACATGTTCCTTGCCCAAGACACCATAACTTACATGAGACGGTTGCCGGCTTTCGGCTACAACGTGGGCCTGATGGCGGAATATTTCATCAACGAAAAGATGAGCGTGGGTGCGGAGGTGATGTTTGCCCGCCAAGGCTACCGCCGCACGTGGACGGAGCATTTCGACCATCCCCTCACCGTCCCCGACAACGAAAAAGCCACCTGCAGGACATACCACCTGAACATACCAATCATTTACAGATATTATTTCGACAATATCGCTTTCGAAGTAGGTCCGCAGATAAGCCTCTGTTTCGGCGGCAAATGGGCATACACTCTCGAACAAACCATCCACGCCGACGAGATCGCAACCTTCGACACCGTTTACCATTTCAGCGACTGGGAAGAACAGACGGAAAAAGGAAAGAACATCGATGGTTTCAATGCGTGGAACCGTATAAGCATAGGCATCACGGGAGGCGTGAGTTTCAATCTGGAGAACGGTTTGTTTTTGGGAATTCGTTACACCTACGACTTCACCCACTCTTTCAACGAGGCTGTTCTGGTGGAACCAACACCCGTGGAGAAATGGGAACAGGCCACTTTCAAGTCGCACCACAGTGTGCTATCATTCAGTGTGGGGATAAAAATCTGATTTTTTGAAAAAAAGTGTTGCAAAAAAAAAACTGTCTATAGATGTATGAAATCACAACAACACTAATCGAAAATGAAAAAGACAGCAAAATTTTTGGTAGTGGCCGCCATTATGGTATTTGCCACAAGTTCAAGCCTTATGGCTCAGTTTAAAATCGGTGCAAAAGCCGGTGTTGCTATGAACGGCATGTTCGGCAAAAACAGTTTTTACGACAAATATGAAGTGAAGCCCGTGTGCGGTTTCAATGTCGGCATCGTAGGCGAATACATGATTAACGAAAAAATGAACATCAGCGCCGAAGTGCTTTACGCACTACAGGGATATTCGCTATACTTTGAAAAGGACTTTGTTAGTGAACCTTTTTCACTAGCTCCTTCGATTCATTCAGAAGGCAATATAAATACCTTTTCTAATCATATCAACGTGCCTGTAATGTTTAGATATCACTTTGGAAGTTTCGCTGTGGAGGCTGGCCCTCAGGTTGGTTTCTGCCTTGGCGGGAAAGAGAAAAGCCATATTGAATCCGACGTTACTGGTCCCGGTGATTTTTTACCCCCAAGTACCACACACCAAACATACGACTATAATTACACTTTCGAAGAACTCGAATCCAATGGCAAAGAAAGACTTGGCGACTACCGAATGTACAACCGTGTGAACGTCGGCTTTGCCGTCGGCGTGGGCTATGAATTTGATTTCGGGATGTTCCTCAACGTTCGTTACGCCATGGATTTCACCAACTCTTACAACAAGATAATCAGCGACGAAACTACTGGAAAAGCCGTCAGTTGGGAGAAATTTCCGAGCAAACAATGGGGTGCGGCGTTGTCTGTCGGATACAAATTCAAGATAAAGTGATTTGAATATTGAGTCTGTAAGATAAAAAAAACGCCCACAACAACGGGCGTTTTTTTTGTTCAAGTTTTTTATGTAAATTCATCCCTTGTGCAACTGCAGAATCTGCT
>JAFPYT010000316.1 GCA_017394445.1 Bacteroidales bacterium | reverse complement strand
TTTGATGAGTGAGAGCACCCACAGATATAAAATCAACACCGGCGAGAGCATAATCGCGAAGATTTTCGAGTGTGATACCGCCCGACGATTCGGTTTCAAAACGTCCGCCAATCATCTCAACTGCCTTTTTGGTGTCCTCTACATTAAAATTATCGAGCATAATGCGACGAACGCCGCCGATTTCTAACACTTGACGGATTTCGTCGAAATTGCGGGTTTCGATTTCAATGTCAAGATTTTTACCCTTTTGTTTGCAGTAGTTTTGAGCGGCAAGAATAGCATTTTTGATACCGCCGGCAAAATCAACGTGATTATCTTTAATAAGAATCATATCAAAAAGACCGATACGGTGATTGCAACCTCCGCCAATTTTTACAGCCTCTTTTTCAAGAAGACGCATGCCGGGAGTGGTTTTGCGAGTGTCGAGAACTTTGGTTTTGAGGTCGGCAATTTTTTCGGCATAAATGTGAGTCTGAGTTGCCACACCGCTAAGACGCTGCATAAAGTTGAGCACAAGACGCTCAGCCTGCAAAATTGAAATTACACGTCCCTCAACGGTAAAAGCTATGTCGCCTTTTTTAACCTGTGCGCCATCGTTGAGCAATAAATTTACTTTGATATCTTTATCGATAATCCTAAAAATTTCCAAAGCAACATTGATACCGGCAAGAATACCGTCTTGCTTGATAATAAGCCGTGCTTTGCCCTGCGCATCGGCGGGAATGGTAGATAAAGAAGTATGGTCGCCATCGCCAAGGTCTTCGGCAATTGCTATTTTAATAAGGTCGTCTACAAGTTGATGCATGATATTATGTTTTTTTGTTACGCTGCAAAAATACAAATTACTATTTAGTAAGCAAAACTTTATAACTATTAGCGTTGACAATTACAAGGAAAATACCAAGGCGATTGAGGTTAATTTCCTCGCGTGTTGAGTTAGTTGACGATGATTTTACAACGCGTCCACCGAGGTCGAGGATTTTGTAATCAGCCCCTGCGATAGTTTCTATAAAAATTACACCACCATTAGACCATACTTTTGTAGACCCATCGGAATTGATGTTGGCAACAGGAGTAGGCTGATTTTTCTCAAAATGTCCTTTAATAACCACATCATAAGCGGGCATAGTTTCCAAAGTGATATCCCAACCAACAAAAGTGTAACCATCTTTCTCAGGTTTTTCGCGCATAGTAACAGCATCGCCATAATAGTAACCTTCAATTTCGCCAAACAATGCATTATCCACATTGTACGACAAAGTATAATTGATAGGTTCCCAATCGGCTTGCACTTCAAGATTTTTGTTGGGCATGGTTTCGGGTAAACGTGGAGTCCATCCCATAAACTCACTACCAATCTTTATGGGTGATGTGATAGCTGTAATAGATTGTCCTTCAGAAACTTTTAAAGTGTAGTATACTGTATCGGCAACAATATAGGTAATTGTATACTCTTTTGGAACTGATACATTAATAGTAAAGTTGGCAGAAACCTCGCCATATTTAATCGTAATAGTCTTAGCACCAGCAGTATTGCTATTGAAACCTACGATATCAAAACCAGTAGCAATTGGTTTTACAGCCCCATTGTCGTATACTGCACTAACTTCTAAGCCATCAGGGTCAAAACTTTCGCCAATAAAATAATCAGTTTTAAAAGGAGGCTTCACGGTTATAGATTTTAAAGCGGCATCAAACACAATAGAAGAAGCATTTTCAATAAAATCGACATTCGATTTGTTTAAGTATTGTTCGGCAAAGGTAATTGTACCAAAAGTTTTATCTTGGAAATAAGCATTCATTGTGCCCGAAAAACCCCCATCGGTACGGTAAGTATACTTGCCATCTGCGTCGGTAAATACATAATAATCATCACAACCCCAAACTTGATAAACCATCTGATTATTAGTGGCATCGTAGTAATAATTGCAACGGTCGTTGTCGTTGCAGACATCAGCAGATAATTTGATGTAATAATTATCGCCTGGTGTTACTTCGATAAGCTTATCAAATTTAAAATTGACAAAATTAGAATTGGTGGTTGTGGGAATTGAAGCAGAATTATAATCCTGACTCCAAAGGGTAATACCCGAAGCATCGATAATAGAAATATGAAGATATCCCGGGTCGCCTTTACGGAAAAACATAAGGTCTAACTGAGTGAGATATTTCTTAGTAGGAATAAACTCCTTAGTAACACCCTCAACCTTAATTCGATAACCATTTGTGCTTGGTGTGGGATTATTCTGGTCGATAACAGAAAGAGGAATTGCCGAAGCTGTTGTAACCACTGCACCTTCTATGGGATTATTATCCTTATCCAAAACCCTTCCTGCGATATCTATATAGGTAAAACCTGTTTGAGTAAAATCACTATTTGGAATATTATCGGTAACATTTTTAAAAGCCAATGAATTGAAAACCATATCGTTGTTATAAGCATAGAGTTTTCCGCTCCAATACTTATCCACGGTATATGAATAACTGCCATCAGAACCTGTTTTTACAAAAGGAACATCAGATGTATATGTACGGAAAGCTATATTATGTTCATCAGTGTCATCGCACTTGGTATAATATGAATTAACACCAGATGACCAATCCTCTGATGCAAGTGCCACAAAATATGGATCATACGGAACAACAAAAACAGTTTGGTCAAAATCAATATGCATCCATTTGCCAGTAACTACGTCATCATAAGCTATTTGCTTACTCCAGACTACCTTGTTGGAATAATCTAAAATTGCAACAGTAAGTGGTCCAGGATTACCTTTCTTAGAATGAATATAAATATCCAAACCAGAAAGCAAATTATTCGAAGAGGTAAACGTATTGGTTCGCCACGAAGGATATTTTGGAACTGACCAATTGTTAGTGGTAATCGGATACGAATCATCTTCCGTAATAATAGGCATATTGTTAGAATAAGTTACCATAGCACCAGCCACAGGATTTCCATTCAAATCCAAAACTTTACCCGAAATGTCAACTTTAAAATCTATTCCCTCAATCATGATTTCACCCATATTGAGTTTGTGCCAAAAATTTAGTTTATAACCTTTTTCGAGTGTAAATTTGGCAGATTGAGAAGAAAATAAACCAGTGCAACTAAAAGGACTTGTGTAAGAGTTAAGTTCAATGGTTTCAGATGTATAAGGTGCTATTTTTGAACCGTCGGCATACTCAAAATAAAACTCGTAAGTACCAGCTGCAAGGTCAACGGGTTCTTTTTGGCAATACGACCATTTATTAGAGCCGCTTTGCTGCATTTCAAACCTTTGAGTGTAATCGTTGCCCACACCTTTTATATATAGATATTTTGGATTGGGTTTTAGATATGCAAAATTATCGATGTTGGGATGTGGCGTAGTAAACTGATGTCCAACAGGATAATCGGTGGCAGTAAACCATCCGTTGACTTTTCCTCCCCAACCGTAGTCAATATGAAATTCAGTACCATTGTAACCATCAACAATAAAAGAGTGTCCGTATCCTTCACTATCTTTACCACGAATAATCACAGGCCAACCTTTCATAATAGCATCTTTGATGCCCTGAGTTTCCATTAGGTTGGTTTCGCAATCAGTCATGTCGGGACAAGAATAACCGTAATAATTATTAAAAGCATAAATCTGATCGGCATGGGTTGTTGTGGTGGCGTCGATTCCATAGCGGGCTTTTTGAGCAAGCGACAATGCTAATATAAACTTGGCAAGTTCTCCATTATCGCTATTAATAGCCTCAAAATCAGGAGTGTAAGAATAAGCATAATCATAGGTAAGTTTGCCGTCGGATTGCAACTCTATATTAGAAAGATACGGTGCGCTCAAATTATCGGCATTTTTTGTATAGCTCTGCCCGCTAACATCTATTTTGTTACAATATCCAAAAAAATTGATTACCTGAGCCGACGAAATAGACGTACAACCTGTAACTGCACGTTTTTGTTTACCATCAGTATCGGTAATAAGCGGGCACAAATCGTTGTATGGGCTTCTTTGATTCCAAGCGGTACGAAGAAGAGGTCCATATTGAGCACTTAGCGAAGGAGCGTCTTTTGAAAGCTTCTTCTTAGAAACAGACAATGGTAACTTAGCATAATTATCAAGCAGTGATTTAAACGCAGGAGGCAAGTCATTGATATCCAAGTTGCCTTCGCCATGACCAACTACGTTTTCACCGTGAAGCATTTGCCAACCTTCGGGCGTTTGAATAATGCACACATTGCCGTTTTGATAAATGGGGTTAGATTGTGCAAAAAGAATGTTATTGCCAAACAATATCATCATAGCCGTTATAATAAATATAATACGGCATTTAGGCAGGTCATTACTAATGTCTGTTCTCATAATTATTATATTTAAAGGTTTAAACAAAAAAGGTTATTTCAATATCTCTGCAACTACATAGTTGCTTCCACCGAGGAAAATGAAATCACTTTTGGCAGAATCTTTTTTAGCAGCAGCAAATCCTTCGGTTACCGACGAATATGCCCGACCAGAAAGCCCATAATGAGCTGCCATTTCGCACAATTGAGCAGCAGGTAATGCACGTTTGGTGTCGGCATTAACAAAATAATATACAGCATTTTTGGGTAAAAGTTTCAAAATAGAAGAAATATCTTTGTCTTCTACAAAACCGATTACCATGCGCAAAGTTTTGCAGTTTTGAGCGTTGAGCTGCTCGGCAACATATTGTATTCCGGCAGGATTATGACCAGTATCGCAAACCGTAATCGGATTATTATCAATCACTTGCCAACGTCCAAAAAATCCTGTATTGCGGTTTACGTGTTCAAATCCATCATAGATATTTTGCTCGGTAAGGTTAATACCCAATTTTTTCAGTTGTTCAGCCGCAGCAATAGCAGTAACAATGTTTTTTTGTTGATATACACCAAGTTGAGCACATCTGATACCACGATAAACAGGTTCGCCACAGCAAAAAACATTAAACAACTGCACGCCATCGGGAGAAATTTGTCCCGTTGAAGCCGACAACTTATTAGAAGCCAAAATAATAGGAGCTTCCATCTGCTCTGCCTTGTCGAGAAAAACAGGATTGGTGTGCGAATCACTCTCCCCTACCACCACAGGCACGCCACGCTTGATAATCCCGGCTTTTTCGCCAGCAATTTCTTTGAGCGTTGAACCAAGAAACTGAGTATGATCCAATGCAATATTAGTAATCACCGAAAGTATCGGCGTTATAATGTTGGTGCTGTCGAGACGTCCGCCCATTCCCACCTCAATAACGGCAATGTCAACCTTCTTAAAACGAAAATATTCAAAAGCCAATGCTGTGGTGAGTTCAAAAAAAGTAGGTTTCAAATGAGCAAACTGTTCGGCATAGCGGTTAACAAAATCGGTAACATACTGCTCGTCGATTTTTTTGCCATTAACACGTATACGTTCTTTAAAATCAACAATATGCGGTGAAGTAAAAAGACCCACCGTGTAGCCAGCCTCTTGCAAAATAGATGCAACAAAGTTAGATACAGAACCCTTGCCGTTGGTTCCAGCAATATGAATAGTTTTGTAAGCTTGATGCGGAGAGTTGAAAAAACGGTCGATTTCGGTAGCGGTTTGCACACCGGGCTTGTAGGCACTGACGCCAGTACGTTCAAATACAGGCAACTGTGTAAAAAGGTAATTTTCAGCTTCTTGATAAGTTAGGTTCATGGTGGTTTGTTTTATTCGGAGAAAGGTTCTAAAAGTTTAGCGCCAAGTTTTTCAAGAGGTTTAGAAGGCAAGGTTGTCCATTTTTCCTTTTCGTCGCCCTCGTCTAACATATTATAGGTGATAGTCTGTTTTTTGTGAGTTAGATAATTTTCGCTAACTTTCTCAGCCTCGCCACTGTAACGCGAAAACGAACCGTAATCTTTGCCAATTAAAAAGAAGTCGTTGTTTTGATAACGGTAAACATACTCAGTTTTAGGCACATCAGCACCGCCGGCAGAACAAAACATTCCAACGCTGATACGGATAACGCCTTTGGCATTAACGCTCATATCAATTTCGTGCGAACAGTCTTCGTTTTCTTCGTCGTCGCCAGGAATTGTGTTGTTGTATTCTTTAAAACGTTTTAGCTTGCCGTCTTGCCCACCAAAATATATTGCCAAAACTCGCTTATTAAAATTGTAAACATAACCATCGTCGCGTGTGCGCATGTGAGTAGGGTCTTTGGGCAAGGCAATTACTGCAAGATCGTTGATACCATCTTTGTTAAAATCGCCCTCAACTTTGTTACATTCAGAGTCGATATTGAGCGACTGTTCTCCTTCCCAAATTTCAGGAAACAAGTAAGTGGCAAAACCTTTTTGTGCCTCAGCCACAGAGGAAACCATAACTGCGCAAACGGCAGCTGCAAATAACTTTTTAAGCATAATTTGTTATCGTTAAAATTAATGTTCAAATATACAAAATCTAACGAAAACAG
>JAFPYT010000315.1 GCA_017394445.1 Bacteroidales bacterium | reverse complement strand
GAGCGTCTTGAGTAGCTTTTACAACGATTTCTTTAGATTCGTCGTCGGGATCTTTGCCGTGTACATCGGGAAGGTCGAGCGGAGAAGGAAGATAATCAACTACTGCGTCAAGAATAAAGTGGATACCTTTATTCTTATAAGAAGAACCACAGAATACAGGAGTGAAAATCAAGTTGATGGTAGCCTTGCGAACTGCTTTCTTGATTTCTTCAACTGTGATAGTAGAAGGATCGTTGAAGTATTTTTCCATGAGGCTTTCGTCTACCTCGGCAACTTTTTCAAGAAGTTTGTCGTGGCAGTCTTGATATTCCTGCTCGTATTCAGCGGGACGCTCGATTTCTTCGTATTCTTTGTCAACAAATTTATAGCATTTACCTGTTACAACGTCGATAACAGCGTAGAAGTTTTCTTCGCTACCGCAGGGAACTTCCATCTTAACGGGGTGAGCGTCAAGCATTTCGTCCATCTGTTTTACAACAGAGTCGAAATCGGCACCCGAACGGTCCATCTTGTTGATGTAGGCAACGCGGGGAACGTGATATTTAACAGCCTGGTTCCAAACGGTTTCAGACTGAGGTTCAACACCGCCTACTGCACAGAAAACAGAAATTAAGCCGTCAACCACACGCATCGAACGTTCAACCTCCATAGTGAAGTCAACGTGTCCGGGGGTGTCGATAAGGTTGAGGTCGTAGCCTTTCCAGTGTGCGGAGATAGCGGCGGATTGGATAGTGATACCCCTTTCCTGCTCCTGTTTCATAAAGTCCATTGTGGCAGCGCCATCGTGAACTTCACCGATTTTACGGTTTACTCCGGTGTAGAAAAGTATACGCTCCGAGGTGGTCGTCTTTCCAGCATCAATGTGTGCGGCTATACCGAAGTTTCTTAATTTCTCAAGTGACATTGTGTTGTATGTTTAATTTTATTAATTTGTTCTTCGTTGGGTATTGTTGCAATACCACACTTTTTCGGGGGGCAAAATTATTATTTTTTTTTACAAAAATATTTTTATTCGCGTTTTTTTTACGATTTAACATAGTGTTAATATTTTGGCTGTTTGATGATAAAAATAATTGACTTTTCTTTGCGTTATAAATTCAGCAACTATTAATTAAAGTACTATGCCTAAAATTTACGAATATTTCGGTAATGAACAACATTTATATAACAAAGGCAGATTTGGCGGGTAATCTCAGCGTAATGCTCTATTTTAGTGATAATACGAGCAAAACTATCAATGTAGGAGAGTATATTATACGTCATCCGCATCCACAATACAATAAATACCTTGACCCAAAAAAATTCGCGTCATTTAAAATTGAGGATGGTAATATTGTTTGGGGAAGGGATTGGGACTTGATTTTCCCAATTGAGCAACTTCATTCAGGACATATTGACTAAATACTATAAACTTTATACAACAAAATAAATTGACCAACTATGAAATTTAAATTCTTGAAGCCGGCAGCCTTTGCCGCGCTTGCTATGGCAGTACTAACTGCCTGCGAAGATTCTACCTTTATCGAGGGTAACGCCTTAGAGCGCGTATCGTACCTCTATCTTAATTACAGTAACCCCGACACTACTGGCGATGCTAACAGTTTGTATGGCAACAATCCAACAATTGCATTAAATGAGGATATGACCTCAAAAGATGTGATTATTGATTTTAGCAAAACTTTTGCCGGCAAGGTTTCGAGTTCAAACACTACCGAAATCAACATCGACAATGTGCGTTTTTTTGATGATTACGGCAGTTACAAAATCCAAAGTGTAAGCGTTGACGAAATGCGCGGCGACAAATGGGTACCTCAGTCGCAACGTCAAAACCCTGTAACTTACAACGATTTAAAGGAACTTGACGTGGCTATTGTTATCGACAACAGCAATTACCTCGACAAGCAATTCAACAACCTTAAATCCAACGCCGAATCTTTTGTACGCACTATCGGTCGCAAATTTCCAGCTGCCAAATTTACAGTGGCTTTTACATCGGGCGATGTGGCAAATATTTCTGCAATACCCCTTGGTTCTGCCGATGAAGCCGTAAATGCCATTAAGTCAAAAGAAAAAGACCAATACAGTTATATGTTTACCGCTTGCGACAAGGCAATGACAGAACTTAACACTGGCAAAAGTTCATCTAAGGTTTTGGTTTACTTTGGCGCTGAGGATTACAGTTCTATTGAAGACAATAGCGGCATCAGAACTGCTGTTTTAGATTCTCTTTCCAAAGGCAACTACCGCAATATTTCGGTTTTTGCCATCGGTTATAGCGACGACGGATTGCTTGCGTCAGAAACTTTGAGCAGTTTTTGTCATACAGGTCGCGGATTTGCAATTTTCCCGGGTAATGGCGATAAGTTGAGCGAGTTTTTCGATTATTTTTCAAACTCTGTTGCAGCCGCATACACAATCACTTATACCCACGAAGCCACAAAGTTTGACAACGAGCAACCTATCCGTTTCAAATTTGTTCTTACACAACAACGTTAACCCTTAAAAATTTTTAAAGCAATGAAAAAGATACACCTTATATATATAGTATTAATTGCAGCATTGTTTCCTACAATGGTAAATGCGCAAAATTCAAAAAAAAACAGGGCAGATTTTAAAAAAGAAGCATTTATAGGATATGCCCGCACAATGTACGACCTACCGCAAAACGATGGTCAAACAGGTTTTGTACCCGCAGGATTGTCTTTCTTGGTAAAGGTTGCCGACGGCGTGGAGGTGGGCGTAGGTGCCCGTGCCAATGCCTACAGCCCCACTTTCAAGATGAAACACCCTTATACCGACCACAATGCTTTTACACAAAAGTACCGTGGCGTAAATACCGCTGTAATAGGTCGTTACTATGCACCGATTGATTTTCCAGTTTATGGACAATTGGGCTTTGGTATGTTTGTTGGCGGTAGTCAAAAGACCATCTACACCAAAGATTACGTTAAAGCCGAGCCGTGGTTAGAGGATGAAATCACAAAATTCCGCCGTCAGACAGTCAAGTACAAACCATCGTTCCTCTTTGAGATTCAAGCAGGATGCTTGCTCGCCGATAATCTCAACCTATTTATCCGTTATTCAAACCACAAAAACAAACTTAAAGACGACGTAAACGACGAAGGTTACCGTGCAGCCGACTTTATGTTTGGTATAGGTGTAAGGTTTTAATAATATGCAACTTACATTACGTAGTGATAATTTTTAACAAAAAATACAAAAACTTTTTGGGATTTACGCAAAAAAACTTTTAAATTTGCGCGAATTTTCCAAGCGGGTGTGGCGTAATTGGTAGCCGCGTTAGACTTAGGATCTAATGCCTCACGGCGTGGGGGTTCGAGTCCCTTCACCCGTACAATTCAAACCGCCGACGAAACTAAAATTTGTCGGCGTTTTTATTAGTAATTAATTATTTAACAGGGAATTTTGCCCGTAGAAACATCATACAAAATGGATATTAAATTTAACAAAGTTGACGACCTCAACGCAACTATCAAAGTAAGTCTTGTAAAAGACGACTATCAACCTAACGTAGACAAAACATTGAAAGATTATCGCAAGAAGGCTGCTCTTCCGGGTTTCCGTCCGGGCAACGTGCCGATGAATCTTATCAAAATGAAATACGAAGTTCCCGTTAAAGCCGAGGAGATCAACAAAACCCTCAGCAAAGGTCTTTTCGACTATCTTAAAAACAATAATATCGACTATATGGGCGAACCCCTTCCCAGCCTCACCGAAAAACCCGAAGGCAACTTTGAGAAGGACACCGATTTTACTTTCACATTCGACATCGCCCTTGCTCCTCAATTCCAGATTGCTATCGACAATGCATTGAGCATTCCTAAATACAACATCACCGTTGACGACAAAAACGTTGACACCACATTTGAAAACTACAAAAACGCCGCCGGCAAAAACGAACCTGCCGAAATTTCAGAAGAGAAGTCAATCCTCAAAGGCGAAGTTTTCCAAGTGGACGAAAACGGCGAAAAACTTGCCGAAGGTCTCAGCAACACCACCTCGATGCTTGTTTCTAACGTAAAAGACGAAAAAGAGCGTGCAAAATTCATCGGCAAAAAGGTTGGCGACAAAATCTGTTTCGACCTCAAACAAGTATTCCCCAACGAAGCCGAGGCTAAGGCTATCCTCAACAACAATATGCTCGACTTCAACACCGTTAATGCCAACTTTGCATTCTCTATCAACGAGATACTTACATTTGTTCCTGGCGAACTCAATCAAGAAGTTTTCGACCGTTTCTTCGGCAAAGACAAAGTTCACAACGAAGAAGAAATGCGTGCCGAAATCATCTCGCAATACAAAGCCAACTACGAAAACGAGTCTGACTACCGTCTGTTTATCGATGCCAAAGCCGAACTCTTGAAAAAAGCCGATTTTGCTGTGCCAATGGAATTTATGAAACGTTGGCTTCTCAGCCTCGAACAATACAAAGATTTCGACAAAGAGAAACTTGAAACATCGTTCCCCTCAATGGAAGAAGACATCAAGTGGAACCTTATCGAAAACCACCTTGTAAAAGACAACAAGATTGAAATCACCGAAGACGACGAACTCGCTGAGGAAAAAGAAGTTATGAAAGCCGAGTTTGCACGTTACGGACTTCCTCTTGGATCTATATCCGACGATATGCTCGACTCTTACGCCAAAGAACGCCTTGCAAAAGACGAGGAGCGTCGCCGCATACGTCCCATCGTTATCAACAACAAACTTACAAAAATCATCAAGGAGAAAGCCACCCTCAACAGCAAGGATATTTCTTACGATGATTTTGTAAAACTCTTTGAATCAGAGAAATAATGAACAACAACGATTTTAGAAAATACGCCGTTCACAGTCGTGGAATCAGCGGCAATATGCTCGACCAATACGCCGGACACATCTCAAATATGACTCGCTCGGTTATCGAGGAGCGCGATGTGCCCTTCCGTGAAGTTGACGTATTCTCGCGCCTTATTGCCGACCGCATCATTTTCATCGGCACTGAGATTTCCGACCAAGTGGCTAACGTAATTCAGGCTCAGTTGCTCTTTTTGGAGAGCACCGACCCGTCGAAAGATATCCAGATATACTTCAACACTCCGGGCGGCTCGGTTTACGGCGGTCTCGGTGTGTACGACACAATGCAGTATATCTCGTGCAACATCGCCTGCACCTGCACAGGAATGGCAGCATCGATGGGTGCAGTGTTGCTCGCAGCCGGCACACAAGGCAAACGATACGCACTCAAACATTCGCGTATGATGATTCACCAGCCCGCAGGATACACCGGCGGTCAGGCTTCGGATATTCAAATCGCTGTAAACGAGATAATAAAGGCTAAAAACGACCTTTACGAAATACTCTCCGAACACACTGGTCAGCCGGCTGAAAAAATAGCCCAAGATTCGCAACGCGATTTTTGGATGAACGCAGCCGAGGCCAAAGAATACGGACTTATCGACCAAGTTGTTTTCCGCGATAAAAAAGTTGTTTAACCGTTTAAATTGTTAAAAATGTACAGATTAGAAGAAGAAGACGTACCGCAGTCAAACGGCTTAGACAAGTTAATGAGCGGACTATCGTCGATAGATTTCAACAAAAAGTTCCTCGAAAAACGCAGCATTTTTCTTTGGGGCGCAGTAATGGACGACACCGCCGAGCAGGTGGTAAACCGCTTGCTCTATCTTGATATGAAAGAACCCGGCAAACCGATTACATTCTATATCAATAGTCCCGGCGGCTCGGTAACAGCAGGAATGGCAATCCTCGACACAATGAAACTCATCTCGTCGCCTGTTAAGACGGTTTGTATGGGCTTGTGCGCGTCGATGGCTTCGATACTCCTTTCAGCCGGCGAAAAAGGCAACCGCACAATTATGCCTCACGCCGAAGTGATGATTCACCAGCCGAGCATAGGCGGATATTTTCAAGACAAGGCATCGAATCTTGAAATTCACGCCCGCCAAATCGACAAAACCAAGAAAATCACTGCTGAAATCCTCTCCAAAAACTGTGGTCAGCCCTACGAAAAGGTTCTTGCCGACATCGAAAACGACCATTGGATGGATGCCAACGAATCCCTTGCCTATGGTATAGTAGATTCCATAGCACAAAAACTTGAATACTAAGTATTTACAGATAAATAATGGTAAAAAAATAACCGCTTCTCTTGAAGCGGTTATTTTTTTTATTTACTACTGAGCGTATTAATCAAGCCGAAAATTGAATATTTTATAAAAAAAACTTATATTTGCACTCAGACAAATAAACATCACACATTATGCGACGAATTCCTTACGGCGAAACTGATTACGTTACAATACGCAAAGAAAATTCGTATTACGTTGACAAGACAGCGTTTATCCCATATTTTGAAAACGCAGCCAAATATATTATGTTCCTGCGTCCGAGGAGATTTGGTAAAAGTCTGTTTCTTAATATGTTAGAAGCATATTACGATGTAAAGCGCAAAGACGAGTACGAAAATAATTTTGGCGGGTTGGATATTTTTCAACAAACCACATCCAAACAGGGACAGTATATGGTGCTGAAATTCAACTTTTCGGCTGTGGATAGTAGCACTGATAAGGTAGAAAGTTCGTTTAATTCGTTGGTAGTTAGAGATATTTTTAGGTTTGTAGACAAATACCAAGAATATCTGCCGGTCAACGCCGTTGAAACCATCAACCAAGATAAGGATAATTGTGATGCAGCGTTACTATCCCTAATTTCTTTGGCAGAAAAATCGCCATATCGCATCTACATAATGATAGATGAATACGACAACTTTGCCAACACACTTTTTTCTAACGACGAAGATGCATATCGGAATCTCACCCACGGCGATGGTTTTTTCCGCTTGTTTTTCAATGTATTGAAGGCTATGACCACAGCCAACCAAGCCTCGGTAGAAAGAATTTTTATTACGGGGGTTTCGCCGTTGACTTTGAGCGATGTTACAAGCGGATTTAATATTGCACGTAATATGTCGATAGATGCCAATCTCAATTCTGCAATGGGATTTGCCGAAAGTGAGGTTCGTGCTATGTTGGAATATTACCGCGATGAAACTGGTGTTTTTAAACATTCTGTCGACGAACTTATCGACATAATGAAGCCTGTGTACGACAACTACTGTTTTTCATCGGGGATGATTGACGAAGAAAGGGTTTTCAATTCGGATATGGTGCTTTATTTTATAATGAACTACATTTCTCAAAAAGGCCGCCCACCCGAAAAACTTGTTGATCCAAATGTTGCTACCGATTTTTTCAAGATGGAAAAAATGGTGAAGATTGAGCAAAATTATGGTGAAAAGTCGCAGATAATAATGGAAATTGTTAACACCGGTAAAACATATTTTGAACTTAATCCCGAGTTTGCCATTGCTGAATTGTCAAGTCCGTCGAACCTTAAAAGCCTATTGTTTTATATGGGTCTTTTGAGTTACGGCTTGGACAAAAACGGCTATCCTGCATTTTTAGTGCCCAACGAAACTGTACGTCAGCAATACTGCAAATATTTGGCAAAATGCTATTCGCAGTCAATAGGATGGCGTACTGATAACGCTATTTTGGATTCTCATTGGGAAAAACTCGTATTTAAAGGCGATTGCAAGCCGTTTATCTCGTACATTGCATCAGTTATGGAAGAAAATTCTTCGGTACGCGATTTTGATGCGCAAGGCGAGTTTTTTGTGAAGGGATTTTTCCTGTCGCATTTTTGCAAAAGTTCGAGTTACCTTGCCTATACCGAATTGGAGGCCGACCATGGATTTACCGACCTCTATTTAGAACCTCTCGGCTACAAACGCCACGCATATATCATTGAGTTAAAATATTGTAAGAAAAACTCATCTGACGAAACCGTTGCCAAGTTGAAAGATGATGCTAAGGCTCAGATGCAGCGTTACATCACCGACCACCGCCTTGTTGAAAAATGCACATCAAAAAGATGGGAACTTCATACGGCTGTGATAGTTTTCAGAGGTTGGAAAATGGAAGTTTTGGAATAAATGATTACTGAGCGTAAAATTTTTTCAGGCAAAAATACTACTGAGCGTAAAATTTGGAGTAAATAATACTTAATATATTTAACTGTATTATTAAAAATTCTCTAAAAATATTTGCCCAATAAAAAGTGCATAATATATTTGCAAAAACAATAAAAAAAGAATATGCTTCGTAATTTTTTGGAATCCCACATCTTATCTTTAAAGACACAGGGAATAATCCTCATTCTCTGTGTTCTTTTGTCAAATACTATTCTTGCTCAAAGCGGGAGTGTATTATTATGGAACTTTGACGGTTATTGTATCGACTTTACCAGCGGTGAACCTATTGTTAAAACTATTGGTTCTGAATATGATAAAACACGATGGTATGTGGATACAGAAGGGAACCTACGTTTAATCTTCAAAGATGGGATAATTTATGATGACAGTTTTAAAGAAATAAAATATGATAATTACCCTATTAAATGTTCTTTTTTTGTGCCAGTACCCGGAAATAGCAAAATAATTTATGCAATAGGATATGAAGGCTATTTCCAGATAGATTTAGAGAAAAAAGAGATAATTTCTGATGTTACTAAAATTGTATTTATAAATAGTTTCCCTCTCTTTGTCCGTCATCCCAATGGCACAGATATATGGATGATACATTACGACCATTCTTCAATCGTGAAATATTTAATTACTGCCGAAGGTATTTCATATATGGGAGAACAAGCAATATTCGATGATGTTATTTACGAAACTTTTTTACAAATTTCACTATCGAAAGATTGTAATTATTTTATTGCTACCGCACCAAGGACGAGTTATACTGCTCCTGTATACTATTATGGTACATTTGACCGCTCTACAGCAACTTTTACTGTTACACGTAAGTATTCCGACACTAATGTTATTAAATGTATGGCTGTTGGTATATCGCCAAATAATGAACTCTTAATCGTTGTTAATAATCGTCAAAAAGGGAATGGCGCTGTGTATCAAATGGAAGAATATCCTATCAATAACGGCATACCTGATTTTACAAAATACACTGTGATACCTACACCTGAAAAAAATGGCGGTCCTTATGTGCTTAGCGACTTTTTATACGGTCCTGATGGCAAACTTTATGCTTCGCTTGGAAGTACATTAAAGGAAGTTGGCGTTATTGAAACTGATGCGGATGGTAAAACTAAATATTCTACAATTGTTAAACTAAATAAATATCAACGTTTTTTCCCTTCTTGTCCCGGTACGTGGTTTTCCGAGCCACATGACCCTTGTATCACCAACCCACCAACTGCTCAATTCAATAATGCCCACGTTTGCTACGGTGATCAAAGTCCTTTGAGTATTGAATTATCAGGAACTCCACCGTTTACAATAGAATATACTATTGATGAAAAATCTGAAAAAGTTGAAAATATTACTGATAATCATTTTAATCTTTCCGCCTCCGGCAATTACCGCTTAACCAAAGTGTCCACATTGCAATGTCCACAAGGCGGGAAAATAGGAGCGCAAGCCGAAGCAGTTATAGAAAAACCTCTTAAAAAACTGATTATCAAACAACAACAATAACAATTTGTTAATTCCTTTATTTTTTTTCAAAAAAAATTCTCGTTTCCCCTTGACTTTGTTAAAAAACTCCCTTATATTTGTTAACACAGATTTTAACGTTAAAAGAGATAATATTTTTTTGAAGAAATAATGGATTCATTAAAATGGGAACAAAATAATGCTGGGCTACACATATTTGTACCCGCACCCGACGGCTCTGTTGCCAAATTTACTATCAGCACATCGCAGATCAACCAACTGCAAGCCGGTACTCCGCCAGTGTACAATGTGTTTGTGAGGTTCAACTCTGCCAACGACGAACAAACTTACATCCTCGATTTATTGCAGTTGCGCCCCGTTATCCAAAAAAGTTCGGGATTAACACTCTCGCTCGGCAAATCTAAGCAAAAATCTACCACCTACGAAGGTCAACCTATTGGTAGATACTGCCTTGCACGTGGCGAAAGTTATCAAGACAGGTTTCTCACCGTTTCGGGATGGAAATCGCAGCGGACTTATTATGATATGTATCCAAGCAACGCTCAGCCAGTTGCGCAGTCGGCACCTCAGCCTGCACAGCCCAAAACTGTTACACCGCCTGTTTCGCAGCCGACACCTCCGCCGCCAGCACCGCCCACACAGCCAGCACCGCCAGCACCGCCAACACCGCCTAAGACGAAGGGAAAATTAACCGTATGTCCCTATTGCGGTGAGGTTTATCCATCGTCGATGCCGGTTTGTATCTATTGCAACAATCAGGGCAAAAAAACTCAGGACGACGACAGCGTAGACATTTCAATCTAAATTTCGAAAACCTAAAAACATAATATATATGAGAGATTTCAGTTTAATAGCCAACTCCGGCATACAGTTTCATTCGGTTAAGATAAACCTCGGCGAGAAATCGCCCGCAATGAAAGTAAATGCCGACTATTTTGAAAAACTCGAAGAAGACATCGAAGGCAACAAGGAGATAACCTTTGTGTTTCCCTACTACCACGAAAAACTTCAAAAGTACATCGAACTCACCGACGAAATCCGCAAGGTGGCCACCGATTCTGAAACGGGGCAAATCGACGAGGCTCGCATTCCGCAAAACCTTATCCGCACAATCCCCGAGCACAAAATTATCACCGTTCGTGCTCGCGAAGCCATAGAGAGTTTTGAGGGAATGTGGATTCCGATTCCTTACTTGCGCAAAAGTTACGACGGCAAAAAATTCCAACAGGGTCCCGAAACTTGGGCAATGATGTGGTTTAGCCGTATTTCGGGCGTTGACGAGGAGAGCGAATACACTCATAATGTGGTACTTGCATTTGATACCCGCTGCGAGGATAATTCTGAGGCTTACCTTACGCCCACTGTCCGCGACGCTCAAAACTCAGTGTTTGAATGTGCCGTG
Source organism: Bacteroidales bacterium (assembly GCA_017394445.1). Taxonomy (GTDB): domain Bacteria; phylum Bacteroidota; class Bacteroidia; order Bacteroidales; family UBA3824; genus UBA3824. The sequence goes on along the minus strand of JAFPYT010000315.1, from coordinate 3,364 downwards.
CAAGATACCGACAACTTCTTTTTCTGCGCACGTCCGTGGGTTCAAGAATGGCTCAAAACCGACTTTGACAAAAAACGCAAAGAACTCGGCAAAACCGACGAAGGATACAACTTCCTCCACACATCGTATTACCTTACATTATTAAAGGTGTTGGGCAAGGCTGAGACATTCCCAAAACTAACGCTCTATACTGATAATCAAAGCATTGACGTTGACTTGATTCTCGATGTGGGCAACAGCCGCACCACAGGTATACTTGTAGAATCGGTTAAAACAGGTCAGCCGTTTGAATTTACCGACGCTGTTCCGCTCGAAATTCGCGATATGACCTACCCCGACCGCACTTACAGCGACCCGTTTGATATGCGTGTGGCATTTGTAAAGACCACCCTCGGCGACGAATCGCAGTTTATAATGAGCGGCAATCCCAAGGCGTTTGCTTGGCCAAGCCTTGTACGAATTGGTCGCGAGGCTGCTCGTTTAACAGTTCTCAACACTGCCGACAATTCAAACTCGGTAATGAGTTCGCCAAAACGTTATCTTTGGGACACCGAAAAACGCGCTTTCCCGTGGACATATATTTCAAAAACTCAGGAGGCGTTTGCAAAACCCGCACTCTACGGTATAGCCGAACTCTTTACCGAAGATGGCAAACTACTTGAACGTGAGCGCATTAAAGCCGAGCAAGACCCCGAAATGAAACAGCCTTATCCAGCAATGAACCCATATTTCTCGCGCAGTTCGCTTATGACATTCGCACTCAGCGAGATATTTATGCAGGCTGTAACATACGTCAACAGTTACCGTTTCCGCAAACGTCAGGGTCAGGAAAAACTTCCGCGAAGATTGAAACGCATTGTGCTTACCTGCCCCACAGCAATGTTGCAAACCGAGCAGGTAATTCTCCGCGACCACGCAAAAGACGCTCTCGCAGCACTCAAAGCATATTTTGGTAACAACTTCATCGACGAAAATCTTGTAATCATTCCCGATGCCGACGATATCCGCCGCGAACCCGATAAACGCAACGATTGGAACTACGACGAGGCCACCTGCAACCAGTTGACCTTTGTTTACGGCGAAATCAAAGACCGTTTTATGAACAACGCTTCGCTCTACATCAACACTGTGGGCAAGTTGCGTCAAGATACCGTTTACCCCGACCAGCCCGCCGTAACTATTGCGAGCGTGGATATAGGTGGTGGTACCACCGACCTTATGATTGCAAATTATCAGGCAAACCCGGGTGCAAATATCTCGGTATTAACACCTTCGCCAATGTTTTGGGAGGGATTCAACCTCGCCGGCGACGATATTCTCAAACGTGTTATCGAGCGTATCGTGCTGCCCACCATCAAGTTGCACGCCGAAAAATGCGGCTGCCGCAATTCGGTTAATGTAATGAACTTCCTCTTTGGTCCTTACCTCGGACGCACCACCGCAAAAGACAAACTGATGAAAAAACAGTTTGCTATGCAGATTGCAATTCCCATTGGTACAGATATTTTGCAGCACGCATCTGAGGAACGTCCAACAGAAAAACGCTCGTTTGATTCGTTCTTTGTAAATTATCCGCATCCCAACCAGCAACTCATCGACTATATTAATAAGGAGTTTGAAAACGAGGGCTGCACAGGATTCGACATCGAAAAAATCACTTGGGAACTCGACAACGAAGGCACCAACAAGGTGGTTAAAGACGTGGTAGAAAAGATGATAGGCGACCTTTGCGGCATTATTGCACAGTACGAATGCGATTACGTATTGCTTTCGGGACGTCCAAGCCAGTTGCCAGTGGTTCGCGACCTATTCTTAAAGAAACTGCCCGTAACTCCCGACCGAATCGTACAGTTAGGACATTATCGCATAGGCACTTGGTATCCGTTTGCCGAGGGCACAGGCGTTATCAAAGACCCGAAAACTTGCGTTGCAGTTGGAGCCACCATCGCACTTATGGCAGGCAACCTTCGCCGCTTAGACGATTTTACAATCGATACATCGCTCTTGAAACGCAATTTCTGCTCAACAGCCGACTACCTTGGCGAGTACGACCCCAACAAGGCACGCCTCAAAGAGATATTCCTCGACCCCGACACCGACACCAAGAATATCAAATTCTTTGGTCACATGATGCTCGGTATGCGTCAGATGCCCACCGACGATTGGATTTCGGCACCGATGTACAAATTGGTTTACTCGTCGTCGGAGGCAGCACGTCAGTTGAAAGACCGCGAACCGCTTACATTCGATATCGAACGCGACCCCCGCGACAAAGAGCGTCTGAAACCGCTTAAAAACGTTATGGACCGCGAAGGTAAAAAGGTTTCGTCTGACAATCTGAAACTTACGCTCCAATCGCTTGCCGACGAGCACGGCTATTGGATGGACTCAGGCATATTCCTTATCCAACTTTTTGATAATTAGTTTGTTGTACTATAAAACGAAAGAATTATGGCAAAACTAAGTTTATCAGTAAACGGCGCAAGCAGCGACAGCAGGGTAGAAGAACCTAAGCCGGTGAGCCTTTCGCTTACCAAAAAGGTTCAACCCGAACAGCCTGACGACGAGGATGTTAACACTTCGTCGGGGCTATCTACCCACGTGCAGACAGCCACTCCCGGTGATGCCTCAGCCGAAGCCGACGGCATTGCCAAATGGCTTGTGGACAACATTGGCAGCGGCGTTTTCGACGAATTAAAAGAAAACCCAAACGTGCAGTTGCCTTACACCGACAAAGACATCGACACTCTGCAATGGGTAGGCAAACTTTTGAAAACCTACCTGTCACAAGAGAGTATCAACACAATAACCGCCTCGCTCAACGCCCTCACAAAAGGGCAGCCAGCGAAACAATCAGGCGGCGGCGACATTCCTGAGGATAAACTCGCCAAATACAACGCCAAATTTCAAGAACTCAAAAACCGTATGGAGGAACTTGAAGGCGACAAGGCGCAGATTGCCTCGGAACTCAACACCGCTATACCGCTCTCAAAGTTCGTAAGCGAGATTTTTCGCGACCCCGGAAACGAAACCGACCCGCAAAAAGAACTTATCCGCACCCTCAACGAGGCTTTGCAGACCTCAAAAGAGAGTTCGCTCTCAAAATTTGTGGTCCGCTTTGCCAAAGGTTGGATCTACCTCAAAACCAAGACCGACACCCTCGGCGACGACGAAAAACAGAACCTCGACAATGTGTACGACGCGCTTACAAAGATGTTGGAATTTGTTTCGGAATGTTACATTTCGGAACGCCGCATACTTTTAGACTGCGTGGCAAAGCACTGCTCTACGTTCTTCGCATCCTACGATTTTATATCGCCCGAGCAAACACTCAACGCCGACCCCGACATTCACAACGCCGGTG
>JAFPYT010000314.1 GCA_017394445.1 Bacteroidales bacterium | reverse complement strand
TGTGCTATCTAAAATTATGCCGATTCAATTACCCCACATCAAAAATACTCTTTCACAGCAAACTCAAATTGTTGAATGAATATTTGTTTAAAAGCGTAAAGGTTGTTTTGCTCGTAGAAAATAAGCATCGCTTTTTTATAGTCAATACTGTCAACACTGCGGAAACTCAGCGGACAATATCCATTGGCTATTAAAATTGCATTGCTTGTAATGCGTGCAGTACGTTTGTTGCCGTCGCTGAACGCCTGTATGTACGATAATAAAACAAGTGTGAGTAATGCCTTTTCAAAAATATCCTCCTTGCCGTTGACCAAAGTGCACGTATCGCTCAGAGCCTCACGTATTTGAAATTCGTTGTCAAGGGGATGGTAGTTTGTGCCTGTTATACCTACGCGCCTACGTCTGACACCTTTGTCTACCGACAAATCTTTGATTAGTAAAGAGTGAATGTCTTCTATATTGCTAATTGAAAGTGTTTTAAGGTAATCAGGATTGTCCAAAATAAAGCGTAGTGCATCCTTATGGTTTAATAACATCACCGCCTCTTCTTTGGTTTTGCCGCTTGCCGTCTTGCTTTCGCGGAGAAGTCGCTCTGTTTCAAGTAGTGAATAGGTGTTGCCCTCTATCTGTGATGATTTCCAACTGAGGTCGATACCAAGGCGCTCCATCTCTTTTTTGTATTCAGTGTCAGACATTTCGGCAATATGCTTGCTAAATATCGTTTGCAAATCATTTAGAAGCGCACTTTCGTCGGGGGTAAAAACCGAAACCTTAGGCAATTGTTCATTGATAAGGTCAAAATTAAACGAGGGCTGAATTTGACGTTCGTCAATATCTTTTGCAAAATAGGTGTCAAGATTGAGCGGCATAAGCAAATGTGCCTGAGGCGAAAGTCTGTAACGTGTTGCACGAGCCTTGCCATTAACGGAAACATCTCCTTTTTGTATCAAAGAAGACAATACTCGTTTTAAAGTGGTATCGCTACCCTCGAATTTAATTCCGTTTGCTATTTCTTCACGCGCAGACAGTGGGTTATAATGCAAAAACTGTAATATCTCTCTTGCAACATCCATAAGTTATTTTTTTAGAATCGGTGCAAATATACCCAAAATTATTGAATTATCGGACCAAATTGTTACCTATTATGATAAAAAAAACGTGATTTTTGAGCCGATTCCAACCCGTAAGGGTAAAAGTGCTCGCCGTGGATGTGGATAGGAATAGGATAGGATTGGGATTGGTGAAGGAGTAGGATAAAAAAAAGATAGTCCGCAGCAATCCAATTTTTTATATATTGGAAAGTCGTATTGTATGAGGTTAAAGCTTATACGTAGATAATACAAACGACTTATTTGCTGCGGACTATCTATTATAATTGGTTATTGTTGAGTGTTAATCTGATTTTTCATTTCCTCAACTGATTCAACTTCCGTTATTGCAAGAAATTCGGTTTCTGAGCCGTTGTATACAGTTTTCTGTACTCTGTAATCATTTTCACCACCGTTCAGCTTAATGTAAATGTAGTATTTTACATTGTTGTATGCGAATATGTTGGACCAATCGTCGTATTTTTCAAAGGTATAAACTTTGGTTATCTTTATCTCGTTTTCAACTTTTTCGTATACGTTCATTACGATGCCATTGGTGGTTTTCTCAAACGAGAGTCCTTTTTTCCACCCTACAAACGCTTTACCGAGAATAGATTTTTTTGAGTCGGTGAATACAGGAAATTTAGCCTTTTCGAGGTGTACCTCGGCAGAGTGTTGGCCGTATTTGTTGACCGTAACCTTTATTTTGCCGTTTTCCACCTTGGCGTCAATGTCATCGTAGGTTTTTATCTCCTTAAAGTCGTAGCCATCTATTAAGTCGGTGATGTCGTGTTCGTATTCTTTGTTTAACTCCAATTTGTTTAAAGTAAGAGTAGAAACTTTTTTGTTGTCTTGGTAAATCTCAAATGAAACCTTGCACTCACTTAATTCAATTGTTGCGTTGCAATCTTCGGTGATGTCATTTAGTGTAATGGTAGCTTTGTTATAGTCAAAATCGCGTCCCATTGAAGGATCAGATACTTTAACGAAAGAAATATAGTATCCCTTGTACTTACTTGCAAGCTCGTATTCAATTTTGTCACCATTTTTGTAATTGCCTTCATTTACTACTTCGAGAGTACCATCGTTATTAGTAAGCAAGACAGTAACCTAGTTGTAAATTGATTTCACTGTTATGGTTATTTCCTGATCGGCGCCGAGGCAGGTAGTGGAGATTGTCTTAGTTTCGGCATCGTTAAAGCCCGAACCTCCTACTTCGTAAATTGCATAACCTTCTTGCAATTCGTATGTGATTTTTACCTTTTCGCCATCGGCAACTTCCTTAGACGTCTCTGACAATGTTATCTTGTTTTTTTCGCCTTCAACTACAAAGCTGATTTTGTATTTTGTAGTATTTTCGTTACCTTGGTTTTGATTGTTGTCTTTGTTTTCATCACCTTGGTTTTGGTTGTTGTCTTTGTTTTCATCACCTTGGTTTTGGTTGTTGTCTTTGTTTTGTTCTTGTTTGTCGGGTGTGGGATTCTCATCATCGTCGCCACAAGCGGTGTACGATAATGTCATTCCTGCCATTACAACTGCAAGAACAAAGTTCTTGATGTAAAAATTTTTTTTCATTGTTGTGAATGTAAATTACGTTAATATATTAGTATAAGCTTTTTTTTCAGTAAATAAAAAATACTCATTTATTATGTTGCATATTAGAGATGCAAGATGAAAAAAATCGGCGCAAACATACCTAAATTTTTTTAATAATCGGACCAAATGGTTGCCTATTATGAGTATTTTAGGCAAATTTGAGCCGATGAACAATAATGTTGCTTGATTTGTGTCCTTTGTAAAATAATCTTTTTACCTTTGCGGAAATGAAAAGGAAATTGTAAATAACCTATGCAAGTACTCTACGAAGATAACCATATCATCATTGTTTCAAAAACCGTCAATGAGATTGTCCAAGGCGATAAGACTGGCGATAAGACCCTTATCGACTCTGTAAAACAATATGTTAAAGTAAAATACAACAAACCCGGCGATGTGTTTCTTGGTCTTGCCCACCGCTTAGACCGTCCCACATCGGGTATTGTGGTGTTTGCACGCACAAGCAAGGCACTGAGCCGTCTCAACGCTATGTTTCGCGACGGTGAAATCCACAAAACCTATTGGGCTATCACCGCCAACCATCCCGCTAACGAAGAGGGCACGCTCGAAAACTTTATCAAGAAAAACGAGAAACTCAACAAGAGTTTTATCGCTCCAAACGAGACGAAAGAGGCCAAAAAAGCAATTCTCAATTACCGTATCATCTCAAAATCAGATCGTTATTATCTTTGGGAGATAAACCTTCTCACTGGTCGCCACCATCAGATACGCTGTCAATTGGCAGCCATCAACTGTCCCATTAAGGGCGATTTAAAATACGGCTATCCTCGTTCAAATCCCGACGGCGGACTTTCGCTCCACGCCCGCAAGGTAGAATTTATCCACCCCGTGAGCAAGAAGGAGATTTCCGTTATCGCCCCCGTGCCCGAGGGCGACAAGTTGTGGGAGTTTTTTGAACAGCAAGTGGGGTAATATAAATGGTTGAATCCTCTAATATTATTCAATCAAAATTTGCACCTGAGTTTATCATTAAACTCAAAAAAAATATAAAATAATTTCGTAATAATATCCTTATTATCAGTATATTATTAAATAACTAAATATAATATGTAATAAAACTACTAAAAATAGTTGTATAACTAAATATTTTAGTTTATATTTGCATCATAAATTAAAAACGAAATCTTATGGACCTGTTAGTATATACATTTCGCGTTTCGCTGTCGCTTGCGGCGGTGTTTGCAGCCTACAAATTGTTTATGAGCCGCGAAACTCTTCACGCACTTAATCGGTTTGCAATTCTTGCGGCTGTGGCTATGTCGTTTGTTTTGCCGTTTGCCAAAATGCCGCAACTATCGGCGTTAAACGAAGATTTGACTGTCCCCGAGGTGTTTATTGAATTAGAAGGTGTGGTTGTGCACAGCGGTTCTCAACAGAATATCGGCGTTTGGAATGTGATTGCCACGGTGTTGGTTGTGGGTTCGGTATTTTTCTTTTTAAGGTTTTTGGTGTCGATAATCAGTGTGCTTTTCAAGGTGTTTAAAAGCAAGAGCGTCAACATTGGCAACGGCATCAAACTCATTATCGGTGGTAAAGACTTTGCGCCTGTTAGTTGGATGCGATATGTATTTATTAGCGCCGACGACTATGCTGGCAATTGCGACGAAATTATTGCTCACGAAACCGCTCATATCCGCTATGGACACTCTTTCGACCTGATTTTTATGGATTTGGTGTGCGCCATCCAATGGTTCAATCCCTGTGTGTGGCTTTTCCGCCGTGAATTGTGCGCTGTACACGAGTTTCAGGCCGACCAAAAGGTTGTAGATTTAGGTTTTAATGCAAAACTTTATCAAATATTATTAGTAAAAAAGGCTGCCGGCAGAAGGTGGAATTTCGTAGCCAACAGCCTTAATCACAGTAACTTAAAAAATCGTATTACTATGATGACACGCAAAAAGTCTTCTAAAAAGGTGGCAATCAAGGCATTGCTGCCTGTGGCGGTATCGGCTGTATTTGCCTTTACTTTCGCCTGTTGCAATCAGTCCAACTCTCTTTACGATGCTATGGACGCAAATGTTTCAACCCAACTCTCTAATCCGCAAACTGCCGACCAACCGTTTGTTATTGTGGAGAATATGCCCGAGTACCCCGGTGGCGAAAAGGCGTTGATTGACTACGTTACATCGCACGTGGAGTATCCCGCTGAGGCCAAAAACGACACAGTTATGAGGCGAACCGTCTATCTTAAATTTGTGGTAGACAAAGTGGGCAAGGTAAAGGATGTGGAAGTTCTCCGCTCTTCTGGCAACCTTGTGTTTGACAACTCAGCTATCAAAACCGTAGAATCTATGCCCGAATGGAAACCCGGAATGCAGAGTGGAAAACCCGTTGATGTGGCAATTCAAATTCCTATCCAATTTGTACGTAGCAACTAAACATCGAAGAACACAATCACTTTTGTAATGATGCCGGGGCTTTTGCTCCGGCATTATTTATTCCTCCTTATTATGCTCCTTTACCAATTCGCACCCGTCGCAGCCGCCTTCTAAGCGTTTCTTGATTAGTTCTTTATCGATAATCATCTGTTGGGTGCGCATACAGTAGATACCGCGTTTGCGCATTTCTTTGTTGTGCCCTACTTCATAGTCGGGGAATTTTTTCTTCTTAGAGAAAAATGTTTGCACGCCGAGACCGAGAAAGCACAGCGCCAATATTACTAATACTACTAAAAAAACTTTAAAAAACATCTTATATATATTAATAGGTGTCAACATCAAGGCGACCGAGTTTTTTGCCGTTTTGGTCGTAAACGGTTGATTTGCCGCTGCGTTTGCCTTTTTTGTATTTGCTCTGCATTTTTATGTTGCCGTTGTCGTAGAAGAAAACGGTTTCGCCGTGACGCAGACCGTCTTCGTACATTATGCGGGCTTTAACCTTGCCGTTGGTATAAAATTCGGTGTAAGTGCCGTCGAGAACATCGCTATCGTATTCTGCCTCAGCCATTTTTACCTGACGTGCGTTATCGTGATAGAAATATGCTATGCCGTCGAGTTTGCCTTTGTGGTAATTGGCTGTGGCATAGAGATTTCCCGATGGATAATAGGTTCGCCAAATGCCTTCGATTTTGCCGTCTTCGATATTGCCTTCGTAGTGGATGTTTTCGGTGCTGTCGTAATTGATTTTGGCTGCACCGTCGTCGAAATCCATATCTTCGGTTAATGCGGCTTTAAAGTCGAGCGAATCTAAATCTTTCATTTCCAACGAGTTTTCGGCTAATGCCTCAAACATTTGAAGCGAGTCGGCTGCGGCTGCGGTGCTGTCGTATTGGATGGCGAACGATGAGCGGAAAAGTCCTGCGTCGTTGACCAATTGGAAACCAACGCGGGCAAACGAGCAAATGAGGTTTTTATTCTCTTCCAAACTCTTGCGATCTTCGGCGGGAGAGTATTTGTGGAGGGTTTCGTACATTTTGGGGGTCTGCACAAAGAGCGAAATGTTGGTCTTGATGTCAAATTGGTCTTTGAAATCGGCAAACTTGATGTTCTTGTTGAGAGTGCGACCTTGCAGATAGTCGTCGATAATCTGATGGATTGATTCTTGCGAATTGGCAAACACCACGTAGTCTTCTATGTATGTGAAGAAAGGTTTTTCGATATCCTTGAACAATTTGCCGAGGAACATTTTGAAAATGCCCTTGATGCCGAGGTATTGGATGTCGAAATTGCGGTAAGGCTCAATTTTGAATTTAACAGGTGTGCGTCGGTTGAGATGCGTAACTATCTTGCCAAGAGATTCTTTGGCGCGTTTGATGTCGGAAGCGTTTACAAACACAACACCATCGATGTCGCGCGACTTTTCGCTAAGCGGACGGAGTTTGCAAATAGCAATTTCGGAGCCTATCCAGCCTAAGAAATCATCTTTGAGACTAAATCCAAGCAACTTTTCTACTATTTTGATATCAGTTTCCATAGTTTTTACTTCTGAGGGGTTGCCTTTGGCGTATTCGTCCATAAGTGCGGAGTAAAAACGCATAAAGTCGCTGAAATTCAGTGAGAAATACAATGCTGTTTGGTCTGACATTATTTCATAAGAACGCGATTTGCCGGGTGTTACATTTGAAAATGCCCTAATATAAGAATATACGCTGTCGAGACTTGTGAAACCGTCCAAGTGTATTTGGTCGTTGTCTAAGTTGATTTCGGCGGCTGTATATGCCAACGATGCTCCGAGCATATCCATCACATCGCTCGGGTCGGTGGAGTAAATTGAGTAAAGTCCGGGGATAAGTTTGTAGTTGACATAAGCCTTAAACATTTTGCGGTTGGTAAGTCCTGATGTTACAACCTTGAAATTGAGGTTGTTGTCCCAGAACTGAGTATTATGGTGACGGATAACACGCTCTACAAGACTTTTGTCGAGACTTATGGCTAAAATGTTGTTTACTAATGAGATATTGATATCGAAAGTTGGGTCTTCAATGTCGCGGAGAGTGTAGATGTCGTATTTGCCTTCGTTGGTTTCAATCTGTGATTCAAGAAATTTGAAACCTTTTACAAGTTTTAGCGACGCCTTGATTTCGGGAAAATAATCTGCAAACTCTTGAAGGTCGATAAGGTAAACCAAATCCCAATTTCGGGCGTTGGGCATACAGCCAACAACTAAGAGTTTTCGGTCTGAGAGAATCTTGTCAACTGCCTTGTTGTTGTTGAGAAACCAGTCAACTGTTTCGATATCTGAGTTGATGTCGGCAAAATATTCTGTTGATTTAAGGTACTGCCACAATGCGCTTCCGCTGAGTGTAGACCATGCCTTGGATAGGTTTTCGGTTTCGATAACGAATGCGGCATCGCTCGGCACGGCTGAAAAAGCGTTGATGTCGACAGTCTTTCTAAATAGTTTGTGGTATCCGATAAAACCCACGACAAGGAGTGCCACCACTCCGAGGGTTATAAACATTCCCAAAAGTACTTTTTTCATATAATGGTGTTTAAAAGGTTATGCAATTTTGCGAAAACAAAGATAAACTAAAAAAATGATTTTACCAATAACTCGTGGCACAAATTATGTTTACAATTTTACTAAAGAAATTATTTTTATGTTATGTACAATTACACTCAATATCCAGCAAGTATAATTCCGCGTAATATTTTAGAGGCGCAGGACAGCCGTATCCCCGTGCCCACTTCTCCAAGAATGCCCCAACGACCTACGCTTGACAAAATGCGTTACACAGGATTTGTATTATCTGCAGTTGCTTTAGGATTGGTGGCAGGATACAAGTTTAGTACTATGCCTACTTTCCCTTGGTTAACAGCTTTGCTTACAGTTTTTTTGGTGGCGGCAGTGGGTTTAGCGGTATACGACTGCATTCTCAACCGTTTGAAAAAACTTTCAAACCAAAAGGCGCTTGCCAACTACGAATACCTTATGCGTGGATACAACGACGAACTTGCCGCCATTGATGAGGCCAACCGTCAAAACAACGACCGCGCTTCTCTTGCCCGTTTCCGTAGTGCTAAAGTAACTGATGCTCTGCAATTTACTAATTGCCAATTGAAACCCGCCGATGAATGTGGAGTAGGGTGTAACGATGATTTTTATCAAATCCTCAACGAATATTTTCCCGACAAGGTGCTTACTAATTACACAATATCGCAATGTCCTGAAAGTAAGTGTTTTGTCCCTACTTATATTGTTTCTGTTTCCGACAAAAAACTTTATATCGATGTAGAAATTGATGCTCCGTATGATATGGAGTCGGGCGAACCTACTACATTTATTAAGAATGATAACCGCGAGTTTTCTGAGCAAGATCACGATACTTTTTTTGAAAAGGCAGGATGGTTTATAGTTCGTTTTGCCGAGGAACAAATTGTAAAACAACCTATTAGTTGTTGCAAATTTATTGCTCAGACTATTTACGAAATTATTGGCGACGACACCGTGCTGCAAAAGTTCAACACCGTAGACAATATTCAACCAGTGGATATGTGGACCTACGACCGCTGTCTACAACTCCGCCAAGAGCGTTACCGCGAAAACTATCTCGGCATTCCCGAACCTAAGGTGGAAGCTGAGCCCGAAGAAATTACGACTTCAGAAGAAGATACAAAACCCGAAGAAGAAATCAATACAATAGAAGAAACATCATCAGATATGGAAATTCAGCAAGAAAACCCCGAAATTACAAAACCCGGAGAGAATCCGAATCCACACTTTATGGACACTATCGACGAGCCGTTGCCCGATCCTGAACCAGAACCTAAACCTGCTCCTGAGCCAACTCCCGAACCTGAGCCCGAACCTGAGCAGCAGCCTGCTCCCGAACCTGTGTTCTCTGATCCCCGTTCGGTAGAGAAGAAAAATATTGTGGAACTTGTGGCTAAAATGAATGAATGTCACAATCTTGAAAAATGGGATTTCCTGCTCGATTATTGCAACAAGGTGATTGCTATCGACCCAACTTTCCAACTCGCTTACCTCCGCCGAAGCACAGCATACGGCAATCTCGGCAAGTTGGAACTCGCTATCGATGATTGCGAAACAGTTATCAAGTTGAATCCCGACAATCCCGACGCTTATTACAATGCGGCTGTGGCAAGCCTTATGCTTAGCCGTTATCCTAAAGCTATTGAATATTTTAAATATGCTATTTCGCACAAGATTGCTCATCCCGAAGATGTATTGCTTACCCTTGCCGGAGTGTACGAAAAAATTGGCGACAAAACGGGTTACAACGAATATTTGCAGCAGTCGGCTTCGCTTGGCAACCAAACCGCCCGTGTTATGATTATTAAACAAAAGCAAGACGAGGGCAAAAACGCTGACAATCAGTTTAAAGGATTCAATACCCGAAATATTAAGATAGCCCACGAGGGTGTTACCGATATATGCTTCAGTTTCAACGATGAGTATATTGCTATTGCCGATCAGAGCCGAAAACTCCGTGTATTTGATACTTCATCGTGGGAAACTATTCATAAACAAGATGTTAACGCCACTGCTATCGCATTTAGCCGCAACAATAAGTTTATGGCGGTGGGCGGACAGAGTTTCTTGCGTGTAATGAACGTATCTACAGGTGGTTTCAGTCTTTTTTCGGATATTATTAACTACACTGGCACTATCAAAAAGATGTTTTTTCATCCGTTTAACAACGAGACTCTCTTTGTTAGCGACAACTTTTCGCTCTACAAGGTAGACATCAGAAGCAAGGTTATCAACAAGGCTATTGCTGACTTTAGGTTGATGTCGGTTTCGCGCGATATGCAGTATGTGGCTGGTTACGACTATTTTCACAATTTGAAGATTTACCGCATTAATGCTCTGTCGGAGATTTTTAAACTCGGTATCGAAAGTTCGTCAGAAATCAAGTCGATGTCGGTAAACTCCGATGCCACAAGGCTTATTTACGGATTCAAAGATGGTCGCGTGTGTGTTTACAACCCGCAGATACCGATACCTGTTGCCGAATTTAATATCGACTGCGAAGTTATCGACATCAAGATTAGCAGCGATTCGCAATTCTTTTCGGTGCTCGGTGCCGACCGCAAACTTAGGTTTTTCAATACTTCCACATCCGAAAAGGGACGCGAGATTTTTATGATGTATTTCCCAAAACTGATTGCAATGAGCAACGTGGGCAATATGATAGCTATCGGCAACTTCAACGAGGATGTAGATATTATTTTTGCAAACGGAACAGCCACCGAAACCGTGTCGCGAAGTGCCAATTAATATGAAGTCTGCTATTATTTTGTTTGATTTCGACGGCACTCTTGCCGATACTTTTGAATCGGGAGCAAGACTTATCAACCAGTTTGCCGAACAATTTGGCTATAGTAAGATAGATTTTGCCAAGCACAAAGACCTTTCGGCACGTCAGCTGGTAAAACTTTCGGGCGTAAAGTGGTGGCAGATACCGCGTCTTGTGCGATTTTTTCGCAGAGAGTCTGCCAAACATGCCGATGAAATTAAGCCTTTTGATGGAGTGGTAGAAATGGTGCAGCAGCTTTCGCAGCATTGCGATGTGGGTATACTATCCACTAATTCCGCCGAAACTGTGGGTAAGTTTTTAACTAATAATGCGTTAGATAGTTATTTCTGCTATATTAAAACCAACGTTCCGCTGTTTGGCAAAAGCCGAGCCCTAAGGCGCGCAGTAAGATTTTTACGTAGAAACTACACCTTTATATTATATGTCGGCGACGAAATCCGCGATATCGAAGCCTGCCGCAAGGTGGGTTTGGATATAATATCGGTTTCGTGGGGATTTAATTCGCGCGAGGCATTGACTGAATCTAACAAAAATGTAGCAGACTCTGCAGAGCAACTTAGTGCGATAATATTGCAAACTATTTAGGTCCATAATGGTTGTGAAACTCTTGTAGTGCGGGTAGTAGCATAGGTATGTTTTTTATGTAACCTGCAAATATTTGAGAATACAACTTGAATATATTGTAGGCTTCGTCGTACTTTTGTTGAAAAACAAGCGCTACGAATTTTAACACACGCGCCAACGCTAAGTTAATATGATAATTTCCTAAAGGT
>JAFPYT010000313.1 GCA_017394445.1 Bacteroidales bacterium | reverse complement strand
GCCCAATTTACCGCTAAGGCTTTTGTTGATGGAACCGAAACCACCGAGGCAACTTTCTCGATGGATTTTGACGATGGAACTATCGTAAATAATGCCACAGAAGGCACTTTTAATCACGCATTTGCCTCCGATGGAATATTTATGCCGATGGTAAAAGCCCAATACAACGGACTAACCGCTTACGCAAAGGTAATTGTAAAAGTTGGTAAAAGTCCTGATTTCAAAGGATTTAAAACCGACATTGACGAAAAGCAGCAAGGTATCTGCCTTGGCGAATCTGTTACTCTTGATATGCCCATAAGCAGCGCTAAATCAGAATACAACAATAATTACACCCACACAGAACTTCTTCCTCAATCTATTTATGCAAAAAAATGGGAGGCCATAATTAGAGTAAAACAGTTTGACGCTCAAACTGTTGCCGATGGCTCAGAGATAGAATCGGTTAGTGTAAGGCTCAACCATCAAAAAGCGGGTGAGGTTAAGATTACACTTTCGTGTCCCAACGGCAAGAGCGTTATTCTAAAAGACTATTCTACAAGCGAATACAAACTCGGACTAACGGGCAAAAAAGATTTTGGCACACTTTATAATTATACATTCAACCAAACATCAGCCACTACGCTAAACGCCACAGCTTCCGACACTTTGCTACGCGAAGGCGCATACAAGGCTGATGAAGATTTTGCATTGTTTGCGGGATGCCCGCTCAACGGTGATTGGAACATTTCGGTGGAATCAAAATCAACCGACTACGAAGGTTACGCAGAAGAATTTGCTATCAAATTTAACTCTACGTTATTAGAAAACAACAAGTTGACACTTTCTCAAACCTACGACACACGCCGCGCCGTATGGACAGGCACAGGGGTTTCTGCCACATCAGAGGGCAAATGCAGCGTTACACCGCAAGACTACGACGTTACCCGATACAACTACCTGATATCCGACAACTTTGGTTGCTATCACGACACCACCATTTACATCACAGTAGAAAAACCATCGTTTTCGGGCGGTGGCGACAGTACAACTTTTATCGGCGACGAAGTGGAGTTCAAAGACCTCACCACTTGGGCTGTTCAAAGCCATTGGATTTTTGGCGACAAAACTCCCGATGTAGATGCCAACCCTGCTCCGCACGCCTATTACGAAAAAAGCGTTTACACTGTGATAATGCAGTCTACATCATCGTCGGGCTGTACCGACCGCGACACTCAGCGCATAGTAATTGTGCCTCGTCCGTTGGAAATCAAAGAAGTAAACATCTTTACACCAAACGGCGACGGGCAAAACGACATTTTCACATTTTTCGACCCCGAAGAATCGTTTCTCAAAAGCGGCGGACTAACCAAAATGCCCGCTAACATCCGCTCAATCAAGGGTAAAATCTACAACGTGTACGGACAGACCGTTTACAAATGGAACGAAGTGGAAGCCTCGGTTTTTGGTTGGGACGGCACTATCGACAACAAAGGCAGCCGCGACTGTCCTCCTGGTACATATTTTTACGACATAATAGTCTACGGAAAAGACGGAAACTCCATAAAACGCTCAGGTTCAATATACTTATACCGTCAAAAATGAAAATACTATCGGCGCAACAAACTCACAATGCCGACGAGGCAACCATTAAAGCTCAGCGCATTACGTCAGAAGAACTGATGGAACGTGCGGGCAATGCCCTTGTCTCAAAAATCCGCTCACTGATAGATTACAAACAGAGCATAAATATTTTTTGTGGTCCGGGCAACAACGGCGGCGACGGTCTTGTTATAACCCGTCTGCTTTTCAATTCGGGATACGATGTAAATGCATATATCTTAAAATCAAAACGTTACTCACCCGATTTTGAAGTTAACCGCGCTAAACTGCAACGTTTATCAAGCGATATTATCCACGAAATTGAGTTGCCGCAAGACATCCCCACTCTCCCACCCTCTTGCGCCATTATTGATGCCCTTTTTGGTTCGGGCATCAACCGCAAAATAGAGGGTATGGCAGAATACATAATCAAGAAAATAAATGATTCCCAAGCACTTGTAATTTCAGTGGATACACCTTCAGGGCTTCCAGATTATGCCATACCCGACGACGACTGCGCCATCATAAAAGCAACCCACACAATTGCCATTCAAATGCCCTTTGTATCAATGCTTTTGCCCGAAAACTACCGATACACAGGCGATTTGAGCATTGTAGACATAAATCTCGACAAAGAATTTATAAATCAAACATATACGCCGTTTAGTATGTACGATGCCGACTGCGCTCGGTATACACTGCCGCCTCGCCCAAAGTTTGCCCACAAAGGCACATACGGCCATTCGCTTATAATTGCAGGTTCGTACGGCAAGGCGGGCGCGGCAATACTTGCTTGCAAGGCTTGCCACCGCACAGGAACAGGTTTGTTGACGGTTCACGTACCACAAAAATGCGTAGACATAATGCAAATTGCCACTCCCGAAACAATGGTGAGCATTGATGATGGTGATTCTCGTTTTCAAAACATACCCGATTTAGAACGATTTGCTACCATTGGCATTGGTCCGGGCATAGGCACCGAACCAGACACTCAAAAGGCTGTTATCAAAACCCTACAAAAAGCACGCGAACTTAACAAACCAGTAATAATTGATGCCGACGCGCTCAATATTTTAGGTCTTAACAAAAGCATACTCAGTCAGTTACCAAAGAATTCAATCCTAACACCGCACATCAAAGAATTTGACCGAGTATTTGGCGAAAGCAAAAATAATTTAGAAAGAATTGAAAAAATACGCGAGAATACGAAACATTATTCAATAATTATAGTATTAAAAGGAGCATACTCTGTTGTCGGGCTTCCGGACGGAACTATAAGTTTCAACACCACAGGCAACCCCGCAATGGCAACAGCAGGCAGTGGCGACGTTCTTACAGGTATCATAACGGCACTTTTGGCACAACGGCTAACGCCTGAAAAAGCAGCACTTTACGGAGTTTACATACACGGAGCGGCGGGCGACATAGCGGCAAAAGAGATAGGCAATTGCGGCGTAACTGCCCAAGATATAATTAAATACATTCCGCAAGCAGTGGAAAATACTAAAAAACCTGCAATTCCGTTTTGATATATACAAATAAAT
Source organism: Bacteroidales bacterium (assembly GCA_017394445.1). GTDB lineage: Bacteria > Bacteroidota > Bacteroidia > Bacteroidales > UBA3824 > UBA3824. The sequence continues at coordinate 10,598 of JAFPYT010000313.1, read as the reverse complement.
TACTAATATTGCATTAAAGAAATAATTTATACATTTACAAATACAATTAATAACATCACAATTATGAAAAAAATCAATTATCTAATGGCTATGTTTATAGCCGCAGTTTTATGCGTAGGATTGGTATCTTGCAAAAAAAGCAAAAATGACGACGATCCTCAACCAGAACAATCTAAGTTCTTAACAGTAGACGAGTTTGCAAAATCTACATGGACTGGTACGGACGACAAAGGAAACGCCATCACACTCAAAGTAGAAAGTGCATCGGTAGCAAAAGTAACTTACTTTAAAACAACACAAGCCAAAAACACAGATCCTACTCCCGTTACCATTACTATCAGCGGTTACACCTACAACTTTTCTACAGGCAAATTTCAAGGCACTGGAGTTGAAGACTCTTTCCCATACGAGGCAACTCTTAGCGACAAGAATAATATGCAATTAAAAATGCCTCTTGGCACTTTCCCGATGAAACGATAAGCAAATTAAGATTTTATAAAAAACCGGCGTTTTATAAAAAATGTCGGTTTTTTTATTTTTCTAACTCAACTATATCGTGTCTAATAGCCTCGGTTAATTCATTAAGGCTGTTAAACTTACGTTGGTCGCGTATTCGGCGGTAAAAAAACACGCGGACATCTTCGCCATAAATATCTCCCTCAAAATCTATAATATACGCCTCTATGGTAGTAACGCCTCGGTCTGATACAGTAGGATTTTCGCCGATATTTACCACCGATGAATACAAATTACCGCGAACTTGAATACCAGCAGCATAAACACCATCTTTGGGAATAATCTTGTCGTTGCAATCGCGCATAACATTGGCAGTTGGGAAACCGATTTTTGTGCCAATTTTTTTACCATGAACCACCTTGCCCGAAATATAAAACGAATAACCGAGAATCTCTGCAGCTTTTTGTACATCACCATCAATCAAAGCATTACGCACAAGAGTACTACTTGCCGAAATACCATTTAACTGTGCCGCATCTATTCGCGAAATATCAAAGCCAAAACTCTTGCCATAACTATTGAGCGTGACGTTATCGCCCATACGGTCGCAACCAAAATGATTATTGAACCCTGACACAAGATACTTCATACCAAGTTGACCAACCAAAACATCGCGCATAAAAGCATCAGATTTTATAGATGCAAATTTTTTATCAAACTGGTGAACTATCAGATAATCAATACCAGTAGTAGACAGCACCTCAACCTTTTCTTCAGGTGAAAGAATAAGATTGAGATTACAATCAGGAAAAAGGACCTTGCGGGGATGCGGGTTGAAAGTGAGGATAACGCTTTTTAAATTGTGAATTTTGGCAGTGTCTACAAGTTTTTCAACAATAAGACGATGCCCCAAGTGCAGACCATCGAAAGTGCCGACAGCTACACAAGTTGCACATTTGCAATGTTTTGCAAATTCTTCTATACCATAAAAAATCTCCATTCGAGAGGTTGTAAATATTTTGCGGCAAAATTAAGTAACTTTTTTTATTTTTGCACACAGAAAAACAGACACTATGAAACAGTACTTAGACTTATTAAAAACCATCCTCGATAAAGGCATCCAAAAGCACGACCGCACTGGCACAGGCACAATCAGCTACTTCGGCTACCAAATGCGGTTCAATCTTCAAGATGGTTTTCCGCTTGTTACCACCAAAAAAGTGCATTTAAAATCAATCATTTACGAACTTCTGTGGTTCTTGAACGGCGACACCAACGTAAAATACCTTCAAGACCACGGAGTAAGAATTTGGAACGAATGGGCAGATGCAAACGGCGACCTCGGACCTGTATATGGCTACCAATGGCGTCATTGGCGCACACCCGATGGAAGAGAAATCGACCAAATTGCCAACCTCATCGAAGGGTTGAAAAAGAATCCCGACTCGCGACGTCACATAGTTTCGGCATGGAATCCCGCCGACGTTGACAATATGGCACTCCCTCCCTGCCACACAATGTTTCAGTTTTACGTGGTAGATGGTCGTCTATCGTGCCAACTTTACCAACGCAGCGGCGATACATTCCTCGGGATTCCCTTCAACATAGCATCTTACGCACTGTTAACAATGATGGTGGCGCAGGTGTGCGGATATAAGCTTGGCGATTTTGTCCACACTATTGGCGATGCGCACATCTATCTCAATCATATTGAGCAAGTTAAACTGCAACTCAGCCGCACCCCCTACCCTCTCCCAACAATGAAAATCAATTCAGAAGTAAAGGATATTTTCAGTTTCAAATACGAGGATTTTACCCTCGAAAACTACCAATGCCACCCCACCATCAAAGGTGAAATTTCGGTTTAGTATTAATGGAAAATGGAAAATTGAAAATTATGCATTAGGCATTATGAATTATGAATTATGAATTAAACCAATGGAAATAAACATCATAGTAGCCGCCGACGAAAACAACGGCATAGGCTCAGGCAACCAACTACTCTGCCGATTGAGCAAAGATTTAAAAAATTTCAAGGAACTAACTACAGGTCACGTAGTTGTAATGGGGCGCAAAACATTTGAATCGCTACCCAAAGGCGCATTGCCCAACCGCACCAACATAGTGATGAGCAAGAGCGAGCAGCGTTTCCCGGGATGCTACACCTGCACATCTGCCGACGAAGTTTTGGATTTAGCCAAAAAACACGAAAAAATCTTCATAATTGGTGGAGAATCAATTTATAAGGAGTTTTTCGACCGAGCCCACCGCATCTACCTAACCCGCATCCGCCACACATTCGACAATGCCGACGTATTCTTTCCCGAAATCGACGTTGAAGACAAATGGCGAATAATGTCGGTTTCCGACGAAATTCCCGCCGACGATAAAAACGAATATCCGTTTTTCTTTGCAGTTTACGAAAGACTTTAACAATCAAAAAACATATTACAATGAAAAAGATTCTATTGATTCTTGCGGTGTTGATGATTAATACATCGCTCACAATGGCACAAAAAGGCAGCGACGCCCAGACTATCCGTCAAAAAGTTGCAGAATTTGCCAACAAAAAGGGCTATCAAACTCAAATTACAGAAGAAAATGCTTTGACATTACAAAAAGACACTTGTAATTATATCATTTTTTTCAGCGGAAGCAACCCAACCTATGTGGAACTCAGACCTTACGACTTCGACATTACACAGAGCAACTACCTGTGCATTACAAAAGCGATAAACCAAGTGAACATTAATTTCGGTGTAATAAAGGCTATGATAACCCCCGACAGAGAAAGTCTACGTCTGTCGGCAGAAATGAACGTGTTCGACGCATCAGGCGTTACTCAGAATATGGAGCACTATTTCGTTCTTTTTGGCGAAGCTTGGCGGACGATAAATTATCGTTACTACGAATTTTATGAAAACAAAGACATAAACAACAATAGAATGCCATTTGAGGTATACTGCATCGATATTGCCAATACCGACAGCAATGTGACAGTAATTGGCGAAACCAACGGCGAAATAAAAGCTTCAGAGGCGCAATATATCCACATCGGACTCAATCTTATTGGCTACGAAGTTGGCGAATACCCTATTTCTGTAAAACTCGTCCTACCAGACGGCACATACGCAGCAGATAAAATTGACAACCAATACACATTCACAGCAAATGCAACCATCACCAAAGGTTCAAAGTTTTACGACTTGGGCGGATGGGGTTCTACCGAGGCAGGCTATTGGGTTCCCGGCGCCTACCGCTACGAATTGTACTACAAAGACAGATTGTTTTATGTAAGAACCTTTCTGTTAAAATAGTATTGAAGAAAATAGCATATTTATGGGTTAAATTGTTCACTCAAAAAGTGAACTTTTTGACCCTTAATATCACTTCGCGTTAAAAATTGCATATTAGAATCATCAAAAAAGCGTTTTGAATTGATACATTTCAAGCCAAACGGAGCCTTTGGGTCGTTAGCCAAAGTTCTCAGCAAATTGATAGCAAATTTTTGATCGTCAGGCACCACTAAAGCCCTATCACTTGATATAAAACCACGTGAATCTATTCTAACTCCATTAGCTATAAAACCCACTGTTTGCATTCCGGATAATTCCTTAATCATCACTATGTTAGTTATCTGATAAGCCTCTTCGCCCTTTTTGCTACTCAAATAGGCAGGTATAATATATACTTCATTAAAAAAATTAGTTCCAGGCTGTTTTGTATTATTAGAGAAAGCAAAAACCACTTCATACAAAACACTATCACCGTTGTTACTTACAAAACTATGTTGATATTGGATATTTTCTTTAGGAATGCCAAAATAATTATCCATCACATTCAACGGAGAAATTGATTTATCTGACTGACATAATTCTCTATCTGCGCCAAAGACATTCATAGCAAAAACAAATGTAAGCACAGCAACACAAACTGCAGTTTTTATTTTCGCAACTTGCATAACACTATCCTCCTTTTCAATTAATTAGACATTTATTCAAAATAATTATTCATCAAAAAATAGACCGTTTTTTTGTAAGAAAAGTTAGGGTTAAGGAGCAACAAAATTTTAAAATTAACATTTTTTAACAAAAAGGGTATAATTAAAGAGCACAATATAGAGTTATAGAGATGTTTAATTAAAATTAACTTAGTATTAACAACCGACAAAACATTCACTGACGGTGCAGAAGAAACAAGCGAAACCAGCACACAGTAAAAGGTAATACAATTTATGCTGGAAGTGAAAAATACGCAGATTTTTCTATAAGTGGAAGCAATCTAACTCTAACTTATAGCGAAATGGGAGTTACTGTAAAAACAGTTTACAAACGCCAATAATTAAGATCATTAATTAATTGAATAACAAAAGGCAGGGAGGAAATACTCTCTGCTTTTTTTGTATAGAGACGCGCCATGGCACGTCTCTACATAGATAATCATTCTCGCCAATTACTCCGAACCAAAATCTTCGGCGTTATCCATTTGCCTTGAAGCAGTTTAGGGTCGATTATGTTGCCATCGTAATCTAAATAGTCGCCTTTGGAGTTTTTCTTGATTTTGTAGCATTGACCTGAAACCACGGTGGTGCGGACAATTTCTACCAATTCATCGTATGTGGCTTTACGGTACTGGATGCCTATGTCAGCACCTTTTTGATTGTTGATAAAATCCATTTCGGAGTCGATACTGTCGGGAAGGTTTGGCGTTGAGGGGTCGCACGATTCAAAATAGAGTTTCGATTTTTCCTCGTGGGCACGACCGAGGGCAAGGGCTTTTGATTTCCCAATTTTTTGGGCAGTGAGAGCCATCCAAAGAGTGTGACGGAATGCGTCTACCATACCGCCCGAACCTTCGCCATCAAATTCGGGGTCGGAAACAAATTTCTGTGCTTCGGTGGCTGCCATTTGCGACAGTTTGTAGGTGCGCAAGGCGGCTAAGGGATGTTGACGAACCCATTTACGCTCAGGTTGCGAAAGGTTTTTGTATGATTGAAAGGCGGTTTGCGCCGTAGAAAAAATGCTCATTGTAAGAAAAATTGCTAATAATATAAAGTGTTTCATTCTTCGTCGTCGGTTTCGTCGGAAGATTCCTTGTCGATAATTACCACAAACTCACCCTTGGGAGGCTTGGCGTTGAAAGCCGCGATAAGTTCATCGGGAGTGCCGTGGAGGGTTTCTTCGTAAACTTTTGAAATTTCGCGCGAAATGGATACTTTACGGTTTTCGCCAAAGTATTTCTTTATCTCTTCAAGTAGTTTAAGTATTCGGTAAGGTGACTCGTACAAAATAATTGTAATATTGAGACTTGCCCAATATGTAAGTTTTTTCATACGGCCTTTTTTCTGAGGAAGAAATCCCGCAAAAAGAAAACTCTCGCACCCGAAACCCGAATCCACAAGGGCAGGCACAAAAGCCGTGGCACCGGGCAGACATTCCACTTCTACGCCAAGGTTAATACACTCACGCACAAGCATAAAGCCCGGGTCGGAAATTGCGGGTGTGCCGGCATCGGAAATCAGCGCGATATTCATACCGCCGTAAATCTGTTGCGCATAACGCTGACAGGTTTCGTGTTCGTTAAACTTGTGGTGACTTGCCGTGCGGGTGGTAATGTCAAAATGTTTGAGCAGTCCTGCGCTTGTGCGAGTGTCCTCGCAGAGAATCAAATCCGCCTCTTTGAGAATGCGGATAGCGCGGAAAGTCATATCCTCAAGATTGCCCACAGGCGTGGGTACGATATAAAGTTTTGCCATATCAATAATCTGTTACAAAGTCTTTTACAAGTTTAAAAATACCGTCATACGCCGGCATAGGAATCGCCTCGGCACGGTCGTAGATATTGTGATACTCCTTGTACGCTCCGAGGGTGTAAATATACAAACTTTTTACGCCTTTTTTGTAAAAAAAATAGTGGTCGCTATTGGCGGCTTCTCCCCTACTTTGAATTTTTGGTACGTAATTATTTGTATTATTGATATTTACAAGAAAATCAAATTCATCTTTAAGCACACTGCCATTAACCACCATAATACCATCGTCGCCACTACCAAGCATATCTAAATTAATGAGAGTCTTGATTTTAGACAACGGGAAATAAGGATTACGGGTGTAATAATAACTACCGAGCAAACCGATTTCCTCACCGCTAAAAAGTATAAATGCAATGGAATAATGCTGTTTGGGCATACTGACAAACTCACGAGCAAGATCCAAAACCATAGCAGTGCCCGAAGCATTGTCGTGAGCGCCAGGGAAATAGGCATCGCGTCCGAGAGTGCCCACGTGGTCGTAATGAGCAGTTATCACCTTAAAAGTATCGGTTTCTCCGGGAATTATACCTATTATATTATGTGTAATGTAGCCGTGCTTTAATTGAACATCAAGTTTAAATAATGCACGTTTTTTATTATGAATCAATGATTTGTCTATATAGAATTTTGTAATTTTATTCTGATGGTCGGATATACCCTGAGGAGGAAGTTTTTCTACAGCAAACAATTTTATATCATCCACTTGCAGAGTATCGTATTTGCGAAAAACCTTTGAAAGTTTGATATCGCAGTTAACCGATTGACTCGAAGCATCAACCACAAAATCTCTACCTGCTTTTAAAGTATCCTTGCTTGCAACAATAAACGCATCACCATCAAAAACATTGGCAGTAAGTGCGAATGGTTGCATTATAGGATTGATACCAAGTGACTTAAACACATTACACAAAAAAACAGCCGTCAACGAATCACCACCAAATGTATATCCACGACCGTGAAACTCTTCACTGCAAAGATGTTGGAGTATCATACGGGCATAAGGTTGATTTTGAGCCGAAAGCGGCAGCACAAATACAACCGAAATTATTACTAATACAATTTTTTTTAACATATTTTTATTTAAAATAGGTTACAAAGATACATTTTTAATAAAAAAAAGGTGGCGTTAGAAAATAAATTTGTAATTTTGGCTGTTTTTAAAAACGATAATTTTAATTTATAGCAATATGAAAAAACTAATTCTATTAGCAACGGCATTTGCAGCCGCTTCTACATTCTTCTCGTGCAATTCGGGAGAAATCGAGCGCCTTCGCGCACAGAACGACAGTCTTCGCAGCGTAGCCACCACAGGAGGCATCCAAATCGACGAATATTTCGCCGCTTTCAACCAAATTCAAGACAACCTCAAGCAAATCAAAGAGAAAGAGCAGATTATCACCGTACGCACAGGTGACGGTCAGGAACTCACAAGTTCGCAGGCCGACGCTATCAACGAGGACATTCTCAGCATCTACGACCTCTTGCTTAAAAACAAGCAGACCATCGCCGACCTCAACAAAAAAATGCAGAAAGACGGCGTTAAAAACAAAGAGATGGCTAAAACCATTCAACTTCTTACTCAGCAAGTTACCGAAAAAGACAACGAAATTACTGATTTGAAAGACAAACTTGCAAAACTTAATTTCGACGTTGAACAACTCAACACTCAGGTGGCACAGTTAGACTCTACATTGCAGGCCGAGCAAGAGGCAAGCGCAGAAAAATCAGAGATTATTTCGGCTCAAGACCTCGCTCTCAACACTGTATATTACGTAGTTGGCACCAAAAAAGAACTTATGAACCGCAACGTAATCTCTCGTGAGGGCTTATTTAAAGGTTTGAAAATCGGCGACAGCTTCGACCGCGAGTATTTCACCAAAGTGGATATGCGTTCGCTCAACGAAATTCCTTTGAATGTTAAAGACATCGAGCTTCTTTCTACCCATCCTTCAGGCAGTTACAACCTTGTTAAAACAGGTAGCAACGTTAGCAAACTTGAAATCACCAACCCCGAAGCTTTTTGGGAGCGTAGCAAGTTCCTCGTTATGATGGTTAAGTAAAAATCTGGCAAAAAAACATAATTTAGCGAGAGCCGAAAGGTTCTCGCTTTTTTTATAATAACATATTTGTAAGAGCCATTAAATCTGAAATTTCGGCATCTACTTTATAACCACACTCCTTGCCTTTGCGGTTAAAGAAAACACATTTTAACCCATAATCCACAGCACCGGCAATGTCGGCATCAGGGTCATCGCCAATAACGAGCGATTGGGCAGGAATTGCACCTGTTTTGTCAAAAGCGTAATCAAAAAAAGCACGCGACGGTTTCAACGCACCCGCCTCATCGCTAATTATCGACATATCAAACAGATGCTCGATACCAGAATTACGCATTTTGCGTTTTTGAACTTCGAGAAAACCATTTGTAATAACATAAAGTTTATAACCTCGTGATTTTAAGGTTTTAAGCATCAACTCAGCACCAGGAACAAGTTCTTTTTTGTAGGTGGTGGCGTCGAGATAAGCCTCGTTTACCTTCATCGAGAGTTCAAAATCATCTAACCCGAGATTTTTGAATGTCTGATTAAAACGAGTTTGGATAAGTTCCTCCTTAGTGATTTTCAAATTGCGGTAATCAGCCCAAAGACCATCGTTAACTTTGTAATATTCAGGCAAAAAGTTTTCGATTGGTCCAAAATGCTGTTCCAAATGGTATTTGTTGTAACTCTCAATCATTGCCAATTTCGAGTTAGCCGAAAAATCCCAAACGGTATTGTCCCAATCAAAAAACAGATATTTTATATCATTGAATATCATAAGGTTAATGTAATTTACCAATCAATCTTAAAAATTCTTCGCGAGTGGAAACGTTTTTGTGAAAAATGCCTGTAAAAGCCGATGTGGTGGTAACAGAATTTTGTTTCTGCACTCCACGCATCATCATACAAAGGTGGCTTGCCTCTATTACCACAGCCACTCCAAGCGGGTGAAGGGCATTTTGAATACAGTCGCGAATTTGCATTGTAAGGCGTTCTTGAACCTGCAGACGGCGTGAATATGCGTCAACCACACGGGCAATTTTGCTAAGACCTGTAATACAGCCGTTTGGAACGTATGCCACGTGTGCTTTGCCAAAAAACGGCAAAAGATGATGCTCGCAAAGCGAATAAAGCTCAATATCTTTTACCAGAACCATCTGCGAATAATCTTCTTTAAAAATTGCGCCCTCAAGAATTTGCTGAGGGTCGGTGTAGTAGCCTTGTGTACAAAACTGCATAGCCTTGGCCACGCGCATAGGAGTATTTTTAATTCCCTCACGCTCAGGGTTATCGCCCACAGCGGCAAGCATATTGCGCACCGATTCGGCTATTGTTTGGGTGGTATCTTCTTTATATCGTTCTACCTTTACGTAGCGGGTTTTCTCGTCGAGAGAAAGTCCCTGTTGTATAAAATCAATCATCGCTTTGGCAATTGTATTTTTTTATTAAATTTGTAGTTGCAAAAGTAAACCAATTTTTTCTAACAAATGCAAAATTAAATGGAACATTGCCTTAAAGTTTTGATTTGCGCATCTACCGAAGGCGAAATTGCGGGCATAAAACCCTCCGACACCGTCGACACGCTCGTTACGGGGGTGGGTTATTTTTCTACTGTATATAATCTTACGAAGAGACTACTTTTGCACGAATATTGCTTAGTATTCGCAGTAGGCATTGCGGGCGATTACCGTTTAGATAATCCGGTGCCGCAGTTGTATGTGGTTGACAACGCAAGGTTTGCCGATACAGGATTTGAAGGCGAGAACGGCGAGTTTGTTCCGCTTGTAGGGTCAAAATTTATGTCAGGCAACCAGTTTCCGTTCAGCAACGGCGTGATACACAGCCATATTGCTAAGCATTTTGCTCAGCATTTCGGTGTTAATATGTGCACCGCCAACACTGTAAACCGAACCCGCACTGATAGGGAATACATCGAAAAGATGTTAAAAAAATTCCCTGCCGAAATAGAGACGATGGAAAGTGCCGCGCTGCACTATGTGGCGCAATTACAACGAGTTCCGATAATTGAGATACGCACCACGTCGAACCACGTTGCGCCCAAAAGCGCAGAAAAATGGAAAATAGGAGAAGCTGTTGATATGCTTAACCTTTTTTTAAACAAACAGATTTTGAATAAAGACATTAACGATTTAACAAGAATAATTTGCCAATATTGAGCAAAATAATTACTAATTTAGCCGCATGAAAAAATGGCTGTGCAACATAAGGATACTGATAATAACGGCACTCACACTTTGGTGCAGTACCGGCTTGTTGGCACTGCCGTGCGG
>JAFPYT010000312.1 GCA_017394445.1 Bacteroidales bacterium | reverse complement strand
TTCCTAACAGCGTTACAAGTATTGGCGATTTAGCCTTTGGTTATTGCACAGCACTTGAATCAATCACCATTCCTAACAGCGTTACAAGTATTGGCGATAATGTCTTTAGTGGTTGCACAGCACTTGAATCTATTATTTTTGAAGATAATAGTAAATTAACGAGTATAAAAGCTGGTCTTTTTAAAGATTTAACCTCGCTAAAATCAATCACAATTCCTAACAGCGTTACAAGTATTGGCGATGAGGCCTTTAATGGTTGCACCTCGCTAAAATCAATTACCATTCCTAACAGCGTTACAAGTATTTTCACTAAGGCATTTATGGGTTGCACCTCTTTAACTTCGATTTCTTTACCAGCAAGTCTGACTATTTTAGCAAGAACCACATTTCAGAGCTGCCCAAATATCACATCAGTTTTTGTAAAAGGAAATACAAATACTACGAACCGTTTTAACGATAGCCCCAATGCCATCATCTATCGTTGTGGCACTGATTTCGATTACGAGGTTGCTATCCCCGAAGAGATTGACGCATCAAAAATAGAAAACATCGTTGGCTATTGCGGCAATAATGTATATGTAAAATCAACCGAAGCATTAACATTGCCCGAAGATTATTTTTACACTGCCACGCCCGCCAACAAATACTCTTTTAATGGTAATGTATTCACCAATATATCAGCTGATATTGAGTTGACCGCAACAAAACCCATAGTCAGCCACATCAACACTTCATACACCTATACAGGCAGTGCATTTGAGCCAGAAATCACAGTTGACGGACTCACTCTTGGCACTGATTACACCGTCACCTACACCAACAATATCAACGCCGGCACAGCATCCGTTTATATCGACGGCATCAATGGCGGCAGAATAACACGTGAGTTTACCATCAACAAAGCCGTCCCCACATACACCATCCCCGAAAACTTATCAATAAAATGCAGTCAAACTCTCGCGGATATTACTTTGCCCGAAGGCTTTGTATTTGATGATTTAAAAGCAACATTAACCCTCGGCGAAACAAACTCATTATCTGCCACATTTACCCACGAAGATGCTAAAAACTATGAGGTAGTTAAAGGCATTGAAATAAAAATAGCAGTAGCCGACCATGTACCTGCCGAAACTGTAAAAGAAAACGAAAAAACACCAACCTGTGAAACAAACGGCTCATACGACGAAGTGGTATATTGTTCGGTTTGCGGTAAAGAACTCAGCCGGATTTCTAAAACATCAGAAGCCATTGAACCACCTGAACCAAATCCTTCAACCCCTGTATCCTCTATCACCGACGCTCCGAGCATCAATGTTTGGTCATACAACTCCATCATCTACATCGAAAACGCCCCCGACACCGAATACAAAATCATTGACTTAAATGGCAGAACCATAAAATCTGCCACCACAAAATCTACAAAAGACGAAATCAATATCAACCAATCTGGTATTGTTATTCTAATAATTGGTAATCAATCTTATAAATTAACATTGTAGGACGCGGCACGCCACGTCCCTACCGTTTGGAAAACGGTATTTCTGTAACCCCGGACATCGAACCGCTCAGCGGTGATGATGTCCGGGGTTACTGCATAGCGCACCACACATCACTGATGTCCGGGGTTACTGCATAAATAATAATAATTAATTCAGAATTACTAAATTAGCATTGTTCTTTGCTCTTTATACCTTTGTGCCGAAATTATAAAGGATTATAAAAAGAAAGAACCATGAAGAAATTTTTTATTGCCACAGCATTATTGTTAGCCGCAGGTGCAAACGTATCTGCCCAAGAAAAAAGCGCGGAAAGCATCCGAAACCATTCGCTCTACAAATCACTTTTAGATGTGGGAGCTTACTCTTACGCCGCCGCTCCTTTTCAAGAACTCTTTAACAAAGACCCGAAATACAGCAAACAGATGTATATCGACGGTGTAAAAATCTACAAAGGTTTGTACAATGCCGCCACCGACGACAAAGCACGAAACGCCTACACCGACACCATCAAAACCATTTATTTGCAACGGATACAATATTTCGGCGATTCGGCTAACGTGTACGGACGATGCGGCATGGACATTATGAAACTACGCAAAGCCGACACTGCATATTCGGAAGCATTCAACATTTTGGACCTTTCGGTAAAACTATACAACGGCGACCCCGACCTTTCGGTAGTTTCAACTTATCTGCAACTTGCATCAAGCCTTGCGTCGGCAAAAAAAATTGATATGGATAAGTTTTATCATTCGAGCGTACCTGTGCTCAACATTATGTATAAAAACATAGCAGCCGGAAGCAAAGATGCCGCATACAACAAAAATGCCGAAACGATTTTTGCCGCTATAAAAAAATCGAGCGAGAAACTAAACTCAAAGCAACTTGCCGAAACAGTTGACCGCCTTACACCCGAAACCGACATCGAGGCAAATGCCGACATCATTTGCAAAACTCTCGCCACACTCAACTGCGACAACAGCGACACCTACGCCCGCGCTTCAGAAATTATGTATAAGGCAAATCCAACTGCCGAAGCTGCCGCAGCCATTGCCCGTTACTACAAGAAAAATCAAGACTACGAAAAAACCGCTCAATATTTTAAAGAAGCTGCCGAAAAAGAGACCGACAACATTCGTCAATCAGATTATTATTACGAACTTGCATCTGCCAACAGTATGCGTAAAAGATATTCCGAAGCTGTAATGTACGCAAAAAAATCAGCAGAGCTCAACACAGCGTCGGGCAAAGCATTTTTGCTAATAGCAGCCATCTACGGGGCAAATGCACCTACATTGGCAAGCGATGTTTTTGAACGAGGCAAAATCTATTGGGTGGCTGCCGACTACGCTCTCAAAGCCAAACGTGCCGACTACAACCTCAAAGACGAAGCCGAAAGCCTCATCAACAAATACGCACATCAGTTTCCGTCAAAAGAAGAAGCCTTTATGCACTCGGTGCAAGGCGGATCTACGATTGAAGTAGAAGTGCTTAAAAACAAAGAAAGCACCGTTGCAAGATTTTAAACATACAACGGTGCTCAACCATAAAACAACACTTACCAACTATTGGATAATAATGCGCTTGGTGATAGTCTTTGAAGGCGTTGCCAAGCGTATTAAATATATACCTGTACGGCCTGTAAGATCAAGATAAATTGAATCGTCGTAAACAGTCTTGC
>JAFPYT010000311.1 GCA_017394445.1 Bacteroidales bacterium | reverse complement strand
TAATATATTGATTATCAATATCCTGTTAGTTTGTATAGGTGTGATAAAGCGCATCTGCTGCACCGCTTTGCGAATCTTTGTAATTGTCAGTGATGTTGCCTCTAAAAGTGCTGCCAATCAGCCACATATAGTCGTATTCCCAAATTGTCTGGTTTGCTGCGCCAATATAACCTGCTGCGCCACCATTTCTTTTACGGATAACAGATTCGGCAAAACAATATGGAGCATTGAATTTGCTTGTGTAACAGCAGTTTGCAATCCAAAAACCTGCCACGGAGTTTTCGGTGGACGAATTGATATCATCGTAGGTGATAAACGGATTGTCCCAACTTGAAGGGTTTCCGTGACCGTGATAATAAAGTAATCCTACTCCTGTATTTATCTGATTTAAAATAGATTGAGCAGCACCAGGATTTAGACAGTCCATTTCGCCGTAACTTTCGCCGTAAGGGTAAAGTATTGATGTTATGCCGTTTTTGTTAGTGTAATTATTGTAGATATATTTTAAAGATGTGTTGCTGTATATAGGTGCGTTGTCGGCGTCCACACCCGAAATAAAAACCATTCGGTTAAGAAAATCGGTGTTTTCGTAGTCGGTTGTCTCATATTTAATTATTTTGTCCACGATGTTTTCCATGGTTTCGGCATCGGTGGCACTTAGTCGGCCGTACATAATTTCGGGTAAGCAATCATCTGTAAAATCACAATAATATAGGTCGGTTTGTTGCTCTTTTACAGTAACTATTTCGGGAAATTCTTGTCTTCCTTCCCACGATGGAATGATTGTTTCGTCGGCAGCAAAAAGCACATATTGCGGTGCGGCGTATCCTGTAGGAGGGTTGTCGTAAAAATCTTTGATATAGTTTTTTATATTATCGTTGTTGTTTGTAAAATCTTGGGTAGCGTATGCAATTTTTACATTATAACCCTGCATCGTTTTCCAAGTGGCAAATCTTTCGATACTTGTTTCAAATTTTGGGTGCGTTATAATGAGATAAGTGTTTGAATTACTTTTGATTACCTCGCCTTGCGATGATTTAAGCATCGATTTTTTATTATATATTTTTATATCTATGGTGTGGTAAATAACAAGTATATTTTTAACGGGATTATAGTTGAATGGTGTTATATCTAACCTAACCAAATGTCGGTTTCGCATTGTGCCTATTGTGGTTAGTTGAATATCTACATTTGTGCCAAGCGAATCTTTTGAGTATGCGTTATCGTTGATTATTAGCGTTTTATTTTCGATTTTGGAACTGTTTATTGTGGGTTTTTGTGCTGGTTTTAGTTTATAACCGTTAGATGTTTTGTTGAGGTCGATTATTGTAGAATCTTTTTTATTGATTACAAATGTATAATCTCCCGATTTTTCAAATTCTAATATTTTATTATAATGTGGCAACATAGGTTCGCCTTTGCCAAGTGTGGGTGTTAAGATGGGGGAGGAGATTACGTTGTAAATGTCATCTCCATTTATAAAATGCGATATTTCGATGTATGGAATACGAATTTGAACGTATGCTGTGGTTGACGATTGTGATATTTCGGTGTTTTCGTCATTATTTAAAAGATTAATTTTCTGTGCTTTAGCTGATGCGCAGAGTATCACCGAGGCTATTATTATTAGTAATTTGTTTTTCATTGTGTATTAGGTGTTTATTAGGTATTTTTGTATTTAAACGCATAAAAAAATTTTTGGTTGAATAAAAAAATCGGCGGGTGTTATCACAACAACCGCCGATACCTTTATAAAAAAGGAGGTGTATAAAAAAACGTGTGATTGTTTAGTCGAATGTTACGATGTTTTTAAGGTCATCGAGAGTTTTCCTAACTGCAGCAGCCGAAGCGTCGAGCAATGCTTTTTCTTCGCTGTTGAGGTTGAGTTCGATGATTTTTTCAACGCCATTAGCACCCAAAACAACAGGAACGCCGAGGTACATATCTTTGTATCCGTATTCGCCGTTGAGGTAAGCGCAAACGGGAACAACGCGTTTTTGGTTGCGAACGATAGCTTCAACCATGTAAGCTGCAGATGTTCCGGGAGCGTACCAAGCTGATGTGCCGAGGAGGTTGGTGAGTTCGCCACCACCTTTTTTGGTGCGTTCGATGATAGCTTCGAGTTTGTCTTTAGCAACGAGGTCGGTAACAGGAATACCGCCTACAGTGGTGTAGCGTGGAAGAGGAACCATAGTGTCGCCGTGTCCGCCAAGGAGAAGACCTTGGATGTCGAGCGGAGTAACACCGATTTCGTCAGCAAGGAATGCTTTGTAACGAGCGGTGTCGAGAGTTCCTGCCATACCAAACACTTTGTTAGAGAGTGTTTTTGCAGTTTTGTAAGCTACGTATGTCATAGCGTCCAAGGGGTTGGAAACAATGATGATGATAGCGTTGGGCGATGCCTCGATAGCTTTTTTGGTAACGTCTTTTACGATGCCTGCGTTGGTGCCGATAAGGTCTTCGCGGCTCATACCGGGTTTGCGGGGAATACCCGAAGTAATAACGATTACACCCGAACCGGCTGTTTTAGAATAGTCGTTGGTTGCACCGATGATTTTGTGGTTGAATCCTGCCAATGCAGAGGTTTGCCAAATATCCAATGCCTTGCCTTCTGCGAGGTTGGGTTTGATGTCGAGCAATACCACTTGGTTGGCCAAGTCTTTGCGGGCAATAGCGTCCGCACATGTTGCGCCTACGTTGCCGGCGCCTATTACTGTAATTTTTTCCATAATTGTGTTATGTATAAATTTAATTATCTTACAATTATATTTGGGGCTTTCCCCGGTTTTTTTCAACGCAAATTTATTAAATAATGTTTAATGAAGGCATATTTTTTTCTTTTTTTAATAAAAAAATTGTTTTTGTCGTTTGGTTGGTGTAACTTTGTGTCATATAATTTAAAAACAATGGGACGTCTTTTGGCTATTGATTACGGCAAAGTGCGCACTGGTTTGGCTGTTACCGACCCTTCAAGGATTATTGTATCGCCGCTCACCACTGTGCCCACCAACGAACTTACACCTTATATTAAAGAGTATATTTTAAAGGAGAAGGTTGACCATGTAATTGTTGGTTACCCTGTGAATCCTCAAGGTGGCGAAAATCCTATTGTTCAGAGTATTATATTGTTTGTTGACAATTTGAAGAAGCTTTTTCCCGAATTGCCCATTGATTATTACGACGAGCAATATACTTCAAAAATGGCAGCTTCGGCTATGGTTTCGGGTGGTTTTAAGCGTAAATACCGCCAAAAGAAAGAAAACACCGACAAGATGGCAGCCGCTTTTATTTTACAAGGATGGATTGACGAAAATCCATTTTAATTATTAATTTTGCAAAAAAGTTATTTCAAAATGATATTACCAATTACTATTATCGGAAACGCGGTTTTGAGAAAGAAAGCCGACCCCGTTTCAAAAGACTATCCCGAATTGAAAGAGTTGATAGCCAATATGTTTGAAACTATGCGCAAGTCAGAAGGCGTAGGTCTTGCAGCTCCTCAGGTGGGAGTTTCGTTGCGTTTGTTTGTAATCGATGCATCGCCCATGACCGATGACGAAAACGACACTTTTACAAAAACTTTTATCCGTGCTTGTATTAATCCCGAAATTGTTGAATTTTTTGGCAACAAGGTGGGTTACAACGAAGGCTGCCTAAGTGTTCCCGGATTGCACGAGGATGTTACTCGTCCCGACGGTGTAAAGGTGAAGTATTACGACGAAGATTTTAACCTTCACGAAGAAACACTTACAGGACCAACAGCTCGTGTTTTTCAGCATGAGTATGATCATTTGGAGGGTGTTCTCTTTACCGACAAGGTGGGTCTGCTCCGTAGAAAACTGATTAAAAACAAGCTTGTAAATATATCTAAGGGCAAATTTGAGCATACTTATAAAGTAAAACTTAATTAAAACTCTATAACCATGAATTTAAGCAAATCTTCAAATCCTACCTTTTCGGAAAAGATTTTTGAAAAGGCTCTGACCCGCAACGAAGAGGGCGGTGTAATGTCGTTTAACGGCGCGGTCAACAAAAGTATTATTCTTTTTCTGCTTGTTCTTTTGAGCGGAATAGCTACTTGGAAACTTACTATTGTGGGCAATAGTGCGGCTTCGTATCTCGCTATCGGCGGTGCTATAGGAGCTTTTATTCTTGCTATTGTTACAAGTTTCAAACCCGATAAATCGGCAATTCTTGCTCCTATGTACGCTCTCTGCGAGGGTTTGTTTCTCGGAGCAATTTCTGCAATTTTTAACGAGGCATACAATGGCATTGTAATGCAGGCAATTATTGCTACTGTGTGCGTTGTGGCTGTGGTATTTTTGTGCTATCGTGCTGGAATCCTTAAAGCTACACCTACTTTTACTAAGGTGTTGGTTTTTGCAACGTTGGGCATTGGCGTATTTTATTTGATAAGCATCTTGTTGCGCTTTGCAGGTATCGATCTTTCGGTTTTTAGCCTTGGATGGTTGGGTATAATTATCCAATTGGTAATTGTAGGCGTGGCTGCGCTCAACTTGGTGTTAGATTTTAACCAAATTGATACGGGCGTTGAGATGCAGTCTCCAAAATTTATGGAATGGTACTGCGCTTTTGGCCTTATGGTTACCATAGTTTGGATTTATATTGAAATTTTACGCCTCTTGGCTGTGCTTTCGCGCCGAAACTAATTGATTTATAAGCTATAAAACAAGGGGGAGTTGATTTTTCAATTCCCCTTTGTTTTTTCAATCTCGTATTTATAAAATCGAACACTATTTAATATTAGAGAATAGATGGTTAAACGATAATCAATTAATTTTGCGGCTATTAAAAGGTTTAAACAAAAATTTTGGTTTTCGAGAAAAAAGTAGTATCTGTTCATATTTTTTTTTATTATTTTTGCTTTAAAACAATTTATTGTGTATATTTGTTGCACAAAAAATATTAGTAGATATGAGCAATATTTTACCCGTAAGTTTCAACGCCTTGTATATTTTTGCAGGCATAGTTTTATTAGAATTTATTGTGTTTCTGATATTTGTATCGAAACGTAAACTTAATATCCTCCGTGGATTTTTTGCAGTGCTCTGCGGTAACGCGCTTACCACAGCATTTTGCTTGTTTCTTCCGGCGGGTAATGGTCAGGAGCTTGGATTTGGTTATTACGCTTGGATGACTTTTGCTTTTGCTCTTGCAGTAGTGTTTGAATGGCTAATTTATATTGCTTTTTATCGCAATCGCGAAAACCGTGTGTCTAATACACGTTTCTTTTTCTGTTCGCTAATTGCCAATTTTGTAACGTTTGCAATAATTGCTTTGCTCGCTGTTAGAGGTTTTATTAATTGATAGTACGTTTGTTATTGAATTATTATAAAAAAAAACTCACTATTTTTGGTAGTGAGTTTTTTTATTGCTTGTTGTTGACTAATCTGGTACTAATATGTATTTCCAGGATATGCCTTCAATCCCTCTTCAAGACATTTGAGAGCCTTTTGGAGGTCGTCGGTGTTGATAACGTATGCAAGGCGCACTTCGTTTTTGCCAAGTCCCGGAGTGGCGTAGAATCCAGCTGCGGGAGCCATCATAACAGTCTGATTCTCATAACGGAATGTCTCTAACATCCAACGGCAGAATATTTCGCTGTCGTCGATTGGCAGACGTGCTATGGTGTAGAATGCACCTTTGGGCATCGGGCTGCTTACGCCAGGAATCTTGTTTAGTCCGTTGATAAGGCAGTTGCGACGTTTAACATATTCTTCTCTAACTTCTTGAAAATACGATTCGGGTGTGTCGATAGATGCCATTCCCACCAACTGACCAAAATACGGAGGACTTAAACGCGCTTGTGCAAATTTCATCAACGTATCTAATACCTCTTGATTTTTGGTAATTACAAACCCTACACGGATACCACATTCGCTATAACGCTTTGATGTACTGTCAATTAATATGGTGTTTTGTTCCAAACCTTCAATCTGCATCATCGAATAGTGTGTGCTGCCGTCGTAGCAAAAATCGCGGTAAACCTCGTCGGCAATGATGTAAAGGTCGTATTTGAGAGCAAGGTCTTTAATCTGCAAAAGTTCCTCTTTAGAATAGAGATAACCTGTTGGATTGTTGGGGTTTGAAATAAGTATTGCACGAGTTTTTGAAGTGATTTTTTTCTCAAACTCACTAATAGGAGGGAGGGCAAAACCGTCTTCAAACGACGATTGTATTGGTACAACCTTTGCGCCCGCCATTGTGGCGTAGCTGTTGTAGTTGGTGTAGTAAGGTTCGGGAATAATTATCTCGTCGCCAGGGTCCATAGTGCTCATTAGCACGTAGATAAGTCCCTCGCTTCCGCCGAACGTTACCATTATCTGTTTGTAATTAATGTTGATACCCATGCCTGCATATTGCTTGGCAAGAGCACGACGATACGATTCAAATCCTGCTGAATGGCAGTATTCTACTACTTTGCCTTTGTACTCTTTGAGTACGGCAAGGGCGTGCTCTGGGGTGTGAATGTCGGGCTGTCCGATATTTAAATGGTATACTTTTACTCCTTCTTGTTTTGCTTTTTCTGAAAATGGTACAAGTTTTCGTATTGGTGAGGCAGGCATTATTTTGCCTGTCCGTGAAATATTTGGCATAATTAAATTTGATTGTTAATTGTTGTTTACGTATTCCACGTTGCCCCTTATCGACAGTATCACCGGCGAGTTTTTGGCGTTGGAATACACCGAAATTGTTTTAGAAAACGACCCAATGCGCGACGAGTCGTATTTAACTTTGATAATGCCTCTGCCCTTGCTCGGAATGGGTTCTTTGCTCCATTCGGGAGTGGTGCAGCCGCAAGATGTAGCCACGTTGGCAATTACG
This sequence comes from Bacteroidales bacterium, assembly GCA_017394445.1. Taxonomy (GTDB): domain Bacteria; phylum Bacteroidota; class Bacteroidia; order Bacteroidales; family UBA3824; genus UBA3824. The sequence continues at coordinate 2,799 of JAFPYT010000311.1, read as the reverse complement.
AGAGGCTCTTTGCCTGTGTTTACAAACTCGAACGAATAGCTGATGTCGGATCCGCTTTTCATTGTGCCGAAATTGTGTTCGGTGTATTTGAATGTCATCTCAACACCGTCTTGAATTGAGGCTTCAAGTTTTGCAAGCGAGTCGGCTATTGCCGCCTCTTTCGCCGCTTGTTCTTGTTTTATCTGTTTTTTGGTTTTTTTCTGTGCCGATGCTTCTGTGCAGAATACCGCTGAAACCATCAGCGCGACTACTGCTGTCAATAATAATTTTTTCATAATGCGAATTTTTAATGGTTTTATTACTTTAAACTATTTGACACTAATTTTATTATATAGTTTAATATTTTTTAGCATTACAAAGTGTGTACCACCAGTCCGCTGCGGAGTTTGGGCTCAAACCAGGTGGTCTTTGGAGGCATAATGTTGCCGGTGTCGGCAATGTCGAGCAATTGAGCCATACTTACGGGATACATTGCAAAAGCTGCTGCCATCTCACCACTGTCAACACGTTTTTTGAGTTCGCCAAGTCCGCGGATACCGCCCACAAAGTCGATACGCTTGGATGTGCGAAGGTCGGTGATGTTTAATATGGGTTCGAGAACTTGCTTGGTGAGTATTGTTACGTCGAGAACGCCAATGGGGTCGCTATCGTTGTAAGTGCCTTTTTTAGCGTTGAGACTATACCAGATGCCGTCTAAATAGAGGCTCATTTCGTGCAATTTGGTAGGACGGTATATTTCTGCGCCTTTGTTTTCAATATCGAACGATGCGGATAGTTTTACAAGGAAATCTTTGCTGCTCAGTCCGTTAAGGTCTTTGATTACGCGGTTGTAATCCATTATTTTCAACTGGTTGTCGGGGAAAATCACAGCCAAGAAATAGTTGTAATCCTCGTTGCCGGTGTGGTTGGGGTTTTTGGCTTTGCGCTCAAGACCAACACGTGCTGCTGCTGCTGTGCGGTGGTGTCCGTCGGCAACGTAGAGTGCTGGAACTTTTTCGGCAAAGAGTTTTTCGATACGTTTGTTTGTGTCGGCATCGTTGATTACCCAAAACTGATGACCAAAACCATCGTTGCTAACAAATTTATATTCAGGCTCTTGCTTGGTAATGTTGGCTACAATTTCGTCGATTTCGGGCACAGCGCGATAGCTAAGGAACACAGGTTCGGCGTTGGCGTTCATAGTGTTGATGAGCACCATACGGTCGTCCTCTTTGTCGGGACGTGTAAGTTCGTGTTTCTTAATGATTTGGTTTTGATAATCTTCGCAGAATGCTGCGCCGGCAATGCCGTATTGTGTGCGGCCGTCCATAGTCTGAGCGTAGATATAGAATTTTGGCTCAGCGTCCTGAATCAGCCATTTGTTATCTTGAAATTTTTTGAAATTTTCTACTGATTTGTCGTAAACCTGCTTAGAATGTGGGTCTACATCGGCGGGAAGGTCGATTTCGGCACGGGTGATATGCAAAAACGACTGAGGGTTACCTTCTGCCATAGCGGCGGCCTCCTTGGCGTTCATTACGTCGTAGGGAAGGCAAGAGAGTTTTTCGGCAATTTCTTTTGCGGGACGGAGTCCGCGGAATGGTTTTACTGTTGACATATTATATAAAGTGTTAAAAAAAAGGGAGGTTTTTGAGGCCTCCCTTTTTTTTATGGGTATAACCTTCTATTTGTTTACTTGGAATTTTTTGTTTCCAGTTGCAAAAAAGTCTACAATCTGGTTCGCCGCCGCGAGTCCCGCGTTGATGTTAGCCTCAGCAGTTTGCGCACCCATCTTTTTGGGTGTAGCAAAATAACGACCTTCAAATTTGGCTTTGAAGTCGGCGTCGGCATCGGGAGCGATGTCGGTGATGTATTTGAGGTCGGCACGTTCTTCCATCAATTTGATGAGTTAGGGTTCGTTGATAACCTCTTTGCGGGCGGTGTTGATAACAATGCCGCCTTTTTTCATCTTGTTAACCAGTGCGTAGTTGATGCTCTGTTTTGTTTCTGCTGTTGCAGGAATGTGAAGCGATACGATGTCGCAGTTTTCAAAGAGAGCGTCTTGATTGTCAACGGCTTTAACACCAGCAGCTTCGATAACTTCCTTGGGGCAGAATGCGTCGTATGCGTAAACGTCCATATCGAAACCTTTGGCAACGCGTGCTACATTGCGGCCAACCTGACCGAATGCCAAGATACCGAGTTTTTTGCCTTTGAGTTCCGAACCCGATTTGCCGTTGAAGAAATTGCGGACTGTGAACACGAGAAGTCCGAATACCAATTCGGCAACTGCGTTAGAGTTCTGTCCGGGAGTGTTCATTACCACGATACCTTTCTTAGTAGCGGCTTCGAGGTCAACATTGTCGTAACCTGCGCCTGCGCGAACTACGATTTTGAGGTTTTTGGCAGCGTCCATTACCTCGGCGGTAACTTTGTCGCTGCGGATGATGAGAGCTTCGGCATCGGCAACAGCGTCTAAGAGCTGCTGTTTGTCGGTGTAGTTTTCGAGCAATGCAAACTCGTTGCCCGATTTTACTACGATATCTTTGATACCGTCAACTGCTTGTTTTGCAAACGGTTTTTCTGTTGCTACTAATATTTTCATTTTTCTTATTGAATTATGAATTATGCACTTAGATGCATTGATTAGTTTTGTTTTTCAAAATCTTTCATAGCCTGAACGAGGGCGTCAACACTTGCTTCGGGCAATGCGTTGTAGAGCGAAGCGCGGAATCCGCCAACCGAACGGTGACCTTTAAGACCTACCATATCGCGTTCTTTGGTGAAGTCGATGAATTTCTGCTCGAGGTCTTTGTATTC
>JAFPYT010000310.1 GCA_017394445.1 Bacteroidales bacterium | reverse complement strand
TGCTGAAGTATCATCCACATAGCCTTAACGTAATCTTTGGCGTGTCCCCAGTCGCGTTTGCTGCTCAGGTTACCAAGGAAAACTTCTTTTTGCATTCCGAGGGCAATGCGGGCAACGGCGCGAGTAATTTTGCGGGTAACGAAGGTTTCGCCTCGGATGGGTGATTCGTGGTTGAAGAGTATTCCGTTAGATGCAAATATGTTGTAAGCCTCGCGGTAGTTTACCATTATCCAATAAGCGTAAAGTTTGGCGGCGGCGTATGGCGAGCGTGGATAAAAGGGTGTTTTCTCGTTTTGTGGCACAGCCTGCACTTTGCCAAAAAGCTCTGATGTAGAGGCTTGGTATATGCGTGTGTGGTTTTCTAAACCGAGTATGCGGATGGCTTCGAGCAGGCGCAGAGTGCCTAACCCGTCGGCGTTGGCGGTGTATTCGGGCGTGTCGAAACTTACTGCCACGTGGCTCATAGCGGCAAGGTTGTATATCTCGTCGGGTTTTACCTCCTGAACAATGCGGATGAGGTTGGTGCTGTCGGTGAGGTCGCCGTAATGGAGTTTAAACATTTGGTTTTCTTCGTGGGGGTCTTGATAAAGATGGTCGATACGGTCGGTGTTGAAAAGCGAACTGCGGCGTTTTACTCCGTGTACCATATATCCTTTTTTTAACAGAAACTCTGCCAAGTATGCTCCGTCTTGACCTGTGATGCCTGTTATTAATGCTGTTTTGCTCATAGTTTCTAATGCTAATAATTTATTACAAAGGTAAGGAAATAATTTTTTACCTTTTTGCCGCAAATTTACAGAAATGTGTTTATATTTGCAACAAATTACTACTACAAGGAACGTCAAGGAATCAAAAAAATGGAACAAACAGAAAATCCGCGCCCTTCGGCAAACAAGTTTTATAGGCGCAAATTATTTATGTCTACCATATCCACCACAATGTGTATTGCGTTGGTGCTGTATATGTCGGGACTTTTTTGTATGCTGATGTTTAATACCCAGCATATTAGCGATATGTTTCGCAGCAATATCAAACTTACCATCACTTTAAACGACAACAGCAGCCTTGCTTCTATCGAGCAATTTCGCAAGCAGCTGGCTACCTATCCGTTTGTGCGCGATAGCAAGTTTATATCCAAGGACGATGCTGCCGACGAACTCAAAGACGAGCTCGGCGAAGATTTTGTGGCTATTCTCGATGGCAAAAATCCGCTTTTGTCGCGCATAGAGGTTAAACTCAATAGCGATTACGCCACTATCGACAGTGTAAGGTCGCTGAGCAAACGCCTCAAAACCAACAATGTGGTCGACGAGGTGAATTTTCCTCACAATGTTTGGCGCAATACTACCACTGTGCTCAACAAAATTTCTTCTATTGTGTTTGTGGTAAGTCTTATATTGCTGGTTATCACCATAATCTTTATTAGTAACACCGTTAGGCTGCAAATGTCGGGCAATAGATTCGACATCCGCACATCAAAGCTTATTGGTGCCACCACTTGGAAAATTAGCAAACCTTATCTTAAACGAGCATTTTTTCAATCGTTGTTTTCTATTGCGTTTGCAATTTTATTATTTACTATAACCGTTAATTTTATCGATAAAATTGTTGACGGCGTGGTTACACTTACTGCATTTCCTACCACATTGTTGGTAATGGTTGTGATGGGATTTGCCCTCAGCCTTGTTACCACATGGTATTACACTCGCAAATATATTCTTGCCGACGAAGACGAACTTTATTATTAACACCATAACAATATGAAATACGCATTAGTAACTGGAGGAAGCCGCGGTCTTGGACGCGCAATCTGCATCAAACTTGCAAGTCAAGGATACAAGGTGCTTATCAACTATGTGTCGAACGAGGCTAAAGCCCAAGAGACACTCGAACTTACCAAACAGGCGGGACAGGAGGGCGAATTAATTAAATTCGACGTTGCCAACTACGACGAAACCACCGCCGCTATCGAAAAATGGATGAACGACAACAAGGGCGAATATATCGACGTGCTTGTAAACAACGCCGGCATACGCAAAGACAACCTTTTGCCCCTTATGCCTAAAGAAGATTGGGCTGCCGTTACCACTATCACTATCAACGGTTTCTATAATGTTACCCGTGCTGTGCTGTCAAAAATGGTGCGCAAAAAACACGGACGTATTATCAATATGGCATCGGTGTCGGGCTTGATCGGCTTACCCGGACAAACCAACTATTCGGCATCCAAGGGTGCTATCATCGCCGCCACCAAAGCCCTCTCAAAAGAGGTTGGCAAAAAGAATATCACTGTCAACGCTGTGGCTCCCGGTTTTATCCGCACAGATATGACCGAAGGTCTCAACGAAGAGGAACTCGTAAAAACTATCGCCCTCGGACGTTTTGGCGAGGCAAACGAGGTGGCTGAGCTTGTTGCTTTCCTTGCTTCGGATGCAGCAGCTTACATCACCGGCGAATGTATAGCCATCACCGGCGGACTTATGGGCTGATTAAGATTTTAGTGGGTTATAGTTTTGACGCAAGGTCGTTGTGGGTTAAGAGCGAAATCTGATCCACGGCGGCCTTGTCTGTTATTTCAAATCCATCGCAAAAATACTTGTAAACGTTGCCGTCGATGTAATATGCGCTTTCCATATACGACGAATCCACATCAAAAAATACATTGCGGTTCATAAATACAGGGCGCGACGAGCGGATGTAATAATCGGTGTTGCAGCCAATGCTGTCGAGTATCGACACCTTTACCACATCGCCATTGAGCGTGCACACTACGGCATAACCGTTTTCTGTTTTGGTACGCTTAAAGTCAAACTGGTCGCCGTTTTCGCGTATGGTGTTGACATATTGGTCGATAGTGTCGATCACCGTTGCTTGGTCGGCAACCGATGTTGCAGTTTCTGTTTCGGT
>JAFPYT010000309.1 GCA_017394445.1 Bacteroidales bacterium | reverse complement strand
TGGTGTAAAAATTGTTGATAGCGTCGCAGTCGGTGAGCACAATGGCATCGTAGCCCCATTTTTTGCGGAGAATATCCTGCAAAAGACGTTCGCTCGAACAGCAGGGAACGCCTTCGTAACGGTTGTAGGCGCACATTACCTCGCGTACGTTGCCCTCTTTTACGAGTTTTTTGAATGCGGGTAGGTAAGTTTCCCAAAGGTCGCGCATAGATACTTTTGCGTCGTAAGTGTGGCGCAACGGCTCAGGACCGCTGTGTACGGCGTAGTGTTTTGCGCAAGCGTGAGTTTTGAAATATTTTTTGTCGTTGCCCTGCATACCTTTTACGGTTTCAACGCCAAGAATACCAGATAGATAGGGGTCTTCGCCGCAAGTCTCCTGACCACGTCCCCAACGAGGGTCGCGGAAGATATTTACGTTAGGACACCAGAATGTAAGTTCGGGATTTCCAGGGTAATAGGTAACGCCCATTGGCACGTTGAAAATGTCGTGATTAGAGCGGTTCCAGTTGGCACGAGCCTCGTCAGATACAGCCGAAAATACATCGTAAAACATCTGAGCGTCGAATGCTGCTGCCATTCCGATAGGCTGGGGAAACACTGTGTAGCCGCCTTGACGAACACCGTGGCAAGCCTCGCTCCACCAGTTGTAAGATGGAATGCCGAGACGATCGATAGAAACGGATTTGTTCATCATCAGGCCTACTTTTTCTTCGGGAGTAAGAAGCGAAATCAGGTTTTCAACCCTCTCTTCTATTGGTTTGGATGGGTCTTGAAACGGATAGTCGTATTTTGGCTTTCCGCTCATAAACACCAATGAAGCGGCTGTTAAACCAACAGCCAACATTGATAACTTTAATTGTTTTTTCATTCTGTTGTGTTTTTTATTTAATTAAAAATCAGTTCTTTGTATGGTCTTAACGTGTCGTTAGTAAAAATATTCAACGTAGCCTTTTCCCCGTTTTTGAGCGATATTTTGACTATAAAACTTTCGTTTGGTTTAATCAATAATCCCGCTTGGAGGTTGGTTTTAACATTTTTGGGAATCTTCACCTGATATATTTCAAGGTCGGCTTTGCCATCGTTGAAGATAGTGATTTCGCCCTTGCCGCCTTTGATTGTGGCAGCCGATGGATATGTGCGCATTGAGGGTTGAAGGCTTGTGGTGTCTAACGCTTTAACAAACAAAGCCTTAGAGGTGGCGTTCATCCTTGTTTTGTTGCCGTTGACGTAAATATATAAGGTGTCGATAAGTGTGGCAAATAAATCCTTATCGCTTGGAGCAGAGTAAGTTATGTTAACAGGTTCTTCTCCGTTGGGTTTTATTTCGTGAGGATAGTCAACTGTAAGATATTGGTTGTTAGATGTTTCTATCTTTATGTCAATATTTTTGGAAGATGCGTTAGCCAAATAGAAAGTTTTGGTGATGCTTCCGCCCTTGTAGACATATCCAAAGGGGATATTCATTCTTGAAGCGTACACCATATCGGCTATGGAATAATAGAAACGTTCTTGTATAGAGCGGTTTGCGGGTATCACGTTGGCAGTAATTTCCAAAACACCCATCAGTTGGTTTTTGCTGTTGAAGAGTTCCACGCTGCGGAAAGTTTCGCCCATATTGCCTGACGGTGAGAATGTTATCTCTACCTCGCCCGTACCGCCCGGCATCACTTTGTTTTTAGAAAAATTGGCAGTAATGCATTTGCACGACGGATTAGCAAACGCTAACG
>JAFPYT010000308.1 GCA_017394445.1 Bacteroidales bacterium | reverse complement strand
TGTCTGGTATTCTTAGCAATAACGGCGTTGGCTGCGTTAACTATGGTTTGCGTGCTGCGGTAATTCTGTTCAAGTTTAAAAATCTTAGCCTCCTTGTAGTCGCGTTTAAAATTGAGAATGTTCTCAATCTGCGCACCACGGAAAGAGTAGATACTCTGAGCATCGTCGCCCACCACAAAAACTTTATGATGGAGCGAGCCTAACGCCTTGACTATCATATACTGAACCGAATTGGTATCCTGATACTCGTCTACAAGAATATACTTAAACTTGTCGGAATATTTTTTTACCAATTCGGGATGTTTGCTAAACAGGATATAAGTTTGGAGCAAAAGGTCGTCGAAGTCCATCGCATTGGCTTGATGGCACTTACGAGCATATTGCATATAAATTTTGTCGGTATAATTGCGGCGCGAATTGCAGTCGTCGGCATAGAGTTCGCTCGCAGCATACGCATTTGGGGGAATAAGACTGTTTTTTGCCGACGAAATCCTTGACGCAATGTCGTTTACGGGGTAGGTTTTATCGTCGAGTTTCATCTCTTTTATAATGCCCTTAACCACATTGCGAGCGTCGGCTTGGTCGTAAATGGTAAAGTTTTTTTGATAATCGGTATTTTCCACCTCCACTTTCAAAATACGCAAAAAAATCGAGTGGAACGTACCCATCCAGAGTTGAGCCGCCTTTTGTTCGCCGATTTTTTGGGCAATACGCTCTTTCATCTCTCGCGCCGCCTTGTTGGTAAAGGTGATAGCAAGGATGTTCCACGGCTGAAAACCGTTTTCGATAAGGTGCATAATCTTGTAAGTGAGCACCCTTGTTTTGCCCGAACCCGCACCAGCAATCACGAGCGCCGGACCATCAATATATTCCACAGCCTCGCGCTGAGGCAGGTTTAATTCATCTAAATATGACACTTTAATGTATTTTTGATTTTTAAGCGGCGCAAAGGTAATAAAAAAAGTATTAAAAAACCTATTCTCCCTTCACCAATCTTACTCCGTAAATTTCGCCTATCTGACGGTGCGGACGGGCTACAAATTTTACTCTTACTTGGGTTTTGCCTTTGAGCACGGCGGCGGGAATCTCGTAAATTTCGTATTTAAACTCCGAAATGCGGTATTTGCCGGTGTTGTTTACCGATTTTACAAGCACGTCGTCTACAAAAATGTCAAATTCGTGACTTTTCCATTCGCCCACGCCCCAATATTTGATACGGAGCGAAAGGTCGGTGCGTCCACCTGTCTGCATCAGGTAACTGAAATAGTGTCCGTCGCTTGCATCGCGATAAAAAACATCATTGTTGTTGCCAGTGTACGAATTGTCGGTTTCCATCTTGTGGTCGGTTTCGGGCTGCTGCTCGCCGGGCTGAACTTTATCCACTGTGCGTGCCTCCAAAGCCTGACGCTCCTGCTCCTCGCGGGCAAGTTGGTCGAGAAATCCTTGGTAGTTTTTCTCCGAAAGGGCAAGCCAATACATCATATAACGCGAATCGTGAATTTCAAAAAACGGCTGCAACTCGCCTTTTATTCCGTTCACCATCTTGGTTTCCAAAGTAAAGTGCAGAGGACTTCCGCTAACGGGTTTCAACTGCGAAGCAATTTGGTCGATATTATTGTTGATAAGTATAGGTGCCTCGTTAACAGGGAGTTTTTTACCCGAAGCGTACTGACCAAAACGGCTGTCGTCGGCCACAAGGTGAGCAAGGTCTTCGGTGCCGGTTTTCATTCCAAGCATAATAGGACCGTGCATTAATGCTATATATTGCGGCACGTTAGGTAAATAACTGATACTGTTGTGCATAGGGAAAGTGATGTCTACCACATCGCCTTTTTTCCAACTGCGGTCGATAGCCACATACGACGAGGGACCGCTGATAATTTCCACAGGCTGTCCGTTAACCTTTACCGAAAATTCGCCGGGATTAACCCACGCCGGGTAACGCACCAATAGCGGAAACTTGCCTTTGCCATTGGCTATGGTTATGCGGCTGTTTTCGGAGTAAGGAAACTGAGTTTCTTGACGGACGATGATTCCCTTTTCGCGCCAATTGAGTTCTGAGGCTACAAACAAATTAACATACAAAGCGTTGCCAACGTGAGTATAGATAAACTGACCATATTTACCGTGGTTTTCCATACCTGTGCCCACGCAGCACCACATAGCCTCATTGGGAGCAGAATAGTTGCGGTAATGGCGCGGACGGGCGGGGGTAAAATATACGTATCCGCCGTGCTGAGGATGTTGCGACGAAAGAATATGGTTAAAAGTTGCCAATTCGTAATAGTCGGCAAAACGCGCCTCGGGATTGCGGCGGTGAAGGTCTTCGGTGAGTTTGAGCATATTGTTGGTGTTGCAACTTTCAGGACCATCGATATCGTTGATAAAGTCGGTGCAGGCTTCGCGGCTCGGAAAATGTTCGCGGCGACTATTGCCACCAAAAGCCAACGAACGTTCGCCAGTAACAATATCCCAAAAATAAAGGCTTGCATTGTGGTAAGGCTCGTTGCCCGAAAGTTCCGAAATACGTTCAAAACCCACAACCTTAGGCACTTGGGTATTAGCGTGCATATTGTCGAGGCAATCTTGACGCTGACTCATAGGCGTTAACAATCTACGGTGCGAAAATCTCTGCGCCAAAACAAGATATTTTTTGTTGCCCGTAATGGCATAAGCATCGGCAATCACCTCGTTCATACCACCGTGCTCGTTGTTGAGCATCTGCTCCATTTGGTCGTCGGAAAGGGCGGCAGTAAGGTCGTCAGCCCAATCGCAGAAACCGATAAAAAGGTTTTTGGCCTTTTCGTTGCCGCAATACACCCACGCGTCGCGCAAACCGGCAAACATCTTGTGAAGGTTGTAAAACGGAGCCCAGGCGCCAAAATAAGCACCAAAGTCGCCAGTTTTAAATTTAGTCCAAACGCCCTCGCTGTTGGGCATTCCACCCACATATCCGCGACCCCACGAAGCGTGGTTTTTATTGTTGGCGTCGGCGCATTTTTCAAGTTCGTCGATCATATATTCCATACGGCGGCGGCACTCCTGATTGCCCTGAGCAGCGTTGATAGCCATAGCGGTGAGGTAATGTCCGCCCACGTGACCATCGAGACCGTCCCAATTGGGATACGGCTTAGCCTTGGGCTGCAATCCAGCCTCTTTGAGATAAGGAGCCAAAAGACGGTCGCAATCGTATTTCAAGAGAGTCTGCACGTTAAGGTCGCAGGCTTTTTTCAACACTCCGTCCAAAAGGGTTACATCGCCGATAGGAAACTCGTCGGCATACAGTTTATTCTGAGCCTCAGCACCCGAAACCAACAGTGCAGCAAGCGCAGTTACAACAAATTTTTTCATAAATATTTATTCAAATAAAGTGATAAGTAGTAAAATGATTTGTTGCAAAGGTAAAAAAATTTTGGTTTCAGGCAGCCAAAATCTATTTTTGTTATTGGGCAAATATTATTACTTTTGCCATCAAATAAATAAACCACACATTTATAATATATGACACTAATCAAATCAATTTCAGGCATAAGAGGTACTATCGGCGGCAATTGCGGCGAAAACCTCACCCCAATCGACATTGTAAAATTTACCACAGCCTATTCTAAATGGCTTAAAAATCAATCCACAAAAGAGGAATACACCGTGGTAGTGGGTCGCGACGGAAGAATTTCGGGCGCAACTGTTAAACAATTGGTTATAGGCACTTTATCGTGCTGCGGAGTAAACGTTATCGACATCGACTACGCCACCACTCCCACCACCGAAATGGCTGTAACAGAGTTTGAAGCCGACGGCGGAATTATCCTCACCGCAAGCCACAATCCTACCCAGTGGAACGCCCTCAAACTCCTCGACCACAACGGCGAATTTGTTACCGCTGCCGACGGAAAATTTATTATAGATTTTAGCGAAAAGGTTGATACTCAGGCCGCATACGCCGAAGTAGAAAAACTTGGCACCATACGCACTGTTGAAGGTTTTGAAGACGTTCACATTCAGCGCACACTCAACCTGCCGCTTGTTGATGTGGAAGCAATACGCAAAGCAAACTTTACTGTATGCGCCGACACTATCAACTCGGTGGGCGGAATCATTCTCCCAAAACTGTTCAAAGCATTGGGCGTAGAAAAATATTCAATAATCAACGGCACTTGCGACGGACATTTTGCCCACAATCCCGAACCGCTCAAAGACCATCTCACCGACCTTTCGGCAGCAGTTTTGAAAACCAAGGCAGATGTAGGATTTGCCGTTGACCCCGACGTTGACCGCCTTGCCATTATGCAAGAAGACGGCGAAATGTTTGGAGAGGAATACACCTTGGTGGCTGTGTCTGACTATGTTTTGCAGCACACCAAAGGTAGCACGGTTTCGAACCTTTCGTCGAGCCGCGCACTCAAAGACGTTACCGAAAGCCACGGATGCACATACACCGCCGCCGCTGTGGGCGAACTCAATGTGGTTACCGAAATGAAACGCACCAAAGCCGTTATTGGCGGCGAAGGCAACGGCGGAGTTATCTATCCCGAACTCCACTACGGACGCGATTCTATTTGCGGTATTGCGCTGTTTCTCACATATTTAGCCAAGAAAAAAATGAAGGTTTCGGATCTACGCAAAACCTATCCCGCCTACTTTATGAGCAAAAACAAGATTCAACTTACCCCCGACATCAATGTTGACAAAGTGCTCGAAAGCGTAAAGGCTTATTACCAAGCGCAAAACGAAAAAATCACCGACATCGACGGCGTAAAAATCGACTTTGCCGACGAATGGGCTCACCTCCGCAAATCAAACACCGAACCCATCATCCGCATCTACACTGAGAGCAAAAGTCAGCAAGCCGCAGATGCATTAGCACAAAAAGTGATTGAAAAGATAAAGGAGTTGATGTAATTGAAACAACTTATTATCATATTAGCACTTGCACTATCGTTTCTTCCCGTTGTTGCGCAAGAGATTGAACCCGACAACGAGGAAGAAATTGATGTGTGCCAAATGCAAGTTGACAGCATATTGTCGCTAATTTCACCATCCACACCCGACAGCACCAAGGCTCGTTTATATAGCGAAGTTGCCTACACATCCGACAATACCGACACTGTTCTTAAATACTCATTTTTGTCGTTAGATTTATGCCAAGAATCTGACAGAGAGTTAATTGCAGACAATAATGCGTATATTGGATGGGCATATTATTTTCAAGATAAATCTCGAAAAGCATTAGATTATTATTTTAAAGCAATTGATTATTATAAAAACATAAGACCAGAATTAGTTGCAAATAAGTATTTATCCATAGCCAAATGTTATCACGAACTAAATATCCACGATAGCGTATTTTCATATTTCAACAAGGCATTAGATATTTACACCAAGTTAAACGATTCCATTCATATTGCCTACACATATCAGAGTATTGGCATTATTAATTCTGATTTAGGATATCATTCCACTGCTATTGAATATTTTAACAAAGCGATATACTTAGACTCGCTATTAAATCAATATCTCGCATTATCAGAAGATTATAAATTTGTTGGCAATATAGAGTTTCAAAATAATAATTACCCAAAAGCATTAGAATTATTACGCAAATCTGTTTCCATAATTGATACTATTAATACCGACGACAGTTATTCAATCAGAAGTAAATATGGAACCTATTTAGATTTGGCAGACGCATATATCGAATATTCAAAAGAAACTAATAATAAATTATACGCCGACAGTTGCTTACTTTATCTACAAAAAATAAACAACTATTATATTAATAGTAGCAACTACGATGCTCAATACCGCAAAATGCTGATTCATACAAAATATCTTTCGTTTATTGGCAACAACAATGAGGCATTAAAAGTATTACTTGATTGTAAGCAGTTTTTAGAGCAAGACGAAGATGCAAATGATACTCGTTTTCAAGAATTTTATGAACATTTGACCAACTATTACAAAAAAGTTGGAGATTACAAAAATGCCCTAGAAGCATCCGACAAGGCTCACGAATACGCATTACGAAACGCCAACGACAGCACTCTCAACACCATTGCCGATTTTAAAACCGAACAGGCAATGAAGATTCACAATGCCGAGGCAAAACAGTTAAAAGCCGAAAAAAGTCGTTTGACTATTATTGCGGTATCGCTTGTAGTTGGATTAATGTTGGTTTCGCTGTTGGTATTTTATATTCTTAGAATGTTGACTATCAAGCGGAAAGCCAATGAAGAATTAACTTACAAAAACCAAATGTTAGACCAACAAAAAAGCGAAATAGAAACTCAACGCGATGAAATCATTACCCAAAAGGAAGAAATAGCAACTCAACGCGATGCTTTTGAGTCAGTTAACAAAAATTTGGTTAGCAGTATCAATTACGCACAACGCATTCAGCAAGCGGCTCTATCTTTAAAAACAGAAATAGATGCTGTGTTTCCCGAAAATTTTGTATTCTACCGTCCACGCGATATTGTTAGCGGCGACTATTACAGAGTAATGCAATGTGGTAAATATCACGTACTTGTAACAGCCGATTGCACTGGACACGGCATTCCGGGAGCATTTTTGAGTATGCTTGGCATTTCGGCGCTCAAAGAATATTGCGTTACCGAGCAAGACGCTTCTGAGCCGGGTACGATTCTCGACAATATGCGCAGTTTTATAAAAACAACCCTCAATACCGACTCAAATAGAAAAATCGACGACGGAATGGATATGTCGGTATGTTGTTTCGATTTTGAAAATATGGAACTGCGATATGCATCGGCGTTGCACACAATCTATCTTTTGCGCAATGGCGAAATTATAAAACTCAAAGGCGACCGAATGCCTGTTGGTAGATACATTATTGAAAAAGAGCATTTTACCACTCATTGCTTAAAAATTGAAAATGGTGATATCGTTTACACATTTTCCGATGGAATAGAAGACCAACCGGGCGGCGACCTATCAAATCCAGCAGGCAAAAAATTCCTCAGCCGCAACCTTTCAGATTTTTTGCTCGCCAACTACCAAAAGCCAATGGCAACTCAGTGTCAACTACTTGGCGAAACCATCGACAATTGGAGAAATGGTCGTGCCCAAGTGGACGATATGACAATGATTGGAGTAAAAGTTTTGGCTTAAAATATTGTGAAACACAACAAAAATTAGACGTCAAAAATTTTTTTTTAACAAATTTTAAATACATTTGCGCATTAATTAAAAATAAGAAGAAATGCTGTTCTATACCGATTATTCGCTCGAAACCCTCAACACATTTAACGTAAAGGCTAAGGCCGACATCTTTATTGAAATAACCTCGGCAGCCGACCTCGAAGGCTATCAGCGCAGAAAAAAATATTTCGACCTGCCACGCCTGATTCTTGGCAACGGCAGTAATATATTGTTTACCAAAAATTTCCAAGGGGCTGTGCTAAAAAACAGCATCAAGGGAATTGAAGTGGTAAGCGAAGACAACGAAAAAGCCGTGGTAAAAGCAGCCTCGGGCGAAGATTTCGACACTTTTGTGCAGTTTTGCGCCAAAAAACGTTTCTGCGGAATCGAAAACCTTTCGGCAATTCCCGGAACTGTGGGAGCGGCTGCGGTGCAAAACATCGGCGCATACGGTCAAGAAGCCTCGCAGACCATTCAAGAGGTGGAATACTACAATTTTGAAACGGCTAAAATAGAAACCATCGCCGCCAAAGATTGCAAATTTGAATACCGTGGCAGCATTTTTAAAACCGACCTCGCAGGCAAGGTATTTATTACAGCGGTAACATTCTGTTTGTCAAAGAATTTTACTCCTTGCACCGAATACGGCAAACTGCAAGAACTATTGAAAGACACTCCTATTATCACACCTATGATAATGCGCAGAGTAATAACCACTTATCGTGCGTCAATAATTCCCGACCCAAAAGAATACGGCAATGCGGGCAGTTTTTTCAAAAACCCTGTTATCACCGAAGCAGCAGCAAAAAAAATCTTGGCTGAGAGTCCCGAACTCAAAACCTATCCCGCCGACAAAGGAAAAGTAAAACTTGCAGCAGGTCAACTTATTGATTTATGCGGTTTTAAAGGTGCAAACGAAGGCAAAGTTGGCACAGCCGAAAACCAAGCACTCATCATTGTAAACCTCGGCAAAGCCACCGGCAAAGAAATTCACACTTTTGCCAACAAAATTGCCAAGGCAGTAAAAGAAAAATACGGAGTAAAACTCGAACCCGAAGTTACTATCGTTTAATATGTTAAGTGCAAAAACAAAAAAAGAATTCCTATCGTATCTGATGATACTTGCGGGTACGTTTGCCATAGCCGCAGGATACATATTTTTTATTTCGCCATTTAAGATAACGCCGGGTGGAGTTTACGGTATATCCATTATGATTCACCACGTTACGCAAGGCAAGTTTGAAATGTTTCCCGACGGTTTGCCCATCGGCACGCTTGCATTTTGCCTTGATATTCCGCTAACTCTCATTGGCACAAAAATCTTAGGACCAAAATTCGGCATCAAAACCGTTGTGGGCTTTACCGCAATGGCACTCTTTACATCGCTTTTAGAATACGTTTGGGGCTACGAGGCGTTAGTTCCTGGCGAACCTTTGCTCTCGTCGATATTTGGCGGCGTGCTTGTAGGCTTGGGTTGCGGATTGTGTTTCAAAGCCAAAGCCACCACCGGCGGAAGCGACATTATTGCAATGATTCTTGCCAAATACACCCGCGCACCGCTTGGAATGTTGCAAATTTACGTTGATTCTACCATCGTGCTGTTCAGCCTCTTGGCATTCCACCAATGGGATATTCCGTTATATTCGTGGATTGTGATTTTTATCACTGGCAAAGTGGTAGATATTATACTTCAAGGACTTACGGTAGAAAAAGCACTCATTGTAATATCCGACAAGCACGACGAAATCCGTCAAGAAATTATCAAAAAAATGGATCGCGGCGGCACATATTTCAATGGCAAAGGTATGTTTCAAAACGCTGAAAAACAGATAATTTTCACCGTCCTTTCGCGTCGCGAGGCCGAAATACTCAAAGATTTTATCCGCGAAACCGACCCAAGGGCTTTTATGGCTGTGCTCGACGCATCCGAAGTGCTCGGCGAAGGGTTTAAGAATCTCAACGAAAGTTAATATATTAATATAACAACGAATTTAACAAATTAAAACGAAAGAATACATTAAAATTCGTTTCCTTAGTGTAATTCGTTGTTAAAAAAAATAAAGATATGGAAGTAAAGATAGAAGAAAGTTGGAAAAAGGTATTAGCCGGTGAATTTGAAAAACCGTATTTTGCGCAGTTAATCAACTTTGTAAAAGCCGAATACGCCGCCGGCACAGTATATCCCGAAGGCAAAAACATATTCAACGCCTTCAACCTGTGCCCGCTGCCAAATGTCAAGGTGGTAATAATTGGTCAGGACCCCTACCACGAGCCACGTCAGGCCCACGGACTATGTTTTTCGGTGCAAGACGGAGTGGAATTTCCGCCATCGCTGCAAAACATTTTCAAAG
Organism: Bacteroidales bacterium; assembly: GCA_017394445.1. Taxonomy (GTDB): domain Bacteria; phylum Bacteroidota; class Bacteroidia; order Bacteroidales; family UBA3824; genus UBA3824. The sequence goes on along the minus strand of JAFPYT010000308.1, from coordinate 11,393 downwards.
AGATTGAATCCGACCTTGGCACACCCGTACCGCAGAGCGGAAACCTCGAACGTTGGGCACGTCAGGGAGTTTTCCTCTTAAACTCTATCCTCACCGTCCGCGCTCATCAAGCCGCATCGCACGCCAACAAAGGCTGGGAAACCTTCACCGACGAGGTTATCAAACAAATTTCCGACAAAACCGAAAACGTGGTGTTTATGCTTTGGGGCAATTACGCCAAAGTAAAAGGCAAAGTAATTGACACTAAAAAACACCTGATACTCAACACCGTACACCCGTCGCCACTGAGCGTTTACCGAGGATTTTTTGGATGCAAGCATTTTAGCCGCGCCAATCAATATCTTACAGAGCACGGCAAAACTCCCATAATTTGGTAACTATGGCAAAACCTGATAGTTACACCACCATTGCCAAAAGTGGAGAAGGACTTTACAAAGATAAAGGCTCCAAATTTCTCTCGTTTGCGTTTCATATCGAAACCGAAGACGAGGCAGACACCATACGCAAACAATTCAAAAAGAAATATTACGACGCCACCCACGTGGTGTACGCCTTCCGTTTGGGTGCAGAGGGCGAAAAATTCCGTGCCGCCGACGATGGCGAACCCTCTGGCTCGTCGGGAATGCCAGTCTACAACACCATCCGTTCAAAAAACATTACAGATGTTATAGTGTTGGTGGTGAGGTACTTTGGCGGCACAAAACTTGGCATACCAGGATTAATCGATGCCTATTCGCAAGCCGCCGCCATTGCCTTAGACAATGCCGAAACCATCGAAAAAACTATTACACAAGATATTACAGTAGAAGTTCCATACTCTATGGTCAACTTTGTGATGCGCATTATCAAAGAAAACAACCTAACTGTGGCAGATATGTCGGGTGAAACCGAATGTAAAATCACCATTGCAGTAGCACTCAATCAAGCAGCACGAATAGAAGAATTGCTAAATCAAAATGGGAAAATTACGGTGTAAAAAAATAATAATCCGAATCATTCCAGCGTTTTACTATATACACCTTTATATAATATAGAAATTTGAGACCGAAACTCTACATACTATTAATAACCTTGATGTGTGCGATATGCACCTACGCGCAAGAAACAAGGGGGTTGTCGTTTCCACGGGGCGAAAAAATCGTGGTGGGACAGGCTTATCCTGACATCACCGTTAAAGACATCAACCAAAACGACATTTCAATAAGTTCGTTTACAGGGAAGTATGTGCTTGTGCAGTTTTGGGCATCGTGGTGCAAGCCGAGCCGTGTCGACAACTCTACACTCGTAAACATTTACTCTCAATACAAAGACCGCAACTTTGACGGCGGCAACGGATTAGAAATTTACAGCATTTCGCTCGACGACAACTCTAACAATTGGCGCAAAGCCATAACAGAAGACAATGTGGCGCGATGGTATCAGGTAAGCGAACTCACCGGTGTAAATAGCGATGCAGCAAGACTTTACAACGTTACTGCAATACCTGCCAACTTCCTCATCAACGGCAACGGCATTATCATTGCCAAGCAATTTAAAATTTCGGAACTCACCGACATATTAAACCAAAGTCTGCAACAATGAAAATAGAAGAAATAATATCCGTGCTCGAAAACGTGTTTCCGCCTCAGTATCAAGAAGGTTACGACAATGCCGGAATACAAATACTTGCCCATAGCGGCGACATTAATAGTTGCCTTGTAACCCTCGACGTTACCGAAGATGTTGTAAACGAGGCTATTATAAATAATTGCGGACTTATTCTCAGCCATCATCCTCTGATATTTGGCAAAGGATTAATGCGTGTGGCTGCCGAAAATTATGTGCAACGCATTGTGGCTCTGTGCATTAAAAATGGAATTTCAGTTTATTCAGCACATACCAACTGCGATGCTGTGCTCACCGGCACTATTGCCGTAATGTGCAACAAATTGCAAATCACCGATTATCAAATACTTCAACCAGCACCACACAGCGATGGCAACCACGGCGGAGGGGCAATAGGAATGTTGCCGCAAGAGATACCCGCACAAGAATTTTTGCTCAAAGTAAAAAAAGTATTCAACTGTGGAGCAATACGTTACACGCAGATAACAAAACCGACGGTGCACAAAATTGCCCTTTGTCCAGGCAGCGGAAGTTTTTTGCTAAGCGAGGCAATAGCACAAAATGCCGATGTTTTTATCTCAGGCGACTTCACATATCACAAGTTTTTTGATGCCGACGGCAAAATTTTGCTCATCGACATCGGACATTATGAGAGTGAAAATGGAATAAAACAAATTTTTAGTGATATACTTACAAAAAATTTTTCTAACTTTGCCGTTAAAATATCGGACACAAACACGAATCCTATAAAATATTTATAAAAAAATATGGCAACAGAAAAAACAAAAAACAATGCAGGACTTGCAGACGTTACCGTAGAAGAGAAACTTACAGCACTCTACTCGTTGCAGACGATAGACTCAAAAACAGACTCTATCAAACGTCTTTGCGGCGAATTGCCACTTGAAGTTCAAGACCTTGAAGACGAACTTGTTGGTCTTGAAACAAGATCAGCAAAAATAAAAGAAGAAATCTCGAAACTCGAAAGCGACATTGCACGCAAAAAAAACGACATCATCAACGCTCAGCAACTCATAAAAAAATATGAGGCTCAGCAGATGCAAGTACGCAACAATCGCGAATACGATTCTATCGCCAAAGAGGTAGAGTTCCAAAATTTGGACATCAACCTCTCCGAAAAGAAAATCAAAGAGTTTGAAAATCAGTTGGCCACAAAAAAGAACATCCTCAGCGAATCAGCCGTTCGCCATCAGGATCGCGAGAAAGACCTTGAACGCAAAAAAGAGGAACTCAACTCGATAATCGCCGACACACAAAAAGACCAAGAGGCTCTTGCTGCCCGTCGCAAACAATACGAAGACAAAATTGAAGACCGTCTCCTCAACGCATACAACCGCATTAGAAACGGTGCTAAAAACGGACTCGCAGTTGTTCCCGTTCGCCGCGATGCTTGTGGTGGCTGCTTCAACAAGATTCCCCCGCAACGTCAGTTAGACGTGGCTTCGCACAAAAAAATCATTGTTTGCGAATACTGCGGACGCATCCTCATCGACGACGAAATGGCTCAGCAAATTGCTGAATCAATAAAATAAAAATACACACACGTAGAGACGCGCCATGGCACGTCTCTACATTTTAAATACAACCTTTTTACTATGACCGAAACTATCAACTTAGACGACGAACTGTTTGAATCGGGCGAAATCACCAATTTCGACCTTGAACAGATTGTGCCAAAGGCAGAACTGAAATTTGAAGTGCTCAGCCGACGCGCCCTCGACAACGAACTACTCTTCGACTACAACGAATCAGGAATTGACCTCGTAAACCACGACCTCAAATCCATCTCTAAAATATTTGAAAACTAAAAGTCGTTATAACAAACCATTAATACCAAAAAACTATGAAAACAATAAAAATCATTCTTGCAGCATTAATGCTCATCACATTTGCCGCCACATTCTCCGCATGCGAAGAAGACTCTCCAGAAACTATTCATTCCGTTAGCGAACTTAGCGGAACTTGGTCGTGGATTACCGACCAAGGCGATGCAGGAAACTGCGACGTCAACATTTCTACAATGAGCAATACGATAATTATCCAAAACTTTCAAAATCAAGGCTCTAACGAAACCATCCAAGCTGAAGTTAAAAACGATTCGTTCGATTTTTCAGGATTTATCGCCAACAGCACTTTCGAGATTACCGAAGGTCACGGTACTATCCTCAGCAATTGGACAGTAATCAAAATTTCGTATACAATTAGCAACGGTAACACATCAGAAAAAATTTTCGCCACGTTAACCAAAACAAGCGTTACTGCAAAGAAAAAATGACCCCACGTTGTCCCTACTGTCAGTCCGAAACCACCGACATACACCTCAAACTCAAAGACTATTTTCTAACCCAAGAAAACTTTGAGATTTACCGTTGCCCACATTGCGGATTACTCTTTACTTGGCCGAGACCCGACGAAAACGTTATTGGAAATTATTATAAATCAGACGAATACCTCAGCCACAACGAACATAAAAAAGGGCTTGTTCCCTTTATCTACAACCGCGTTAAACGTGTAAACATCGAAAATAAGTTCGCAATAGCCACCGTAGGCACCAGCGGGAAGCGTATGCTCGACTTTGGCTGCGGTGTGGGCGACTTTATTAATTTTGCCAAACAGCACGGCTACTACGTTGAGGCCACCGACGTAAGCGAAGACGCCCGCAACGCTGCAGCCCAAAAATTAGGTTCTCCTCTCCCCTCGCCCCAAAAGGTGTTCGCTATGCCCGACGATAGTTTCGACATAATCACTATGTGGCACGTGTTGGAGCATATAGCCGACTTAAAATCGCAGGTGTTTCACTTAGACAGGCTTTTGTCGCCCGAAGGACGGCTCGTTATCGCCCTGCCCGACTACCTATCATACGATGCTCAGCACTATAAAGATAAGTGGGCGGCATACGATGTTCCCCGTCATCTCAACCATTTTGATAGGAAATCGCTGCAAAACCTCTTTGCCGAAACAAAACTAAAACTCGTTGACACCAAGCCTCTTAAATGGGACGCTTATTACATCTCGATGCTCAGCGAAAAATACCGGGGAGCATCGCTATCGTTTGTTCGCGGACTAATACAAGGCTTTAAATCAAACCGCGCCGCCCGCAAAAGTGGTGAATATTCAAGTATGGTATACATTTTTGAACGCAGGTAAAAGCCGTGAAAACCAAATCGCTGCCCACATTCATTGTTTTTCCGCTGTTGTTTTCGGCGGCGGTGGCATTGGTGTTTGCGGTTTCGGAGGCATTGAATACAAGCGCAGCCACTCTCGGAATTTATCCGCGCACATTCGACGGACTCAAAGGCATTCTTTTTTCGCCATTTATACACGGCGATGCAAAACATCTGCTTTCAAACCTTGCCGCTCTACCTGTGTTGCTGTGCCTGCTCTCGATGTTAAACCCCAAGCGTTATTTCAAGATATTCAGTCTGTTGTATATCCTCACAGGATTTGCAGTTTGGATTGCAGCGCGACCGAGTTACCACATAGGAGCAAGCGGAATAATCTACGCCTTGGCATCGTACATTTTTTTTGCCGGTATTGTATCCAACCAAAAAGGCTCGGCGGCGGTGTCGTTGCTTGTGGTGATGATTTACGGCGGAATGGTTTGGGGAGTGCTCCCCGCCGACCCTCACGTGTCGTGGGAATCGCACCTTGCCGGAGGAATAGCCGGATTTGTTTGCGCATTCATATTTGCAAATCAAACCGAAAAAACAGAAAAACACCTTCGCAATAATTCTGTGCCACTATTCGACACGCAAATGCACATCACCGACAGCAGTTTCACCTCAATCAAATACGAATACAAAAATTAATTAACATTATTTAACATTTAATAAACCTAAAAATAACCCACGAAACTTGCAACTAATTAAAACTTAGTATAAATTTGCAATCGATATCGTAAAAAGCCCGTGAGGGTAAAAATCTCCCCCCTGAGTTGATATTGTAATAATAATAAAATTGTTTTCATATCTTGTTTGATTTTAAGTGTTATTTTTTTTTTGAAAAAAGTCCGGAATTTCACCGGACTTTTTTAATTTTATGCCAAATTTCAAAACCTAATATATTATGCATATTAAAAGCGACATCGAATTTTTTAAGAAAATGGGTATCGAAACTGCTGAAATCGACAGGCAGATAGAATGTTACAAAACAGGATTCCCATTTATGCAGTTGGTACGTCCCGCTACAATCAACGACGGCATCCGCAAACTCACAGATGCCGAAGTTGCCAAGTACGTACAAAAATACGTCGGAGAATGCTCTAACCTCGACGTTTTGAAATTTGTTCCCGCATCGGGAGCGGCAAGCCGAATGTTCAAAGACCTCTTTGTTTTCGTTTCGGAATACAACAACACACCCGAACAAAAACAGAAGTTTAGCGATTCGCCAGCACGACGCTTTGTAGACAACATCGACCGTTTCGCCTTTTACGACAACCTGCAAAAAATTGTCTACAACAAGTACGGACTATCGGTAAAGGAGATGCTTCAAAACCACAAAGCCAAAGAACTTGTGGAGATGGTGATTGAACCCGAAGGACTCAACTATGGAAACCTTCCCAAAGGTCTCGTGGAATTTCACCGTTACAAAAACACATCACGCACTCCCATTGAGGAGCACATTGCCGAAGGCATAATGTATGCAGCATCAAACGATACAGTAAAAATCCATTTCACAGTATCGCCCGAGCACGTTGCGCTATTCACCGACTTTGTGGAGAAACTCCGCCCAGCATTTGAGGAGAAAAACAACATCAAGTTAGACATCACATTCTCCACACAGAAGAAATTTACCGACACGGTGGCTGTGGACGAAAACAACGAAATATTCCGCAACGACGACGGCACACCGCTGCTTCGTCCCGCAGGACACGGCTCTCTTATCGAAAACCTCAACGACATCAAGTCGCGCATTGTGTTCATCAAAACCATCGACAATGTGGTGCCCGATTCGCGCAAAGAGCCCACTGTTAAATACAAACAGGCACTTGCCGGATACCTACTCAAAACAAAAGAGAACATTGCCAATTACATAAAACTTTTGGAAAACAACCCCACAAGCAAGATTCTCGACGAGGCTTACGTGTTTATTTCCAAAAAACTATGCACCGAGTTTGGCTCCGACTTTCTCAATCTGCCCGACAAAGAAAAGGCTAAACTATTGTTGGCAAAACTCAACCGTCCGTTGCGCGTATGCGGAATGGTGAAAAACGAAGGCGAACCCGGCGGCGGACCGTTCTGGACCAAAAATTCCGACGGAACTGTGTCACTGCAGATTGTAGAATCGTCGCAAATCGACAAAAACGACCCCAAGAGTATGGAGATTATGAACAAATCTACACACTTTAATCCCGTAGACCTTGTTTGCGACCTCACCGACTGCAACGGCAAGAAGTTCGACCTCAGAAAATACACCGACCCAAATACAGGCTTCATCTCCACAAAATCAAAAAACGGCAAGACTCTCAAATCAATAGAGCGCCCCGGATTGTGGAACGGTGCAATGGCAGATTGGAACACAGTTTTTGTGGAAGTGCCAATCGAAACATTCTGTCCTGTAAAAACCGTTGTTGACCATTTGAGAGATCAGCACCAAAACTAAAAGACACACCTTATATATATAGATAAAAAATGTCGCTTCTATTAAAAAACGGAACATACATCAACATCGACACCCTGACGTTTACCCCTACCGACATACTCGTAGGCGAAACGCCGGGGCAGTTGAGGTTGTCGGCCGAAGCGCCTTTTTCCGACGACGAAATCAGCGGAGCAGAAACCGAAGATTGCACAGGCAAATATATAATGCACTCATTTGCCGACGGTTATCAGCGTCCGTGTTTATCTATGGCTTTTGCACATAAGGAATTTGATCAGCACCAACTCACATATTTCCGCTACCTTACGCAAATACTTTGGAAAGTGGACGACTTGATGGACGAAGACCTTATGTACGCCTCGGCTTTATATGCCGCCATCACCTCTGCCAAAAACGGAACCACATTTGCCGTATGCCGCAATGAAACAACAAAATACATCGACGGTGCGCTCAACACCATCAAAAAAGCGTTCGACGAGGTGGGAGTGTCCACACTTTTGAGTTTTGCGGCAAGTCAGTCGAACGGATTTGGCGCGGCTTCAAAAATAATTGAGGCAAATATGAATTATATGGCCGACAATCAAGCCATTATGGGAATTGCCGCATCGTATCTTGCCACCAACGAAATAGTGGAAGAAGTGGCTCGTTTGTGTAAAAAGAATAATAGGGGCGTGCTAATCAATGTGGCAGAAGATAATCTCGACCAAGCCAACACTATGCGCGACTACAAACGCCGTGTAGTAACAAGGCTTTACGAATCGGGATTGATGGATTTTTCATCGTCGATACTTACCAACGCCAACTATCTCGACGAACACGAACTCGACCTTATCAACGACAAACCAGCGTGGGTGGCGCAAAACCCATACGGAAATTTTCAACGCGGCATTATGCCGTTCAACTCAAAATGGACGGAATACAACTTTATGTTCGGCACCGATTTTTCGGGTGCAAGCATTCCGCAATGTATGCGCACAGCATATTACCAATCGCTCGGCACCGAAAACTACAAATCGTCGCAACAGGCGTTCAACAGTATGAACACCGTGCACAACTACATCAAAATCAATAATTTTGAAGGAGATAGCGACAACAATCTAATAGTTTTCGATAATCCTACACCAATGACACTTGACAAATCGAACTTTGTAAAACATCTTGCATACAATTTCAACAACAGAGATATTTTTATGGTAATTTCCAACGGCAAAATAATTGTTAAAAACGGAACTACCACACTCGTAGACGAAAAAGAAGCTCTGAAGATATGCGCTGAACAACTCAAAAGAATTACTTGAATTGTTTAATAAAAAAAAGGTACTAAATGTAATGTTTAAATTTCTACTTATACCGTTGTCGTGGATTTACCGCGCTATCACGTCGCTACGAAACTCGCTTTACGATCACCAGGTATTTAAGTCGAGAGAATTTCAAAAACCTGTAATATCGGTAGGAAACATCACCGTAGGCGGCACAGGGAAAACTCCGCACACCGAATATATTGTAAATCTCCTTTGCCAAAATTACAATGTAGCCATACTTAGCCGAGGTTACCGCCGCAAAACCAAAGGATACATTAAAGCCACTCCACAAAGCACCGTTAAAGAAATTGGCGACGAACCCAAACAGATGTCGCTAAAATTCAGCGGCAAAGCACAAGTTTATGTTTGCGAAGACCGTTGCAAAGGTATCGACAATATCATAGCCGAAGGTAATGAAAATCAGGTAATTGTATTAGACGATGCGTATCAGCACCGTAGCGTTACGCCCCGTGTAAATATTCTGCTAACCGACTACAGCAGACCAATCTTTGAAGACCACCTCCTACCCTACGGACGGCTGAGAGAATCGGCTTCGCGTTCTAACCGCGCAAATATCATCATCGTTACCAAGTGTCCCGACGACCTCAAGCCCATCGACCGCAGAGTGATTTCAAAACATCTCAACCTGCTGCCGTTTCAGTCGATATTTTTCACCAATTACAAATATCTCGGCTTAAAACCAGTATTTGCCAACAGCGAAACACCATCAGCAAATCAAGATACTAATATTCTGTTAATTACAGGCATTGCTAATCCCGAAAACCTCATCAACCACATCAAAAATAACATATCTCAAAAAATAACCCACATAAATTTTCCCGACCACCACAATTTTAAGAAAAAAGATATTGCCAAGATAACAGAAAAATTCTTATCTTTACCAAGCAACAAAATCATCATCACAACCGAAAAAGATGCGGTTAGGCTCAGCGAACTCGCCCTCAACGACGAAGTTAAAAAAGCACTCTGCTACATTCCGGTTGAGATAAACTTTATATACGACGATTCAGAAGATCTTAACAATCAAATTTTAAAATATGTTGACGAAAATAAAACAGACTATCGACTACATACGTCAGTCCATCAATTTTGACCCTGAAATAGGTATTGTGCTCGGCACAGGTCTCGGTGCTCTTGCCGACGAAATAAAAGTAGAAAAGGCTATCCCCTACGCCGAAATTCCCAACTTCCCCGTATCCACAGTACAGGGACACAAGGGACAATTGGTATTCGGCTACCTTGGCGGCAAAAAAGTTGTGGCTATGCAGGGACGCTTTCATTACTACGAAGGCTACACAATGCAGCAGGTAACATTCCCCATCAGGGTGATGAAGATGCTCGGCATCAAACTGCTGATACTCAGCAACGCATCTGGCGGTATGAACACATCGTTCCGCGTAGGCGACATTATGGTGATAGTAGACCACATCAACCTCTTTGGCACCAACCCGCTCATTGGACAAAACATCGACGAACTTGGTCCTCGTTTCCCCGAAATGAGTTGCGCTTACGACAAAAAATACATCAAACTTGCCTTTGAGGTTGCCGACGAAAACAACATTCACCTTCAGCAAGGCGTGTATATCGGCGTTACAGGTCCCACATTTGAAACACCATCGGAATACAAGTTCTTTGGCAAGATAGGAGCCGACGCGGTAGGTATGAGCACCGTACCCGAAGTGATTGTGGCACGCCACATGGGATTGCCCTGTTTTGCGCTCTCCATCATCACCGATATGGGCATTACCATTTCTGGCGAGGTTGAGAAACCCACCCACGAAGAAGTTCAGAAAGCCGCCAACGCTGCAGAACCTCGTATGACCACAATCATCAAGAAGATGATTGAAAGAATGTAAGATGGATACATCATTTGAATCTAATGCCCTTGAACTTTTTCGCTACCAAAGTTGCGAAAACAAAGTTTATGCGCAATATATCAATCATTTAGGAATAAAGCCCGAAAGTGTAACTACCCTTTCGGGCATACCTTTTTTGCCCATACAGTTTTTCAAAAGTCACGAAGTAATAAGCGGCAATGCAAAACCCGACGAGTGCGATACAGTGTTTACATCAAGCGGCACAACAGGACAAAACACCAGCCGCCATTATGTAAAAGACATCAATATTTATTACGATAGTCTTGAAAAAGGCTTTGAAGAATTTTATGGACATCCAGATAATTACACCATTTTGGCACTCCTTCCCTCCTATTTAGAGCGCAAAGGATCATCGCTAATAGTTATGGCTCAGCGGCTTATGCAACTTTCGGGACAAAAAGAAGAAGGATTTTTTCTTTATGATTTTGTTGCATTACAACAACGTATAAATCAAGAAATTGCCTCAGGCAAAAAAGTATTATTGATAGGTGTAACGTTTGCACTCCTCGATTTTGCAGAACAATATCCTCAGCATTACGGCGACAAAGTAATAATTATGGAAACCGGAGGTATGAAAGGTCGCAAAAAGGAGATTGTCCGCGACGAAGTGCACCGCATACTCACCACACAGTTAGGCGTAAACAGCATACACTCGGAATATGGTATGACAGAACTGCTATCGCAGGCATATTCCAACGGCGGCGGCATTTATCGCGAAACATCCACTATGAAGATTATAATCCGCGACAGCACCGACCCCTTGCGCCACGCCCCCGTAGAAACTGCCGGAGGTGTCAACGTTATCGACCTTGCCAACCGCTATTCGTGCGCCTTTATCGAAACCCAAGACATCGGTATAAAGCACTGCGACGGCACGTTTGAAATTCTTGGACGATTTGACGCGTCGGATATCAGAGGATGCAGTTTGATGTACACAGCGCAATAGCATCGCTTCAACTCTCAAAAAAAT
>JAFPYT010000307.1 GCA_017394445.1 Bacteroidales bacterium | reverse complement strand
TGTCTTGTTACGATTTACGCTTGTTTTGATTTGCAACACTAAGATAAGTGAAAAATCTGACATGGCAAAATCCTGAGCAACTTTTTGTTGCTCAGGAACTTATAAATAAAGTTAAATCAAAGTGTTGCGGAATTAAGGTTATTTTAATTTTTTTGCAATATGAAAAATGTAAAGCAATCGCCGCCGGTGCTCGCGGCACAGAAAGGAAGAAAAGAGTACCACAAACCAACTTTTGAGGTAATCGACCTCAATATCCAATCGCCATTACTCTCTGGCAGCAGCACACAGCCCGCAAAAATCAACCCCCTCACCCCCGGCGGTGAACTATAAAAAAAGGAGGAACAGAAAATGAAAAAGCATCATTTAAAATTTCTGCCCCTGATGGCGGCAGTGCTGCTTGCAACATCGTGCAGCAAGGACGACGAAAACAACGCGCCCACCAACGGTAGAGACGGTGTGCATACCGTCTCTACATTCGGCATCCCCTTCTCAATCAAGGTCAACACCGGCAACTCGCTAAAAAAGATTGGCTACGCCCCAGACGGAATAAATGCCGGACAATACAACATCTCTTTCACCGAAGATGATGAGAAAAAGCTGGAGATGAAAGTCTACAAAGGCAACAACCTGCTCACCATCCTCTACCTCGACAACGCCTCCACGGGCGAGTTCACAGGCACTGTTGCGACCGAGCCGTTAGCCACCGACGACCTCACCGCCGAAATCACCATCGGAGACGACCAATCTCCGACATTTTCCAACAAGTCGTTAGAAGACCTATTGATAAAATGCGCCCACACCTTCAAGTCGAAAGTGTTTCACTACGGCGACAAGGAGATAGACCTCACCGACCAGAACGCATACTTAGCTATCTCCATGTCGCCCTTCTGCAAACATGAGATAAAAATCAACACAACTGACTACACCGTACAAGACGGCCGTATATGGATTGCTGTTCCTGCCTCTGCCTCAGTAGAAAGCACAGGCCTTGGTACAGAAATAAAAAAAGGAGCCGGTGAATTAGCCTCCAGCAAAGTCTACACCGTAGCTCGCCAGTACTTCACTGTGTCGGCGCAAAAGGAAGTGGAAGTGGAAGGGGAAGTGGAAATAATACCAGGCAAGAGAGTTTACTTCTCGAAGGGAAACCTGCAGTACAACGCCAGCGAGAACCCCAAGTGGCGTTTCGCACCCACACAGTACAGCATCTGCCACACGACAGGTGACAACGTCGGCGACAAATACTCTAACTGGAAAGACGCCGACAGCAACTACAAATGGACCGACCTCTTCGGCTGGGGAACTTGGGCTGAGAACGGAATAGCCCCGATTTCGACAGATAATGTAGGCTCGAACTACACTGCCGTACTTTACGGCAGCTTTAAGAACGTTTGCGACGACCTTATCAAAGCTCTTGGCGCAGATTGGTCAACTCTCAGCAAAGACGAGTGGGTATATCTGTTGGGCGATTATTGGGACAACACAACTCCCTGTCGAAAAGATGCCAAGGCCCTCCGTGCCACCAAGACAGTTAACAACGTTTTTGGCTTGGTTATCCTGCCCGATGGTGCAACCGCGGATATAGCAAATGATACTTGGGAGACCTTAGAATCCGCAGGTGCAGTGTTCCTTCCTGCTGCTGGTTACCGTTACGGTACGAATGTCTCCGACGTAGACAAAGAAGGCCGCTACTGGTCTTCGTCTGACAAAGGAGCAACAGGAACAGAAGCGTACCGCTTGACTTTCCGCTCGGGCTCCGTCGACCCGAAGGATAATCTCTACCGCCACTACGGGTGCTCTGTGCGCCTTGTCCGTCGGTTGAATTAATTACCGTATTATATATCCGATGTAGGGGCGTGCCTCGTGCGCGTTCCCTACATTTTTTTCATGCTTACACATTTTTTTGCATAATATAAATAAACGTTTTAAATTTGCATCGTAACATCTTAAATACAACCAATTATGCCGACACTATTTGTATTTTTCGGATTTAGGTTTTTGTTCTATTCTAACGACCATGAACCTGTTCACATTCACATCGTAAAAGACGATTGTGAAGCCAAGTATAATGTGGAACCAATTCAACAGGTTTACAACCATGGATTTAAAAACCGTGAAATTGCGCTTATCGAATCAATAATAGAAGAAAACCAAGATGTTATTATCGACCGTTGGAAATCGTTTTTTAACAAATAAGTATAATGCCCTCCCCAATTAAAATAGCCAAGGTCTGGACAGATTCGGCAAACATTTACGCCGAAACTATCGACGGGAAAATAGCAAAATATGCTTTTTCTGATTGGCGGACTTTGTCTAATGCCTCGGAGCAGCAGCGGAAAAACTTTTATCTGTCGTATTCAGGCATTCACTGGCCCGATTTGGACGAAGATTTGAGTTTCGACGGACTTTTCCGCGATAATGGATATGACTTCGGCGCATATTATTCGCGATAATTTTTTGCGCATATTAATTTATTCCTTACCTTTGCGCAGTTTTTAAATAGTGAAACAATGGATATTCCTGCTAAATACGACGCTGCGGCGTCAGAATCTAAATGGTACAAGTACTGGACCGACAATAATTTCTTCGGCTCTAAGCCCGACGGCCGCAAGCCTTACACAATAGTTATCCCCCCGCCAAACGTTACCGGCGTGCTGCATATGGGTCATATGCTCAACAACACTATTCAAGATATCCTCACCCGTCGCGCAAGGATGAAGGGTTTTAATGCTCTTTGGGTGCCCGGTACCGACCACGCTTCTATTGCAACCGAGGCCAAGGTGGTGCAGAAACTTGCTAAACAAGGCATCAAAAAACGCGACCTTACCCGCGAACAGTTTCTCAAATACGCTTGGGAGTGGAAAGAGGAGCACGGCGGTGTAATTCTCGAACAGTTGAAAAAACTTGGCGCTTCGTGCGATTGGAGCCGTACCGCTTTCACTATGGACGACCTCCGCAGCGAATCGGTTATGAAAGTGTTTGTAGACCTTTATAATAAGGGACTTATCTACCGCGGTCTCCGTATGGTAAACTGGGACCCCAAGGCGCAGACTGTGCTCAGCACCGAGGAGGTTATCTACCGCGAAGAAAAAAGCCATCTCTATCACCTTAAATATTATATCGCTGAGGGCGAAACCATTACCCCAACAGGTACTGAGGGCGAGGTAATTCACAAAGACGACAAAGGATATTACGCAGTGGTGGCTACCACACGTCCCGAAACCATTATGGGCGATACTGCAATGTGTATCAACCCCAAAGACCCCAAACACCAATGGCTTAGAGGTCATAAGGTGATAGTGCCTTTGGTAAACCGCGTTATCCCCGTGATTGAAGACCGTTATGTAGACATCGAGTTTGGTACTGGCTGTTTGAAAGTTACCCCTGCTCACGATGCCAACGACTATGCTCTTGGACAAACTCACAACCTCGAAGTTATCGACATCTTTAATCCCGACGGCACAATTGCTCCCGCAGGTCAACTCTATGTGGGAATGGACCGTATGGAGGTGCGCAAACAGATTGCCATCGACCTCAAAAACGCCGGTCTGCTTGAAAAAATCGAGGATTACGATAATAAGGTAGGATATTCGGAGCGCAACGCCGACACAGCCGTTGAACCGCGCCTTTGCAAACAGTGGTTCTTGAATATGAAGCACTTTGCCGACATTGCCCTGCCGCCCGTACTCGAAGGTAAGATTAAATTCTATCCCAATAAATACGTTAACACATACCGCAACTGGCTCGAAAACATTCAAGACTGGTGTATCAGCCGTCAGTTGTGGTGGGGACACCGTATTCCAGCATATTTCCTTCCCACAGCCGAGGGCGAGGAAGAGAAATATGTGGTTGCCCTCACTCCCGAAGAGGCTTTGGAACTTGCCCACAAGGTAAAAGGATATGAAAATATCACTATCGACCAACTTCAACGCGATGAGGATGCTCTTGATACTTGGTTTTCGTCGTGGTTGTGGCCTGTTTCGTTGTTTAATGGCATTAATCAGCCCGGCAACGAAGAGATAAAATATTATTATCCCACCACCGACCTTGTAACGGGTCCCGATATTATATTCTTCTGGGTTGCCCGAATGATAATGGCAGGCGAAGAGTATATGAAAGACGTTCCATTCCGCAATGTATACTTTACAGGTATTGTCCGCGACAAACTCGGTCGCAAAATGTCGAAGAGTTTGGGTAACAGTCCCGACCCGATAGAACTTATGGAAAAATACTCTACCGACGGTGTTCGTATGGGTATGCTCCTGTGTTCTCCCGCTGGTGGCGACCTCCTTTACGACGACGAACTCTGCTTGCAAGGTCGCAACTTTACCAACAAGATTTGGAACGCATTCCGCCTTGTAAAAGGTTGGAGCGTAGACGATAACATTCCTCAGCCTGAGGCTTCTAAGAAAGCAATCGAATGGTTTGAAAACAAGTTGAACAAAACCTTGGCAGAATTAGACAAGATGTTTGTTGATTTCCGCCTTTCGGAATCGTTGATGTTGGTTTACAAACTATTCTGGGATGAGTTCTCGTCGTGGTATTTGGAGAGCGTTAAACCTGCATACCAGCAGCCCATCGACGGTGCAACATACAAAGCCACAATAGCCTTCTTCGACAAACTATTGGAGGTGCTTCATCCTTACATACCTTTTATAACAGAGGAAGTTTGGCAGTTGCTCGAAACCCGCAAACAGGGCGAAAGCATTATGGTGGCTCAGATGCCCGAAGCCGGCAGTTACGACGAAAAACTTCTCGAACGCTTTGAAACTGTGAAAGATGTTATTGCTAAAATCCGTCAGATACGTCAGGATAACGGTCTTGCACAGAAAGAGTCTCTCGAATGTTTTGCAAAACTCGTTGACGGCGACTACGATGATTATTTCAATGCCGTAATCACCAAGCACTGCAACCTTGCCAAGTTTGAACTTATTCCGGCAGCCATCGACGGTGCAAAAACTTTTGTTGCAAAAAATGTAGAATATTATATACCTTTGGGCGACAAAATCGACAAGGAAGAGGAGTTGAAAAAACTCAATGCCGAACTCGACTACACCCGCGGTTTCCTTGCTTCGGTAGAAAAGAAACTATCTAACGAGCGTTTTGTTTCGGGCGCACCTGCCGCAGTGGTAGACCGTGAAAAACAAAAACTTGCCGATGCTAAGATGAAAATTGAGGCTCTTGAAAAACAAATTGCAGGTCTCAAATAAACATTTGACACACAAAAACTCACTTTTATATCATTTGTCTTTATAGCCGGTGTAACTCTCCGGCTATTTTTTATTATTTTTGACACCAAATTAAACAACCATCATTAAGATTGTATTTGTAGTAACAAAGGTAATTCGTATACATTCGTTAAATTCGTTGACAAAAACAAAAAAAATGAAAAAAAATATTTTGATACTCCTCTCCGCCACAATGCTTGCCTCGTGCGGAGGAAATAGTTTTGATGTAGACGTTTCGGGTATCGACGCCAAAATAGATATTGAGCGTTTCGACCTTGATTTTGATACCATTGCCCCTCAAAACATTCAATATTCGCTCAATGCCCTTACTGAAAAATATGGCGACTTTGCCGAGTTTTACACCGACGGCATAATTGGCATTGGCACGGTAGAAACTCCCACGCTTGCAAATGCTTACAGCGATTTTTCTAACTATTGCAAAAGCAACGGCATTTTCGACGATGTGCAAAAGCAGTTTCCCGACCTCAATAGTCTCGAATCTCTTATGAATCAAGGCGCAAAGCACTTTAAATATTATTTCCCCAACGATACCTTGCCCAAACTCTACACCGTGGTTTCAGGGTTTCAAGAGTCGATGTTTCCTACCGAGGGCATAATAGCGGTAAGTCTCGACAAATATCTCGGCAACACATACCCACATTACGAAAGTCTCGGCATTGAGGTGTACAAACGCCGCCGAATGATTCCCGAGATGATTCCCGCCGATTATTTCCGCTGCATTGCAATGCTCAATTATCCCAAAGACGAGAAAGCCGCCTTCAATATACTCAACGAAATGATTTACGAAGGCCGTATACAATACTTTCTCAACTGTATGCTTCCCGAAACTCCCGATTCCACCCGCTGGGGCTATACCGATTTTCAGTACCGCTGGGCAGAATATTACGAAGAGGAAATCTGGGACTATCTTGTAGACAAGAAAATGCTTTTCGACACCAACCCCATAGCCGTTCGCAACTTCACCGGCGAAGGTCCATTTACCAACGCCTTTGGCAACAACTCTGCCCCCGGCTGTGCCTCGTATTGCGGTTACCGCATAGTCTGCTCCTATATGCGCCACAATCCCGACGTTACCCTCAAAGACCTTATGGAGATAAAAGATATGAATCAGATATACAACAAGGCACGGTATAATCCGTAGTGGAATTAAGCCGCCTTGCCGTGTTCAAAAATATATTCAGGGGCAATGTCGATATGGCCATTGTCCCATTCAAGCGTGTCGGTAATATAAAAAGCCTTGAAACGATTTTTGTCGCTCAATGGTGCGAAAACAGGATAACGTTCAATAACGCCAGCGAAATCGAATACTCGTTTTTCTCCGTTATTGAAAGTTACTAACAACTTATAGTCCGACAGATATTCGGCAGATGTTATTTCTAAAAACATTGGCATTGAGCGTGGAAATGGGGTGGGTTATGGTCGATAAAACGCATCATAATGCGTATTCCAAAAAATTCTGATATAGTGGGCATAGTTTTTTGTTTTTTTGTATCTGCAAATATGCAAAAGTTTTTCCTAAATGAAAAGAAAAAAATGTATTTTTGCAGTTGAATATTTCACCTTAATTAATACCGCTATGAGTATAAAGAATTTTGTACCGGAATTTACCGACGATGAACTGAAAGCCACTGAAGAAACAGACGATTTGATATTCTTCTCATACATAAACGAATGGGACAAAGTGCCTCCGATAGTTAAAAAGCGCATTTGGACAAGACGGATGCTTGCTTGTAAAGAATCGCAAGGCACAATGACACTCGCTCCTGGATTCTCGTTTGATTCTGATTCTAAGATAAAGCTTTACAATTAGTCTATGGCGCGATATATGATTGACACCAACATTCTCTGTTTTATGATAGAGGAAGATGATAGGCTTTCAAAAGATGTTAAAGCCATAGTAACCGATTGTGAAAACACACTATTTGTTAGTGCCGAATCAGTTAAAGAACTTGTTGTTGCCCATCGTAACAAAAATTTGTTAGCCAACCGATGGAAAACAGCCGATGAACTTGTGAACGCTATCAAGAAACAATATCGTTTTGTAATTCTTCCTGTAGATATCAATACTATTCATAGTATGGCAAAACTCGAAATCAACGAGGCTGCCGACCATAAAGACCCGTCAGACCATCTTATTATTGCCCACGCAATATCTATGGGTATGCCGTTGATTTCAAACGACAGAAAATTTCCTTTTTACAAAAGTCAGGGATTAGAACTTGTTACGAATTTTTAAAATAAACACCCCAATATTTATGAAACGCACATTATTACTTACTGCGGCATTGGCTACCACATTGTGTGCCAACGCTCAAAAAACCGAAATCACAACCGATGGAAAATCGGCTCACAAGATTCCCGCCGAAATCTACGGTCAGTTTGCCGAACACCTCGGACGTTGTATCTACGACGGTATCTGGGTGGGCAAAAACAGCAACATTCCTAATCAGGACGGCTACCGCACCGACGTGTTCAACGCTCTTAAAGAGTTGAAAATCCCTGTATTGCGCTGGCCAGGCGGATGTTTTGCCGAAACTTACCACTGGCGCGACGGTGTTGGTCCGCAAAAAGACCGTCCTACCCTCAAAAACGTCTTCTGGGGCAACACAATGGAAGACAACACATTTGGTACTCACGAGTTTTTCACACTTTGCGAACGTCTTGGATGCAAATCGTATCTGTCGATCAACTTGGGAACTGGCTCTACACGTGATATGGCAGAATGGCTCGACTATATCACCGGCACCGACGACACTCCCGAGGTAACGCTCCGCAAAAAGAATGGTCGCGAAAAACCTTTTAAACTCGACTATATAGGCATCGGCAACGAATCGTGGGGCTGCGGCGGCAATATGCTTCCCGAATATTATGCCAACGTGTTCCGTCAGTATTCTACCTACGCACATCTTTACTGCAACAATACCAAACCCGTGCGTGTGGCTTCGGGCTCAAACGATTTTGACTATCACTGGACCGAGGTGCTGCTCAAAAACGCCGGAGAGCATATGGATCATATTTCGCTTCATTACTATGTGTTGCCTATCCGCGACTGGAACGGCTCTAAGGGTCCCGACCGTGGATTTACCGAAGAACAATATTTCACCGTTATACGCGACGGCTACAAAATGGGCGAGATGGTTCCCAAGCACATCGAAATTATTCAAAAGTATCAGAAACACGTTAAACTCGACATCGACGAATGGGGAATCTGGACAGATCCTGAGCCCGGCACCAATTCTGGACACCTTTATCAGCAGAACACCCTCCGCGACGCTCTACTCGCAAGCACCACTCTCGATATTTTCCACAAATATGCTTACGGCATAGGAATGTGCAATATTGCGCAGATGATCAACGTGTTGCAGGCTATGATACTCACCAAGGGCGACAAGATGATTCTTACTCCCACCTACCACGTTTTCAAAATGTACAATGTGCATCAAAACGCCGAGTATATTCCGCTCAACTTTAAATCGCCCAAATACACTTTCAACGGCGAGAGCATCGACGCCATCAGCGCAACCCTCTCAAAGAAAGACGGTGTTTACCACTTGACTATCACCAATGTTGACCCCAAAAACAAGCAGACCATCTCGCTCAACGCAGCCAACATCGTAGCCAAGGGCATCACCAAAGCCGAGATTATCACCTCAGCCAAGTTCAACGATTTCAACACGTTTGAAAAACCCGACTTGATCAAACCCGCAGCCTTCACCGGCGCATCGATGAAAAAAGGCGTTGTTGAGGTAGTTCTTCCCCCGATGAGTATTGTTACAATTGAATTGAAATAAATATAAAAATGGTAAAGCACATTATTCTCTGGCAGTTGAAAGACGAACTTACTGCCGAACAGAAAGCCGAAGCCAAGGCCGCTATCAAAAACGGTCTCGAAGGCTTAAAGGGCAAAGTTCCCGGATTAAAGGAAATCAAGGTAAACATCAATCCCTTAGCATCATCTAATGCCGACATAATGTTGGATTCGTTGATGGAAAGCGAGGAGGCATTGAAAGGTTACGCCGTTCACCCCGACCACGTGGCTGTGGCTACCGGCATTGTACGCCCCAATGTAAAACTCCGCGTTTGTATGGATTACGAGGTGTAATTTTTTATGGGATATGGCAAAAAATGTATGCCATATCCTTTTTTTCTTTACTTTTGCAAAAACATAAACGTATAATTTATGGCATAACAAAAAACATTAACATACGGCATTAACTATTATTCGCGTTCAAAAACAAAAGCGTAGGAAACTGTTGATTTTGAAAATCGGATAACAGCGTTTGCGGAGTGTCATTGATACTCTTTCCACTAATCATTTGTTAATGCTCGCAACCATAACGGTGCGGGCTTACAAATTATCTATGATTAGTGGACGGAGTTCATCCTACGCTCTCCGTGAACGCGAGTAGATGAAATAAGGCCTGCGCCTTTTTCTTTTTCCTTTCGCGGTATTAGTTTTTGCTCTTTGATACAGCGAATGATACACATAGGGCATATCATAGAACAGGAACTTCAAAAACGCGGCTGCACTAAGACGTGGCTCGCCAAGCAACTCTATTGTCATCGTACTAATGTAGGCAACATTCTCAAACGCCAGAGCATCGACACTGAGCAGCTGTTGAAAATATCTGAGATTCTTGGCGTGGATTTTTTCGTGTATTATGTAAATGAATATGAAGACCGTGAAAATAATTCTCGTTTGCGATAATTATTTGCTACAATTTCTGGGGCAGGGGTAATGAATAATGCTGTTATTTTGTGGTACAAGTTTTAACCGTTTCAATCATACTGTTATGAAGAGATTAGTATTTTTAATGCTGTTAGCGTTTTGTTTGCCATTAGTCGGTTTTTCACAGCGTACCGACATTCATAAGGGCGACATTATGTACGGACTCGAAAGCGCAGGTGTAGGTGCACAAGGTACAGCTCTCGTGAGGTTGGAGTATATTTCAAAACAACGCAAAATTCCTGTTCAAGTATTACAAGAATATGCCGTTCGTGGTGTGCTTTTTAAAGGCATAGCCGCCGGAGAAGGTAGTGCGACAACACAAAAACCATTATGCGGAAGTGCGTCTGCCGAACAGAGCCACGAGGCTTATTTCGAAAAATTCTTTGGCGACGAAGCCTACAAAAACTACGTGCAGTTTGTGGAAGGCTCGCTAAAAGTGGTGGCATACCGCAATAAAAACTACAAGGCGACAGCCAACCTTGTAATCTATAAAGACCAACTGCGCAAAGATTTAGAGGCGGCGGGCGTTATAAAAGGTCTCGGTAGCGGATTTTAAACTGTAACGTTATGAAAAAGATTCTTCTAACATTGTTATGTGCAGCAATGTGCATAGTATGCTCTGCACAGGAAAACACAGTGAACCGTCTGCCCGATGCTCCTAAACGCCCTGTGTATAAAGACCATACCGTAAACCAAACCGGCTATTGGTTTTCTGCCGAGGGATTTTTTGGCACAATGGCCGACCCCAACAGCAAGAACCTTCAATTTATAGGTGCGCAGTTTGTCAACGGATTCCGGCTCAACGAGTTTTTGCGCGGCGGCGTGGGCATCGGCTTGAAACATTACTTTAAAAGCGACGATTTGCGCACATCAGCCACCGCACTCGGTTTTCCGCTATATGCCAACCTGCGCGGCAACTTGCTTTCGCAGAACGACCGCGAGATTGTACCCTTCTGGTCTGTTGAGGCAGGCACTGAAATCCGTAGCGGTTACTTCGTGTCGCCGCTCGTAGGTTTCAAGATAGGCGAACAGCGTTCCTCTTTCACCGTGGGTGTGTCGTATACCATGATTCAGATGGACACCAAAGATAAGGACGACGACATTCGCAACTGCATTACGTTAAAGTTTGGCTACGAATTTTAAATTAACGAGTTATGAAAAACCTATTCTTAATAATAATGTTTTCGGTGTTTTCGCTTGCGGCAAACGCACAGTTCGAAAAATTTGAAACAGAGTGTCTCGGCATCGAAGGCGACGGCTCGCAGACACTCCGCGCATGGGGAACGGGACGGAACCGCGCCGACGCGGTAGAACAGGCAAAGAAAAACGCCGTCTATGACGTGCTGTTCAAAGGTATCCGTGCGGGCAGCGGCGAGTGCAACCAAAAGCCGCTCGTACCCGAAGTCAACGCCCGTGAGCGTTACGAAGAATATTTCGACCTCTTTTTTGCCGACGGCGGCGAGTACCTCAAATTTGTTTCGGCTGCCGACGAGAAACTTTTTTCTAAGGACAAAAAGAAAAACGGCAACGGTGCGCGTTTCGGCGTAACGGTGCGCGTGCTGCGCTCCGAACTGAGGACGCAGTTAAAATCAGATGGTGTAATTAAATAACTGACACAAAATGAAAAAGACAGTATTAATAACGGCGTTGGCTCTGTTGCCCGTAGTTGCACTGCCTCAGGCTAAGAAACCTACCATAATGGTTGTCCCCGCCGATACGTGGTGTGTGGCTAACGGCTTTACAACGTCTTTTGAAACTCAGGGCGGCACTACCGACGTTGCCGACTACGAAAAGGCTCTTAACGGCAGCCAAGACCTGTATAATGTAATAACCAAAATAGGCGAACTTATGAGCGAGCGCGGTTTTCCGCTGCAAGACCTCCAAGCCTCAATCAAGAGCGCGAAAACCGCCGTATCGGAAAACGAAGTTACCACAAGCAAGACTTCGGGAGCGGGTCTGGCGGAAACTCCGTTAGAGAAACTCCTCTCGGTTGCCAAAGCCGACATTCTTATGGAAGTTTCGTGGCAGGTTAACACCACAGGCCCTAAACAGTCGGTAACATACACCCTGCGCGGTATCGACGCATACACCAACAAACAGGTTGCGGCGGCTCAGGGTACAGGCAAGCCGTCGTTTTCTGCCGAACTTCCTGTTCTATTGGAGGAGGCTGTGGTAGAAAAGATGGACAACTTCAACTCTCAGTTGCAGGCTCATTTCGACGACCTTTTTGAAAACGGTCGCGAGGTTGCCATCAACGTGAGGATATTCGACAACGGCAGCGGACTGTCGTTCGAGGACGAATACAACGGCGACGAACTAACCGACATCATCGACGATTGGATGGCGCAGAACACTCAGAAAGGCCGTTACAGCCTTGCCACCGCCACCGAAAACATATTAAAGTTTGAACAGGTAAGGATTCCGCTCTATGGCTCTAACAACAGGGCAATGGACACGCGGCAGTTTGGACGGCAGTTGGCGAAATATCTTCAAGCCGCACCTTATAATATACCGGTAAAAGTCATTGCCAAAGGCTTGGGTCAGGTAAACCTTATCCTCGGCGAAAAATAACCATTAAAAACTTGCTAATTATGAATAAGTTAATAATAATAACGGCATTGTCGGCACTTTCGCTTTCGGCGGCGGCTCAAAACTGCGAGATAAATCTTTCGGTGCTACCTATGCAACAGGGCGACAATATTCCCGATAATATTTCCGATAATCTTGTAAGTCGTCTTACTCAGGTGATTACGGCTAACGGAATATCTGCCGACCCGGTTTTTAATCAATTCTTTGTGTCCGGCAAGTTCAATCATCAGTATAAAGATGTTACCGGCGGCACTCAGCCTCAAACTGTAATCAAAACCATGCTCACGGTATACATTGGCGACACCAAAAACAACCAAATATTTGCCACTGAAACACTCGACCTTCAAGGCGTTGGGTCTAACTACGACCGTGCCTATATTAACGCACTCTCGCGTATCAACGCCCGCAACGAAAAACTCAAAGCGTTTTTAGAAAACGGCAAGAAGAAAATACTCGACTATTACGACACGCACACCGCCGATGTAATAGCCAAAGCAGGAAAAGCCTCTATGCAGCAACATTACGGTGAGGCTCTATATTATCTCACCGCTGTTCCCGAATGCAGCAATGGTTTTGCTTTGGTAAAGCCGTACATAACAGAGATTTTTCAAAAGAAGATAGACTATGACGGTAAAATATACCTTCAAAAGGCACAGGCTGCATGGAATTCCAACCCTACTGCAAGTGGCGCGGCAGAAGCTGTCGTTTGGCTCAAAGAGGTTAATCCTCAGTCCTCAGTGTACACTCAGGTGATAGCCCTTGGCGACGAAATACGCAAGACAATAAAATCGGACATCGACTTTGAAATTCGCGACAAGTACCACGACGCTGTGGAACTTGAACGTCAGCGTATCGAAGCTGCCCGTCAGATAGGACGCGCCTTTGGCGAAGGTCAGCAACAACAGACAACAAACCTTATGTGGGTTAGATAATAAATTATAATAAAATAACTTAATAAAATTCGCATTTATGAAAAAGATGATTTTAACGGCAATAGCCGTAATGATGTCAGCATTGCTGATGAATGTAAAAGCGCAGGTAAAAATCGGTGATATAATGGAGAAATCAGGAACCAAAGGAATTGTTGTCTATGTAGATGAAAGTGGACAGCATGGACTTTTGATGAGCGTAACCCATGTGCCATTGAAACAAAAGTTATGGTGTGGAAGAAATTATAAGGAAGAAAGAACAGGTGCAAATAGCGAAGATGACGGTCAATTTAATACTAAAACTGTCGTAGATTATGCTAAAAACAAAGGTTTTCAATTGAAAGAAGCCTTCCCTCTATTCGATTGGTGTGTAAATACTTGTGGCGATGGCTGGTATATACCCTCTATTAACGAACTTTTGTTAATGACAAAAAATGTTGTCGGGGTTGAAGGTCAAGGCGAAATCAATTTTGTAATTAATTCGGATAGTTTTAAGGCTTTTGAAAAGAAACTTAAAAAGGCCAAAGGAAACTCTATGCTCGGTGGTTCTGACAAAGAACTACTGATTATTAACTCGTCAACTGAACTAAAAAGAAATTCTCTTGGAAGATGTGATATTGCCTCAGTTACTTTTACAACTCTCTTTGATAGCCACGCAGGGGCAGCAGCAAAAGCCGCTTTGTCAACTTTTGGATTTAAAAACAATTCAGGAAAGGGGAAATACCAAAGATTTGATGGTTTTGACAAAACAAGTTCATCTGTTGGAACAAGAGCATTTTATAAATTTTAATAGCGAACATTATGATAAAATATATTATTACTATCCTTGCTATTATTCTTTTTATTAATGTATCCGTCGGTCAAAATTTACAGAATTTTGAAGGAGAAACAACAGCAAGGGTTTATAAAAACATCAAAACTTCTTTCACCCAAACAGGTGGCGACCTTATGCTAAAATTATTGATGAAAGCCATGATGAAGCGATTTGTCGGCAACAATCCCGATGTCAATTACAATGGCTCATACGATGAAAAACGAATCACAAAAGATGGCAAATTGCGCGTGGAGGCTTCTTACAACAATTCAGTTACAATTGAAATACCTGTTGAGGACAATCAAATTAAAACAATTGTCTATTACCCATTCATTAAAAAAGGTTATTCCTATTATCGGGATCTGACTATTGGCGAAAGCAATAGGATTTTAGAAGAAAACATGAAAGGCGATGTTGAAAACGCAGGGACAATGACGGTTATGGGTCGTAAATGCAATGTTTACAAGGTTAAATATAGCCTTAAAACCGACACGCTTGCAACCGAAAGCGACATCAACATCCACAATGAATTTGCGATTTGTTCCGATTCGGATTTACCGCCATCAGACGAAGTTCTGCCGGGAGTCAAAGGATTCCCGTTGAAATTCACAACCAATAACGTTACACAAAGCGTAAACAAATCGTCTTCGTCGTTTACAATGGATATTATGTATTCTATTTCAACGGAAATCAAGTCTGTTAATCCACGGCACGTAGATGATTCAGAGTTTGAAGTACCCTCCGACATAAAAATGGCTCCCACTGGAAAACATATAATGAAAATTGTCTACGAAAACCGTGATTATATGATGAAAAAAGGTTTGTGGAATCAACTTGCCGAAGATAACGATAAAATCTACGACAATCTCGCCGATGATTGGGATTTTTAATTTCAGGAATATGAAATCAGTTTTAACACTTATATTAATGTCATTATCGTTAGCCTGTTTTTCTCAGGCTGACGATAATGTTTTTATTTACCGCAAGGGCTCAGTTTATTCAATAATGTTGGCTCACACCAATTTAGCGTTTGCCAAGGCTATTGAGGAGGCTTTTGTTAAAATGCCGATACCCGATAAATACAACGACCACAACCTCGGTAAAAAGGTCTTTTATACTCAGAATAAAGATTTGAAAATAAAAGATTTAAAAAAACACGAAGGTTTTATAGTTAATACCAATTCCGATAAAGACCAAATGAACGACATCGATTTTCTTCTTCAAAAACAGTTTGTGGCAAGCAGAATGTTAGCAAAATGGTTTAACAGGGACAAGAATAGCGGAGTCTGCAATATGGATTTAATTCAGAAACGAGGTTATGATAATGTAAGCAACCTTGATAGAAGGCTGGCGGCACTTTCTGTTAGAAAGGAGGCGTTGTTAATGGATGCGGGAGAGGAACTAATAGGCAGCACTTTTATTCTGATTAACGACATCCGCTATTTAGATAAAAGCAGTGCATCTGGAATCGCAGGGGGTATCGTTAACGCTACTGTAAATGTGTACAATGCAACGCAGGGTGATTATTCATTTGATTCTAACGATTTGGGCGATATGATTAAAACGCTTAAAGGCTTTAACGTGAAAATTGACACATACTTATATCAATTGGTTTGGGACGAGCTAGCCGAGGGATTATTTTATAATAGTGTTTACACCGAAAAAACTGATGAGGTTAAAAAGACTAACTTTGAAAAACTTCGTGGTGATTTTTCGCTTGTTTATATAGGCAAGCAGGAAAGCAGTGGAAAAACTTGTTCTTTTTTGGGCATAAGCGAGGACGAACCAGAACTTATGGTCTTGAAAGCTTGTCAACGTGCTTTTGATGAGAATGTTGCCAACCTCCAAAAGAACTTTGAGGTATTCAAAATAAAATCTCCACTATTGTCAACCGACCCGATACAGTGCGAAATCGGTTTGAAAGAGGGTGTAACGCCTGATTCAAAATTTGAAGTCTTAGAGGTGGTAGAAGACGAAAACGGACATGTAAGTTACCGTCGCAAAGGCGTTATAAAACCTGCCAAAGGTCAAATATGGGACAATCGCTTTATGGCAGTAGAAGAAGGTGCTGAGAATGCCGAAATAGGTTTTACTACATTTACAAAAGTTAGCGGTGGAGGTTTCTATCCCGGCATGTTGGTAAGGGAGATAAAATAGACGGTTGTTTATTTTTCTATTACGGTATTATTTTTTCACAATCTCATACCTTTTGTGAAAATAGATAAACAGCAAGCACCCCGTTACCTCAAAAGGAATACCCCACGCGGCAGAGACGTTTTCGGCGCAGCCTGCAAGTATAGGCAGTCCGCCCAAGAACGCTCCTGCCGCGTTTCCTACATTAAATGCCACCTGCACAAGCGCACCGCCGAGTTTTTCGCCGCCTTTGCCGTGCTTGATGATGAGGAATTGCTGCGGCGACGATAGCGCAAACAAACAGAATGTGCTCATAAACATCATCGCCACCATTATCCACGGATTGGCTCCAAATATCAGTATCACAGTGAGAATCACCGCCGTAGAGCCTTGAATAATACCAGCCACAAGTCCCATAGGATAATGATCGCAAATCTTGCCCGAAATCAGGTTTCCTGCCACCATACCCGCGCCCGCAGTTACCATAAGGATAGGCAAGGTGCTTTCGGCAAATCCTGCCACATTGGTGAGTATCGGGTTGATATACGAGTACATACAGAAAATTCCGCAGTTGCCGGTAAACGTTGCAAAAATCACGAGCCACGGCGCAAGGTGCTTTAAGAACTTGAAACGGTCGCGCAGGCGTTGTGTTACCTCGTTTTCCACATCGGGTACAAACAACTTGATGCCCACACCCGTGAGCAGAGCCGCCCCTGCCACAAACATAAATATTGTGCGCCACGAGAAATTGTTGCTCAGAAACGTTCCAATAGGCACGCCGAGAAGGTTTGCCACAGTCATACCCGTTACCATAATGGCAATGGCTGACGATTCCTTACCCTTGTCGGCGAGTTTGGATGCGATGATGGTTCCCATTCCGAAATACGCCCCGTGAGGCAGTCCCGAAATAAAACGGCAAGCCATCAGCGTGTAATAGTTAGGGGCAAAAGCCGCCAACAGGTTGCCCGTGAGCATCAGGCACGCCAAAAACAGCAGCACGCTTTTGAGCCTGTATTTTTCTACCGACAGCAGAATCACAGGAGCGCCGAAACTGACTCCGAGCGCATAAGCGGAAATAAGGTGTCCCGCCTCGGGAATAGTAATCCCAAGGTCCTTGGCCACAAACGACAATATTCCCGGCATCACAAACTCCGCCATCCCGAGAACAAATGTCCCAAGCGAAAGGGCTATAAGACTGGTTTTCATTGTAAAATCACTAATTATATGCCTGTTGGCTAATTTGAATTTTGGCGGCAAAAGTAGTTATTTTTGCTGGATTAAGAATGATTACTAACATTGAGATAGTTTATGTTTTTATTAAAATATATGGCATTGAACATCACTTTTTTGCAAATGTTTTTTTGTAAAACTTTGCAGATTTGTGGTAAATCAACAATAAAAAAACAAATTCGACTTTTTGCGGATTTGTTTTTTTTGTTTTATATTTGTAAACCGAAAATGAGTTCATTATGGTAGTAACATTCAACGAGGAGTATTTGGAAAACTTGTATACCAAAGGCGATACCGGAAATAAGAAATTGAGGTTTCAACCTCAAATAGTCAGAGGGTATCAAAAGGGTATCAAATATTTGATACAAGCCAAGAGAGTGGAGGATTTGTATCCTTTTAAATCACTACACTTTGAGGCTTTGTCTGGTGACAAGAAAGGTAGGTTTTCTATAAAGGCAAACGACCAATATAGAATAGAGTTTACCTTATCTTACACCGACGAAGATCCTGTTGCTACTATATGCAATGTTGTTGAATTATCGAATCATTATAAATAAACCGCTATGAGTACTTTAAACAATGCTATCAAACCAAAATCTGCAAACACAATGATGTCGTCTTTGTTGATACATCCCGGTGAAATGCTTAAAGACGAAATTGCTGCCCGCGGCATTACTCAAAAAGAGTTAGCCCGAGAGATAGGCGTGTCGTATACTGTTTTCAACGAGGTTCTCAATGGCAAACGCCCTATCACTACCGAGTATGCATTATTATTGGAGGCGGCGCTTGACACTGATGCCAATATTTGGATAGGTTTGCAGACCGCCTACAATATGCAGAAGATGAAACAGGATACAACCTTTATGAAACGGCTTAGCGGAATACGCAAAGTTGCCGCTATATTATAACCTTACAACTCCCTTACAGCACCTTTATCTGCGCTGGAAGCGTGTGCGGCGTAGAGTTGAAGGGCGCGGGATACTTTGCGGTTGCGCTTGGGACGGTAGCCGTTGGGGTCGGAATCCATCTTTTTACGGCGCGATTCTAACTCTTGGTCGGTGATTTTGAGGTTGACACTGCGGTTGAGAATGTCGAACTCGATGATGTCACCATCTTCAATGAGCGCAAATTCGCCGTGCGATGCAGCCTCGGGACTAACGTGTCCTACCGAAAGTCCTGATGTGCCGCCCGAGAAACGTCCGTCGGTGATTAATGCACATTTGTCGCCTAAGTGTTTGGATTTGAGGTACGAAGTGGGGTAAAGCATCTCTTGCATACCGGGGCCGCCCTTTGGACCTTCGTATTTGATTACCACCACGTCGCCAGCCTTTACTTTGTCGCCGAGGATAGCCTCAACAGCCTGTTCTTGTGAGTCGTAAACCTTGGCTGTGCCTGCAAATTTGAATATTTTTTCGCTAACACCTGCGGTTTTTACCACGCAGCCGTCTTTGGCAATGTTGCCGAAAAGCACTGCAATGCCGCCGTCTTTGGTGTAAGCGTGGGCAATGTTGCGAATACAGCCGTTGGTGCGGTCGGTGTCGAGAGTTTCCCAACGGGCGTCTTGCATACCCACTTTCAAAAGTCCAATTGCACCGCTTGCTGCCGAAGTGTATATATTTTTAACATCTTCGGGAGTGTTATTCGAGAGAATAGAATATTTTTTTACAGCATCGCCGAGGGTGAGACCGTCAACACGTTTGCAATCAAGGTCAAGAAGATTACCCTTGGCAAGTTCGCCCATTATGCCGAGAATGCCTCCTGCGCGGTTTACCTCCTCTACGTGATAATCGTGAGTGTTGGGCGCAACCTTGCAGATACACGGCACACGGCGCGAAAGTTCGTCGATATCCTTCATCTTAAAGTCAACGCCAGCCTCGCGAGCCACTGCCAAAATGTGCAGAACAGTATTTGTAGAGCCTCCCATAGCGATATCCAAAGCCATAGCGTTGATAAAAGCCGGTTTGGTGGCTATGCTGAGCGGAAGCATTGAGGTGTCGTTGTCGCGGTAATATTTGTAGGCAAGTTCCACAATGCGGCGGCCGGCTTGTTTAAATAGTTCTACACGGTTTCGGTGAGTAGCCACAATAGTGCCGTTGCCAGGGAGCGAAAAGCCGAGAGCCTCGGTAAGGCAGTTCATAGAATTTGCTGTAAACATACCCGAGCAGCATCCGCAAGTGGGGCAAGCAATTTTTTCTACCTTAGCGAGTTCCTCTTCCGAAACGGAATCATCACCGCCCATAATCATAGCGTCGATGAGGTCGATTTTGCCATCCTTGTAACGTCCGGCTTCCATTGGTCCGCCCGAAACAAACACTGTGGGGATATTCAGGCGCATAGCCGCCATAAGCATGCCGGGAGTAATTTTGTCGCAGTTTGATATGCACACCAAAGCATCCGCCTTGTGAGCCTCGCACATATATTCCACGCTGTCGGCAATGATTTCGCGCGAAGGCAGCGAGTAGAGCATACCGTCGTGACCCATTGCTATGCCGTCGTCGATGGCAATGGTGTTAAACTCGGCGGCAAAACATCCGAGGTCTTCAACTGTTTGTTTCACTATTTTGGCGCACTCGTCGAGATGTACGTGACCAGGTACAAACTGAGTAAACGAGTTGGCTATTGCTATAATCGGTTTCCCGAAATGTTCTTTTCTCATACCGTTGGCGCGCCACAAACCACGGGCGGCAGCCATCAAACGGCCAGTAGTGTTAACTTTGCTTTTTAAATCCATGATGATTGTTTTTTGATTGGTGCAAATTTAGCAATAATTTTAATAATAGTGCCATTTTTTGTATCTTTGCGGCGCATTAATACACATATAATTATGTACGGCAAAATTACCAACATAACCAATATCCTTGCATACGCCTGCTGTGCGGTGTTTGTTTTTTTGATACCATTTGGGTGGCAGAGCGCAAATTATATTTTGGGTTCGTTTGCACTTTTTGCGGTGATGAATCCCAAGTTGTATAGCAATTTCAAGAGCACAAGGCTATCATTTGCCGAAAAAGCGGTGCTTGCTTTAACTGCGGCTTATATCATTTGGGAATTAGTTACAATGCTTTGGTCATTTAATACAGGGCGAGGAATGAAAGTAATAACCCGTCATTTGCCGCTGTTTGCTATGCCGTGCCTAATGGTGATTGCCAAGATAGGCGGTATAATCAAACGCCCCGGTGTGATATTGCAGATATTCTGCCTTGGTGTGTTAGTGTCGATGGTGTTGTGTTTGATATTGTCGTATCGCGATAGTTGGTATGTGGCTGATGGAGCAACAGTGTTTGATCATAGGTTGCCCAGTTACCGCGATAGAGATCATTTTACGGCGTTGAGTAGCGGATATAGTTATTTTTCGTATTCACATTTGTCGCATTTTGAAAATCCGCACTATTTGGCTACGTTTATAAATGTAGTAATGATGATGTTGTATGTCAAATTTTATCAGAGCAATTTTAAGGGTTGGCGACTGGTAATTTTGTCGGTGCTTGTTGTATTTTGTGTATCATTTTTGTTTTTGCTTTGCAACAGAGCTAATTATATAATTTTTGCTATAATGCTATGTATGATAGCGATTTTTGAACTTTTTATAAAAAAGCACCGCAGTGTTGGGATAGCGATGTCGGTAAGCATTGTGGCAATAGTGGTTATAATGTTTAGCACAGGACGTGGTTACGATATGCTGTTTAAAATGCAACGTGCAGTAGCAGAAAAAGGTGATAATCAACCAGAAATGACCGAAGAACAACGTCTTGAGCGTATAAATTCTCGTACTATTATTTGGACAAGTGCATCGCATCTGATAGCCAAGCATCCAATTTTAGGAAGTGGGGTGGGAGATACGATGGAGGCTCTTATAGGACAGTACTATATAGATGGTTATCTTGAAACTGGCGACGCAGGTTTCAATAGCCACAATCAATATCTCGACACTTGGATTGGTTTGGGCTTGGTGGGAGTGCTGTTACTTTTGAGCTTAATAGCTATACCTATAATTGCAGGTTTCAAATACGGCTATCTGCCTTTAATTCTTTATGGAGTGGCGCTTATAGTGGGGTTTGTAACAGAAGTAATGTTTACTCACTCTACAGGCGATTTTTCTATTACACTGATTATGATGTTAATGATAATGAGTGCAATAGGAAAGGTTAATGCAACTAAAAGCTTAAGCGTTACGGTTGAACGTACTTGATTTGTACCACGCTTTTTTTGCCGCTGTATAGTGTGATGTCCTGACTTTCGCATTTAAACATTGTTTCGGTATCAGGGTCGATAAAGTCGTCGGCAACAATAGTGTAACTGATTCCTGCGCTTGTGGCTGGCATTGTGGCAGTAAACTTGCCATTTTGGGTGGCTATTACCTTGCGAGTGAGATTTTCAACATAAACTGAACTAACACCACCTTTGCCGTTGTGCTTAACAAGGTTTTTAACGGTATCGCGCGGGGTAATGATAATGTTGATGTCTTGAGGAATGGTGATTCCTGCAGCAGAAAGCACGCCCGAAAGTTCAGCAGCATATTGTCCCGAAGAGGGAATCATACTCACCGATGTGCTTTGCGATTCTTTATCAATGATGTTTACCACATATTTGGTTTGCGAAAAACCCTCGTAGTCGATGGTAACAGTGGTGGTTCCGGGCTTAATATCAACAAAGCGGGCATTAAGCAAAGAATCTGTATGTTGCTGATATACTGTGCCGCTGTTGTTGAGGGTGATGGTAGCACCTTCTCCATTGATGATGGGTGTAAGTTCGTCGGCAGCGAGACATTCGCGTATTATCGACACTGTATAGTTGGTGGTAATGGGTTCATCAAGATTCTCTTCGGTGCATGAGCCAAAGAGTAACGCTATTGAAAGTATATAAAAAATCTTTTTCATTTTGTCTTGTTTTTTAAAAGGTTGAAGTTTCCGTAGAATATCATACTTATCATATAAAAGTATTCGAGGTCGCCGTTGTAAAGGTTATAAAAAGTGTTTACTCCAGCTTTGAGCGATAAAATATTATTATATTTGTGATTGTAATATAGTTCGTTGAAAACAATTGCCCGCTCGTTGCGGTTGCGTTCTTTGTAGATAGCCTGACAGGTAAAGAGAGGGTCGCCACGGAAATTCATAAACATATTGCCATACCAGTGTCCGCATACAAAGCCGAAATCTTTGAACCTTGCAAGTAGTTTGTTGTAGATGCCATAGCCGTCGAAATAGGGTAGGTCGTTGGTGCGGTCAACGGCGTGATATTGCACAAAGAGGTTTTTCATAAGGAAATACCAATTGCCGTTGTTTTGTGGTTTGGTAAATTCAAATCCTATTGCACCGTTTTCGAGAGTTTGCACCTGACCGTCGGAAGCATCAATTTGACCTCCGCGATGGCAGATGAGGAACTGTCCTGTGAGATGAGTTTTAATTGCACCGTCTAATACCAAGAGTTTTGAGATGTGCCCTACTGCGAGGCGTTCTTGCCAAGGGTCGCCCCAAAGAATGAATTTTTCCCAATTGAGCCAGAGGTCGCCATAATATCGTGGACCTGAATATTTTAGTTGAAGCCCGTTTTCTACATTGTTGGTGATGTAGCGTTCGGGATTGTAGATGGGTTCTATCAATTGATGACTAACGTGAGCGTCTAAGTATCCGAGAGTTACGCTAAATTTTGGTGTGGCGTAAAACCTAATGCGTATGTATGGATTGTATTCGGAATAATTGTCGTAGCCGTGGTATTTAAGCACATTCCACATTGCCGAAACTTCCAATTTTTGCCACGGACGGTAAGTGATTTCGGGCATAAAGTTGAATCCTACCAATGTGTAGCCCTTTACAAAATCGCCGAAATACTCGTTGTTTTTAAAAAAATTGTGTTCGTAAATATTGAGCGATAGTTTGGCGGTGTCGGCATTATGGAAAAATAGAAAATCATACTCGTCGCTGTAAGGCAGGTGAGTAGAGTCGGTTTGCGCCGATGTGGTTATGGCTGTTATTAATAATGCTGCCGTTATTATATGTTTGATAAGTGCCATAGATATAAGTTGTTAGTGGTTCATAGCCAACAATTGCTCTATAAGGTCGCGGTTGTTTTCTAATCGAGGAATCTTGTTTTGTCCTCCGATTCTGCCCTTGCTTCTGAGCCAGTCGTCAAACAGGTTTGGACGTGCGATAGTGATTTCGGGCGCGGTGAGCGAGAGGTCTTTGTAACGTTTGGCGTCGTAATCGGAGTTGAGACGTTTGAGTTCGTTGTCGAGAATATTGGCAAATGTGTCTAAATCATTGGGCATTATGTTAAACTCAATGAGCCATTGGTGACAGCCGCGTTTTTGGGTTTGCATATACACTGGTGCGGCGGTGTAGTCTTTTACATCGGCACCGGTGGCGTTTGAGGCAAGGCGAATGGCACGTGAAGCATTGTCCTCAACAAGTTCTTCGCCAAAGGCATTGATAAAGTGCTTGGTGCGTCCGGTGATGTGTATCTTGTAAGGACGAACAGAGGTAAATTCCACTGTATCACCTATTATGTAGCGCCAAAGTCCGCCGTTGGTGGATATTACCATAGCGTAGTTGATACCTGTTTTAACATCGCACAGCGGAATAGCCTTGCGGTTGGGACTGTCGAACTCGCTCATGGGGATAAACTCGTAGTAGATGCCGTAGTCGAGCATCAGGAGCATATCGTCTTTGTCTTGTTCGTTTTGAAATGCAAAAAATCCCTCGCTGGCGTTGTAGGTTTCAAGGTAGGTGATATTATTATTTGGTATAAGTTTTTCGTATTGAGCACGGTAGGGTTTGAAACTTACTCCGCCGTGCATAAATAGGTTGAGATTGGGCCAAACTTCCGAGATATTGTTTTTGCCGGTGATTTCCAATATTTTGCGAAAGAGAACGAGTGTCCACGACGGAACGCCCGAAATGCTTGTAACATTCTCTTTTGCTACCACTTGTGCCATTTTCAATAGTTTCTCGTCCCAATTTTCCATTAGGGCAATGTCTAAACCCGGCGTGCGACGTTTCCTAACCCAATAGGGCAAGTTGCTGATTAACACTGCACTAAGGTCGCCACAAAAGGCGTCGCTACCAAGACGGTTGATTTGACGGCTTCCGCCAATTGCCAATGTTTTGCCAGTAAAGAGCGTGGTGTTTGGGCATTGACGTAGGTAAACAGCCAAAACGTCTTCGCCTCCGTTGAAATGGCATTTGTGCAGACTGTCTTCGGTAATGGGGATATATTTGCTGCGGTCGTCGGTGGTGCCGCTGCTCATTGCAAACCATTTGGTTTTAGATGGCCAAAGCACGTTTTGAGCACCTGCCGCTACTTTTTCGATGTCGGGTTTGATGCCTTCGTATGTGTTTACGGGCACACGGTCGGCAAACGCCTGAGGACCAAGCGAACGTATTTCTTTATAGTTGTAGCGATTGCCAATTTCGGTGTTTTGAGCCGTTTTTAAAAGTCGGTCAAATACTTGGAATTGTGTTTCGTCGGGGTATTTTACGTAGAGGTCTACCCTGCGGCGGTTTTGCTTAAAAAATATCGATGCGAATGTGTTTACAAGTGGCATTTTGGTTAATTGTTAACTAAAAAACAGGTATGCAACAAATATGGCGGCAATTATGCCTGCTGCCTCGGCTATTAGCCCTGTGGTAACGGCGTAACGGCTGTTTTTGATGCCTGCCGAGCCAAAATATAGTGCTATTATATAAAAGGTGGTGTCGGCTGCGCCTTGCATTGTACAACTCAGGCGACCGGCAAACGAATCTGCTCCGTAGGTTTTCATACAGTCGATCATCATTCCACGTGCTCCGCTGCCGCTGAGGGGTTTCATCAATGCGGTGGGAAGCGAAGGAATAAAATCGGTGGCAAGTCCTATCTGCTCCAAAAGTGCTGCTATTCCGTCGGTTATGAGGGTTAATGTGCCCGATGTGCGGAAAACTCCAATAGCCACCAACATTGCCACAAGGTAGGGAATGATTTTTACGGCGGTGGTAAATCCGTCTTTTGCACCTTCTACAAAGGCTTCGTATACGTTCACCTTTTTTACCATTGCCATTACTATAAATGAGATAATTACCGCAAAAATAATGGTGTTGGCGGCGGTGCTGCTTACCTTGGCAACGGTGTCTTTGTCCATTGTTGAGAACATCCACACAAGTAGACCTTCTATTAAAAGGAATCCGCCGCAGTAGAGCATTATTACAGGGTCTAAAAGTCTGATTCGCTGTTTGATGCACACAGCCAAAAGACCTGCAAATGTGCTTGCGCTTGTTGCCAAAAGTATGGGGATAAATATATCGGAGGGGTCGGCTGCACCCATTTGGATGCGGTAAACCATAATTGTCATTGGAAGAATGGTAAGTCCTGACGCATTGAGCGTTAGAAACATTATTTGAGCATTAGAGGCGGTTTCTTTGTTGGGATTGATTTCTTGCATTTGGTTCATGGCTTTGAGACCAAGGGGCGTGGCGGCATTGTCTAACCCAAGCATATTTGCGCTAAAATTCATAATAATGCTGCCCATAGCGGGGTGTCCGGCGGGAATTTCGGGAAACAATCTGCGAAAAAAAGGTCCAAAGGCTTTAGCAATAACGTTGGTCATTCCGCCCTTTTCGCCTACG
The DNA here is from genome assembly GCA_017394445.1 of Bacteroidales bacterium. Taxonomy (GTDB): domain Bacteria; phylum Bacteroidota; class Bacteroidia; order Bacteroidales; family UBA3824; genus UBA3824. Next base: position 3,689 of record JAFPYT010000307.1, on the reverse strand, counting down.
CGCATAAGACCTGTCCAAAGAGTAAGCACACCTGTGAGACCGAGTGAAATTTCAAAACCGCTTTTACTCATGTCGAAAATGCTCGTCACCATAGCGGGAAAAATCTCCGTGTCGCCAAAAAATATCAACTTTACCGCCGCTACCACAAAGGCGATAACAAAGAACCCTATCCAAATGTAGTTGAGTACCATCTACGGAACAAGGGTGAGTTCAAAAGGAATCTGCATTATTTGCTTATACTCTTCGCCGAGAGCGAGCATATCTTCGTCAATTTCCTTGTAAAACCATTTAACAAGTACATTGCTACGGTCTTTCATCTCTTGCAAAATCAAGAGAATCTGTATCAATTGTTTGCTCGAAGCGGTGTTGAAGTATTCGAGTTTCATATTGAATACCGTTTCGGGGTTTGGATTCTGCGCGTATTCTCTCAGCCAAGCGAGTATGGGCGAATAAAAGTCTACCGCGTCCTCGGGGAGCGACATCTGCGATATTTCGAAGATGCCCCGCTCGGCGTCCAAAATCACGCTCGGCGTGTCGGCTGTGGCTGTTTTGATATATGGCTTCATGTTCGTGTTGTTCGGTTTCTTTTATTGATGTGGGTTTTCTACACTTGTTTCCTTATTATTGCTTTAACGGTAAGAAAGTCGATTTCGTTGCTTATTTTTTTTTACGGAATATTCCACTTTTTCACCTGATTTTCGTCGTATATCGATGATACCCAAACCAGTAGACACTGGGTTGATGTAGTCAAAATTAAAAAGAATTTTTTTGTACTCCTCGTTTAACTGCTCGGAGTTCATAGTGTTGATGCGGTCGAAACGATTTCTGAGGTCGTCGGTGAGTTCGTGCTTGATGTAATTGCTTGCAAGTAGTGTAAAACAATTGTCTTGCTCGCAAATATAAAACACGCCCGCTTTCCAAGATGTGTCGTCGGTGATGTTGTCGGCATGCTTAACAATGTTTTGCAATAGTTCTACCATTATGCTAAACAGTTTGATGCGCACCGGCGAGGCGTTCATGCCGTTGTTGAGTATCGATAACAACGAGAGTAGATTATCTTGGTTGAAATCGCCTTTAAACGAGAGTATTATCTCGTTGTTTTTGAGAAAATTGTGGGTGTCGATAATGTCGGGCAGCGAAAACTCGTAATCACTTTCTACGCACTCGGTTTGTGTTAATACCTCGGTGCTGAGGTAAAAATAAGTTTTGGTGTCGTCAACGGGCGCCATAGAGTATTGCAACTTGTTGCCCGATTTTTTTGCCATCTCTATTAAGCCGAGACTTGCTCCGCTTTTTTCGGTAAATCCCGTTGTAAGGCGAATGTCGCGACAAAAATCGTTGAGTTCTTCGGGTGTTAACGAGTTGATATGATCGAGTTTATCTTTAAGAATGTCTTCTTCGGCACGCGGCATAAGGTTGCCGGTAACGATGTAATATTTGTTTTTCTTTTTGTGGATAACCACCACGGCAGAATTGTCGGCAGAATCGGTGTCGTTGGCCACCTGATGGCGGGCAATATTTTGGAGGCTCTCGCCCATAATGTAGTAAATACGGTTTTTGAGTTTTTTGGTATCTTCGGCCTTGGCAAGGTTGCTCTTGGCAAAATCCAATACGTTCATAATGAGTTTAGGGGTTACATCGCCCCTGTAAATGTATTGGAAATCGTCTTTTTCAACGTCCTTAAACTGCTTATATATTAAGTCGGAAGTACTGTCCATATTTGCTACAATTTCTCGCTTTCAAAAATACGCAAAAATCGGACAAATGTATGTATTTTTTTTAAATATTTTTAATGAAAGGGAAAAAATGTGGCTGAACCCGTAAAACAAACTCATTGATGAACGTGATTCGCATATAGGCTTCGATTACCTTCGCCGCTCCGTTGTTAATCGGAGCGGCGAAGTGCAATCTTGGAAGTAACGGTAACTGTTTTCTCAGAAGAGAGGATTGTGCCGTTGGTAAGCTTGATGCGGGGTGGGGTGATGAGAAAAACTCGGGGCATAATAGAATATGTGGTTAATCATTTGATAAATAATTACTTCCAAAACCGCCATCAACGGCAGAATTACTTCCATTTACCTTTTGTTCCAAAACAAAGCCGGAAGGACGCAATGATTTATTATCGGGGTATTTCACTTGAATGATACGCTCCACTTTATTACCTTTTTTTGCTAATTGTAATCCCGATATTTCGCTACTTTTCCACTGCCCTCCAATATTCATTTTTGAATTCTGAGGTACGATGTTAAGGAAATCACTATCACCTCCCCAACTATCCGCGACAAGATGCCCTCCATCATCATTAGTCGTTATGTTTGATACTTGGTTACCATCAACATCATATTGTGATTTAGCGTTACGTATTCTTGCAATTTGATTTTTATCACGTCCGAATACTTTAACATTTTTGTCGATTGTAACTCTACATTCAACAACACGACCATATTTGTCGGTTAGATACACAGTGTTTCCTCTGATATATTTTGAATTTGCCATCGGGTATAAATTTGCTAATGTATTTTTTTCTGCCTTAGTTAGGTCTATGACATATTGATTTCCATCGAACTTATCAATTATCTTTCCTAATTTTGCCCCCGACTTATCTGTGATTTCTGTGATGCCATTAACATCTTTAAATAATATATCTTCACCTTTACCAAATTGTTTTAACCCTTTGTCGTAAAATTTATTAGCATTATTAGACCAATAACGAAGAAATGAAATATTATTTCCATATTTTGTTTCTAATGCATTCTCATATACTTTTACAGCACTGGGATTTCGTTTTAATTCTTTGAGAAGATCCGGATTGTTAACAACGTCTTTTTGTAATCTTTTGAAGGCTTTCGGAGATAATTTGCTACTAAATAACTGTATATCATTCTTAATATTTGATAGTGCTGCTTTTCTAACAGCCTTAGCATCTGCTATTTGATTATTCGTTTTTTTTAAATATTTGTCTTTTGCTAAGCCAGTCAACTTTTTTATTTCCGCCGATGGTTTTGCAAAAATTTTTGCACCTTTACCAAAAACATATTTTCCGTATTTTCCAGTGTATTTTGAAACTTTGGCAAAAGATTTTTTAAACATACCTTTCGATGCCGGTTTCAAGGCGACCTTTATTATTGAACATCCGTAGTTCAGCGGAATCAAGCATAACAATAATGCTAAAAATATAATATGTATCCTATTTTTCATTTTAAATCTGCTTCTAATTGGTAAATAATTGATTGCGTTTGTTTTTCAAAATAATCGGTGTATTCTTTTTCAAGATAAACGCCTAATTGCATTATAATACTTTCGGTTATAGCAATCATCAGTTTTTCGTTATTATCGACAGATTCGTCAAAAAACAACTCATCTGTGATTTTTACTATATCATAGCCTGTTTTTGCACCTTTTGCGGCTTCTACTGCAATAACAATTGGTGTCGCTGCTCCTGCTGTGAAAAACTCTGCGGCAATTAACAAGCCGTCGATAGTTAAATCTCCTAATGTTACCAATGCTTTGCCTTGTTCTTCTTTTACAAACTGTTCAATGTTGTTGCGGGGAATGTCGAAATGAGTAAAACATCGAGGCGGATACTCTAATTTGATATCGCTAATTCCAAACTGAGAACAAAGGTCTGTATAAAAATCTTCGTTGGTCTGATAAAACGCCTCTAAATTATCATTCACCATAAATTCGTA